>JBCCIN010000032.1:0-21840 GCA_039028235.1 Pseudomonadota bacterium
TAGCTTGGGCAGCAGCCTCGACGTCCATGCATCGGGTCTTCTGGGTGATCTCGCCGATTATCCCGCGGCATTGTCCATGCTGGCCGGCGATCCGCGCATTCTTCGTGCCGTCATTGGCGGGGATGCTGAGGAGATCGGTGCTGCACGGGCCAGGCTTCGACGCTACGCCGACTTGTCCGGTGTCGAAAGCGCCATGATCGTCGATGCGGGTGGTCAGCTGATCGCCGATCATGACAATGATCCAGATAAGGCCGAAGCGATCATCGATTGGTTGCAACAGCAGCCAGCATTCAACATGGCTCTTACGAGCGGGCTCGGGCGGGCCTTCGGGACTGCAGGAGAGGATCGTGCTCGCCGCTATGTTTTTGTGAGGCGGATTGCTCGCCCCGGAGAGGATCCCGCACTCCTGATCGTGGCCGTAAGCCTGGATCACGCCGAGCTTCTGTGGCGCTTGGCCGAACAGCACATCCTGGTTGTCGACCAGGAGGGGACCATTCTCCTGAGTTCTGACCAGCGCCGTCATTTCGAGCGCCTCGACGCCGTTGCTGAGACTGATGCGAACGCCCCGTTACCGCCTTACAAGGCTTGCCGAACGGGCGCCGTGACGCAACCGGGCGAGCAGATATGTCTTGCGAGACCGATCGCCCGGCTCGGTTGGGACATATATCTGCTCGTAGAGACAGCGCCGGTTCGCGACCAGGTTCGGCTGTTGCGCTGGGTAACCTTGCTCGGGCTGATCAGCCTGGCGCTCTTGATCGGCGTTGTCGCGCAGCGGCGGCTCGCCCTGCAGCGAACGCTTCGGATCAAGGAAGATGCGAACCGCCTCCTGCAGCAACGGGTCGAGAACCGAACCAGCGAGCTTCGGGAAGCGAACAGGCATCTGCAGGTCGAGATCGACGAGCGCATTGCCAAGGAACACGCCCTTCGCGAGGCACAAACGGAACTCGTCCAGACCAGTAAGCTTGCTGCCCTTGGCCAGCTCTCGGCCGGGATTGCGCATCAGCTCAACCAACCGCTTGCGGCTCTCAGGGCCTATGCTGACAACGCCCGTACATTCTTGACACGCGGGCAAGGCGAATCGGCGGCTGAGAATCTCGTCCTGATCGGCGACCTTACGGAGAGGATTGGCAAGATCACCAAGGATTTGAAGGTGCTCGCCAGAAGCCAGGCAACCCGCACCGAGCCGGTAGCGCTCCAACCGCTGATCCGGTCGACCATCGATCAGGTCGAAAAGGCCAACGCCGACGATATCTTCGAGGTCGTCTATCATGGCGACGACGCGAAGGCGCTCGCCGAGCCGGTAGGGCTGCAGCAGGTGCTCGGGAACCTCATCCAAAATGGGATCGATGCGATGGAAACGGTCGATGGCCAAGGTGCCAAGACCCTGTCGGTGGCATCCATCGTCGAAGGCGGTCGCGTGAAGCTTGTGGTCGCCGATCGCGGCACCGGTATCGATGAGGCGATCATCGACAAGATCTTCGATCCGTTCTTCACGACCAAGGATGTCGGCAAAGGGCTCGGCCTTGGTCTCTCTCTATCGGCGAGTATTATTAAGGATATGGGCGGGCGACTGTCGGCGGCCAATCGCGAAGACGGCGGCGCTAGCTTTACCATCGATCTTCAGCATGCCGAGGCGAGCGGTTCGACAGCATGAGCCCTGCAAACCAAGTCATTCTCGTGGACGACGAGCCGCATATCAGGCTTGCCGGCAAGCAGGCGCTGGAGCTTGATGGCCGGGAGGTGCAGGTTTTCGAGAGGGCCAAGCAGGCGCTGGATCAGCTTGGACTTGATTGGCCGGGCGTCGTGGTCTCGGACATCAAGATGCCTGATATGGATGGGCTTGCCTTCATGCGCGCCGCCCTTGCCATCGATCGTGACTTGCCGGTCGTGCTGATCACGGGCCACGGCGATGTCGACACCGCCGTCGAGGCGATGCGCGATGGCGCTTATGACTTCATCGAGAAACCCTTTGCCAGCGATCGCCTGGTTGAGGTGGTCGGAAGAGCGTTGGAGAAACGGCGGCTGACGCTTGAGAACCGAGCCCTTCGCCGGGAGCTGAAGGCGCAGGACACCCTCGGCCCGCGGCTGATCGGCCGCACCGAGACCATGCGCCGGGTACAACATCGCCTGCTCACCGTGGCGGAGACCGATGCTGACATTCTCATCCACGGCGAGACGGGCGCCGGCAAAGAGGTCGCGGCACGCTTCGTTCATCAGCACAGTTCTCGGCGAGACGGTCCGTTTGTTGCTGTCAATGCCAGCGCCATCCCCGATCATCTCGTCGAAAGCGAGCTTTTCGGCCATGAGGCCGGCAGCTTCACCGACGCCAAGACCAAGCGTGTCGGCAAGATCGAGCATAGCGATGGCGGCACACTGTTCCTGGATGAGATCGAGAGCATGCCGCTGCCCGTTCAGATCGCGCTGCTTCGTGTGCTCCAGGAACGTTCGGTCGAGCGTGTCGGCTCGAACCGCCAGATCGGCGTGGACTTTCGCGTCATCGCCGCGACCAAGGCCGACCTGCGCATCGAGGCCGATGAGGGCCGCTTTCGCGAGGATCTCTACTACCGCCTCCATGTGGCGACCGTGGATCTGCCGCCCCTTCGCGAACGGCGCGACGATATCCCGCTGCTTCTCCAGCACTTCCTCCTCGCTGCGGCCGCCCGCTATGAACGTGAACCGCCGGCGGTCAGCGCTGCGGAGCTGCAGGCCCTGATGCAGCATGACTGGCCGGGCAATGTGCGTGAGCTTCGAAATCTGGCCGAGCGTGTCGTTCTCTTCGGCGGTGACGAAACGTTCGGCCTCGAAGCCGCGGACCTCGAAACTGTCCGCGCACGTGCCTCCCTTCCCGAGCAGGTCGCAGCCTTCGAAAAAACGGTTATCGCGCAGGCGCTCAGGGAGAGTAAGGGCTGCGCGGCCGATGCCATCGAGAAGCTCGGGCTGCCGCGCCGCACCTTTTACGACAAGCTTAAGAAATACGGCTTGAAGCACGATCATTTCGAATAGCACATTTGTGTGGAAAGCCGCACAAACGCCCTCGCTGCCTGTGCGACAATCCGCACAAATCCGAGACGCCGCTCTATTTTTGTTTGGTTAACTCTCTGAAACCATTGATTATAGACTCTTTGGCACGCGCTTTGCTTGGATAGGATCCACGTCCCGCTGGAAAATCGCGGGCAAACCGCCAATCAGGAGGCATCAAAGATATGCTGAAAACTTCTGTTCTTACCGCTGCCGGCGTCGCATTAGCGACCTCGCTCTCCCTCGGCGCCGCTCCGGCCCTGGCTGCCTGCGACGACGGCGAAATCGTCATCAAGTTCAGCCATGTCACCAACACCGACAAGCACCCAAAGGGCATTGCCGCTTCACTCCTCGAGCAGCGCGTCAATGACGAGATGAACGGCAAGGCCTGCATGGAGGTCTTCCCGAACTCCAGCCTTTACGACGACGACAAGGTGCTCGAGGCGATGCTCGCCGGCGACGTCCAGCTCGCAGCGCCGTCGCTCTCAAAGTTCGAGACCTTCACCAAGAAATTTCGCCTGTTCGACCTGCCCTTCGTCTTCGAGGACATCAACGCCGTCGACCGCTTCCAGCAGTCCGAAGACGGCCAGGCGCTGAAGGAAGCCATGACGCGCCGCGGGCTGATCGGTCTTGCGTTCTGGCATAACGGCATGAAGCAGATGTCGGCGAGCAAGCCGCTTTTGACGCCTGAAGACGCTACCGGGCTGAAGTTCCGTGTCCAGCCGTCCGACGTGCTCCAGGCGCAGTTCGAAACGCTCGGCGCCAACCCGCAGAAGATGGCCTTCAAGGAGGTCTATGGCGCGCTCCAGACCGGTGTCGTCGACGGCCAGGAGAACACCTGGTCCAACATCTACGGCCAGAAATTCTTCGAGGTGCAGGACGGCGTCACCGAGACCAACCACGGCATCATCGACTATCTCGTGGTCGCCTCCACCGACTTCATGGACGGCTTGCCCGAGGACGTGCGCACCCAGTTCACGACCATCCTTGGCGAGGTCACCCAGACCCGGAATGCCGAGTCCACCGCGGTCAACGCAGAGAACAGGCAGGCGGTGATCGACGCCGGCACCGAGGTGCGCGAGCTCACGCCTGAGCAGCGCCAGGCCTGGGTCGATGCGATGAAGCCCGTCTGGGATCAGTTCGCGGACGATATCGGCGCCGATGTCATCGAGAAAGCCGTGTCCTATAACGCTGTAAACTAACGATAAATGGTCGCTTGACGCTTAGGGCCGACGGATGAATGATCCGTCGGCCCTTGCAATCTTAGATTAAGAGGATGTGGCTGATGACCGGGGATGCCAAGAATGGCGGCCTGATGGATACCCTAGAAGAATCGCTGATCGCGCTGATCCTGGGCCTGATGACCGTCATCACCTTCGCCAATGTCGTCGCCCGCTACGTCTTCAACAGCAATATTCTTTGGGCCCTCGAAACCACGGTCTTCCTCTTCGCCTGGCTGGTCCTCCTGGGTGCCTCCTATTGCATCAAGACCCGCACCCATCTCGGCGTCGACATCGTCATCAACGCCGTCTCACCGGCAACCCGCAGCATCCTCGCCATCCTCTCCGTCATCTGCTGCCTCGCCTTCGCGATCCTCCTCCTGATCGGGGCCTGGCAATATTGGAGTCCCTTCATCGGGCGGCAGGTCTGGTATGAGGTGAACGACATCCCCATGCCGGAGATCTTGCGCTTCATCGAGCCGCTCATGAACGAGGGCGAGGCCTACAACAAGATGCCCCGCTTCATCCCCTATTTCGCCCTCCCGCTTGGCATGGTCCTGATCACCTTCCGCTTCATCCAGGCCGCCTGGCAGATCTTTCGGGGCGAGACCGACCGCCTGATCGCCAGCCACGAGGCCGAAGAGCTGGTGGCCGAGGCGTCGGCCAACGTCGACCGGACGCCTGACCGCGGGGGGAACTGAGCCATGGACGTCTTCTTCCTCTTCGCCATGGTCATCGGCTTTCTCCTGATCGGCGTGCCGATCGCGATCTCCCTTGGCCTCTCCTCCGTCATCTTCTTGCTGATCTACTCGCAGGCCTCTCTCGGCTCCATCGCCCAGACGCTCTTCAACGCCTTCGCCGGCCACTACACCCTGCTCGCCATCCCGTTCTTCATCCTCGCCTCCACCTTCATGTCCACAGGCGGCGTCGCGAAACGAATCATCCGCTTCGCCATCGCCTGCGTCGGCCATTTCCAGGGCGGGCTCGCGATCGCCGGCGTCTTCGCCTGCATGCTCTTCGCCGCCCTCTCCGGCTCGTCGCCGGCGACCGTCGTCGCCATCGGCACCATCGTGATCGCCGGCATGCGCCAGGTCGGCTACACCAAGGAATTTGCCGCGGGCGTGATCTGCAACGCCGGCACCCTCGGCATCCTGATCCCGCCTTCGATCGTCATGGTGGTCTACGCGTCTGCCGTCGATGTCTCGGTCGGCCGCATGTTCCTCGCAGGCGTCATCCCAGGCCTGCTCGCAGGCTTCATGCTGATGATCGGCATCTACGTCGTCGCCAAGTTCAGAAACCTCCCCGCCCAGCCGTTCGCCGGCATCCGCGAAATCCTGTCCTCTGCCGCCGACGCCGGCTGGGGCCTCTTCCTGATCATCATCATCCTGGGCGGCATCTATGGCGGCGTCTTCACCCCCACCGAAGCGGCCGCGGTCGCCGCGGTCTACGCATTCGTTATCGCGAACTTCGTCTACAAGGACATGGGCCCGCTTAAGGGCGACGGCGACGTGCGCTACTCCCTCCTCGAAAAACCCCAGAGCCTGTTCACCGCCTTCTTTCATCCGGACACCAAGCATTCCCTCTTCGAGGCGGGCAAGCTCACCATCATGCTGCTCTTCATCATCGCCAACGCGCTGATCCTGAAGCATGTCCTGACCGAGGAGCAGATCCCCCAGGCCATCGCCGGCGCCATGCTGGAGGCGGGCTTCGGGCCGGTCATGTTCCTGATCATCGTGAACCTGATCCTGCTGATCGGCGGTCAGTTCATGGAGCCGTCCGGCCTCATCGTGATCGTCGCCCCCCTCGTCTTCCCGATCGCGATCGAGCTCGGCATCGACCCGATCCATCTCGGCATCATCATGGTGGTCAACATGGAAATCGGCATGATCACCCCGCCAGTTGGCCTCAACCTCTTCGTCACATCAGGCGTCGCCGGCATGCCCATGTTCGACGTGGTCAAAGCCGCAGCCCCCTGGCTCGGCATCCTCTTCATCTTCCTGATCATGGTCACCTACATCCCGGCGATCTCGACCTGGCTACCGACCCTCATGATGGGGCCGGAGGTGATTATCCGGTAAGGCAATGACATGAATGACCGATGGTCATTCGAGTGTGTCTACTGGTCTTCTAGAATCTTCATAGCCGTCGCCTCATCAGTCACCAGTGCGGACAGGAGCTGGCCGGTGAGTGCCGCCTTGATCGGGGAGACTTTTTGGGGGCCGCAGCCGACGACCACGGTGAGTCGCTTCGGCGGTGTTTCCAGGTTGAGACTGGCGACGCGATCGTAGATCGACGTGTCGACGCGTCGTCCGTCGATGTCGAAAGGCCATCCGGTGATTTCGCCGACGGCGCCAGCCTCGATCAGTTCGGCGATTTCGGCATCACTGACGAAACCATCTTGATGAAGTGGTGACTGCCAGGAGAGCTCGCCTATGCCGACGAAGCTCGCCCGTGCCTGCGCACGCAATTCGTGGAGGATCGCGAAGGAGCGCTGGCTTTGCAGCGCTTCCCGCTCTTCTGCGGTCTCGGTTACCACGGGGGCCGGCATGGGAAAGCGCTGCGCGCCGATCTTGTCGGCGAGGCGCATGGCGACTTCGTAGGGGCTGGCATGGCCGTCGGCCGCCATGTTGCCGACGAGCGAGACGATCTTGTGCTGAGGCCGGTCGATGGCGTCCAATTCGTCGACGGCTGCGCGCAGCGTCCGCCCGGTGCCGACCGCGAGCACCGTCGGCGCTTTGGCGGACAACAGACGGTTCATGCGCAGCGCGGTCGCCAGGGAGACACCGCCGATCGACTCCGGCTCGGCACGATCCGTCGGCACCACATCGCAGAATTCGAGCTGGTGGCGTTCGGCAATCTCCTGGGCGAGGGACATGCATGACGCGATCGGATGATCCATGCGAAACTTGATGAGTTTCTCGTTGACCGCAAAAGACACCAGCCGCTGCACGGCCTGCCTCGACAGATCGAGCTGCCTGGCAATCTCATCCTGGGTCCGGCCGTTGATGAAATAAAGCCAAGCGGCTCTGGCGGCATCGTCCCGGCGCTTGTCGCCCTGATTCGAGAACTCTCCCATATACCTTCCTGTGCCTTGCCAATGGGAGGGCATTTGATCAGACCTTCATCATCAGCGCAATCTTTGGACGGGTTGTCGTGATAGAGGACACCGCTCAATACAGCCAGCAACCCCCACTATCGTCGATGGATAAGCGCCTATTGAGGCCTCAAAAGACCGCATCTCGGCATTTTGATTGAAATTCAAGCAAAACGCCTACAAAATCGACATTCATGTTGACATCTTTCCAACCATGTGTGAGCAATTGCTTAGTGAAAATGCATTTGCTCACAAAATCAGGGAGTCACAGAGCTGTGTCACTGAAAACTTTGGTCCTGGCTTCCGGCGCGCTGCTCGCGTCGACAGCTTTGGTAAGCGGCGAAACCATCACCATCGCCACGGTGAACAATGGCGACATGATCCGTATGCAGGGTCTGACCGCTGACTTCACCGAGAAGACGGGCCATGAGGTCGAATGGGTCACCCTCGAAGAAAACGTTCTTCGCCAGCGCGTCACCCAGGACATTGCCACCAGCGGCGGTCAGTTCGACGTCATGACCATCGGCATGTACGAGACGCCGATCTGGGCCGCACAGGATTGGCTGGTCTCGCTCGATGATCTGCCTGCCGAGTACGATATCGACGACATCCTGCCCGCCATGCGCGCCGGCCTTTCCTATGAAGATACGCTCTATGCAGCGCCTTTCTATGGCGAAAGCTCGATGATCATGTACCGCACGGATCTCATGGAGGCCGCCGGTCTCGAGATGCCGGAAGCGCCGACATGGGAGTTCGTCGCCGAAGCCGCCCGCGCCATGACCGATAAGGACAGCGAGATCTACGGCGTGTGCCTCCGCGGTAAGGCTGGCTGGGGCGAGAACATGGCGTTTCTCACCACCATGGCCAACTCGTTCGGTGCGCGCTGGTTCGATGAGGACTGGACACCGCAGTTCGACAGCGAGGCATGGGCGACGACCATCAACTTCTATCTCGACCTGATGAATGACGCCGGACCTCCAGGTGCCTCCACCAACGGCTTCAACGAGAACCTGGCGCTGTTCCAGCAGGGCAAGTGCGGCATGTGGATCGACGCCACCGTCGCGGCGTCCTTCGTGACCAACCCTGATGACAGCACCGTTGCTGACAAGGTCGGCTTTGCCCTTGCACCGGATGCTGGCCTCGGCAAGCGTGCCAACTGGCTCTGGGCCTGGGCGTTGGCAATCCCCGCCGGCACTCAGAAGGAGGAGGCTGCCAAGGCGTTCATCAACTGGGCGACCTCGAAGGACTATCTGGCGCTGGTGGCCGAGAACGAGGGCTGGGCGAATGTGCCTCCGGGCAGCCGCACCTCGCTCTATGAGAACCCTGAGTACCAGAAGGTGCCGTTCGCGGCGATGACTCTCGAGAGCATCAATGTCGCCGATCCGACCAACCCGACGGTCGACCCGGTGCCTTATGTCGGCATTCAGTTCGTGGCCATTCCTGAGTTTGCGGGCATCGGCACGCAGGCTGGTCAGGAATTCTCTGCCGCCCTTGCCGGTCAGCAGACCGCCGAGGAAGCGCTCGCCAAGGCGCAGGCTTTGACGGCCGATGAGATGGAAGCCGCGGGCTACTAAACCGCGCAATCCCTGTCGGAGGGCGGCCCCGCCTTTGGGCTGAGGTGTCGCCCTCCGACGACAGGGCTCATTTGATAGCGTGGCCTCACTCTCGAAAGCGAGGCCTGAGGTACAAATACTCCAGCCAATGTAACGTCCCGCACGAAACGAGCGTCCGTGACGGGAGGGGAGGCGTAACGATGGCCACCGAGCACTCGAAGTCTGCCGCACGCATGATGCTGACCCCGGCCGTGGTCCTGCTTCTCGGCTGGATGCTCGTGCCGCTGATCATGACGCTCTATTTCTCCTTCAAGAAATATCTGCCGCTGCGCGGCGGCGACCTGGGCTGGGTCGGCTTCGAGAATTATTCGAGGTTCATCACATCATCCTCTTTTCTCGATGCCGTCGGCGCGACGCTCGGCCTGGTGATCGGCGTTCTGATCATCACTGTGGTCCTGGGCGTCCTCCTGGCGCTCTTGCTCGATCAGCCCATGTGGGGCCAGGGCGTCGTGCGCATCCTGGTGATTGCGCCTTTCTTCGTCATGCCCACCGTGTCCGCGCTCGTATGGAAGAACATGTTCATGGACCCGGTGAACGGGCTCCTCTCCCATTTATGGGAATTCTTTGGCGCGCAGCCGGTCGACTGGCTGTCGCAGGCACCGATGACGTCCCTCATCATGATCGTCTCCTGGCAATGGCTGCCCTTTGCCACACTCATCCTCCTGACCGCCGTGCAATCGTTGGACGGTGAACAGCTCGAAGCCTCGGAGATGGATGGTGCCCCGCTTTTGAGCCGCTTCTGGTACATCATCCTCCCACATCTCGGCCGGGCGATCACCGTGGTGATCCTGATCCAGACGATCTTTCTCCTCTCGATTTTCGCCGAAATCTTCGTCACCACCCAGGGTTCCTTCGGCACCCGCACGCTGACCTACCTGATCTATCAGCGCGTGCTCGAGAGCCAGAATGTCGGGCTCGGGTCCGCAGGCGGAATCTACGCGGTCATCCTGGCCAACATCGTTGCGATCTTCCTGATGCGCATCGTCGGCAAGAACCTGGACGCCTGAGGAAGGGAACGGACAATGGCACGTGAAGTTTCCACGCAGCGGAAAACGATCAACACCGTGGTCGCCTGGGCGATCGGTCTCCTGATCTTCTTTCCGATCCTTTGGACGGTGCTCACCAGCTTCAAGACCGAGGCGACCGCCATCGCCGATCCGCCGGTGTTTTTCTTCTTCGACTGGACGCTCGAAAACTATAGCGTGGTGCAGGAGCGCTCCGACTATATGCGCTATCTCTGGAACTCGGTGATCATCGCCGGCGGCTCGACCCTGCTCGGCATCCTGATCGCCGTGCCGGCTGCCTGGTCCATGGCCTTCGTGCCGGGAAAACGCACCAAGGACATCCTGCTCTGGATGCTGTCCACCAAGATGCTGCCAGCAGTCGGCGTGCTCTATCCGATCTATCTTCTGTTCATCAAGCTCGGCCTCCTGGACAGCCGGTTTGGCCTGGTGATCGTGCTGATGCTGATCAACCTGCCGATCATCGTCTGGATGCTCTACACCTATTTCAAGGAAATCCCGAAAGACATCCTGGAAGCCGCACGCATGGATGGCGCCTCGCTAAAATCGGAAATCCTGCACGTCCTGACACCGATGGCGCTGCCCGGCATCGCGTCCACGATCCTTTTGAACATCATCCTCGCCTGGAACGAGGCGTTCTGGACGCTCAATCTGACCGCCGTCAACGCCGCTCCGCTCACGGCCTTTATCGCCAGCTATTCGAGCCCCGAAGGTTTGTTCTTCGCCAAGCTTTCCGCCGCCTCGACTATGGCGATCGCACCGATCCTCATCATGGGCTGGTTCAGCCAGAAACAGCTGGTGCGCGGCATGACCTTCGGCGCCGTCAAATGACCGGGCGATCACAGCAATACATGAAGTCGTCATACGACATGGAGAAACGACATGGGTAGCATCAGACTGGAGAAGGTGAACAAATCCTTCGGCGACGTCACCGTCATTCCCAGTGTCGATCTCGACATCAAGGACGGTGAGTTCGTGGTGTTCGTCGGACCGTCCGGCTGCGGCAAGTCCACGCTGCTTCGCCTGATCGCGGGGCTCGAAGACACGACATCCGGCCACATCTATATCGACGATCAGGACGCGACCGACATCCCGCCCGCCAAGCGCGGTCTCGCCATGGTCTTTCAGTCCTACGCGCTCTACCCGCATATGAGCGTGTATAAGAATATCGCGTTTCCGCTGAAGATGGCGCAACAGGACCAGGCGACGATCGACAAGAAGGTCCGGGGTGCCGCCGAGGTGCTGAACCTCAGCGACTATCTGGATCGGCGACCGGGCCAGCTCTCAGGCGGCCAGCGCCAGCGCGTCGCCATCGGCCGGGCGATCGTGCGCGAGCCGTCCGCTTTCCTGTTCGACGAGCCGCTCTCCAATCTTGATGCGGCCTTGCGGGTCAACATGCGGATCGAGATCAGCGAGCTGCACAACAGCCTCGAAACCACCATGATCTACGTCACCCACGACCAGGTCGAGGCGATGACCATGGCCGACAAGATCGTGGTGCTGAACGCCGGCAACATCGCCCAGGTCGGCTCGCCGCTTGAGCTCTATTCGCGGCCGGACAACCTGTTCGTCGCGGGCTTTATCGGCTCGCCCAAGATGAACCTCCTGGATGGCGAAGTGGCGGCGAAGCGCGATGCGGCGACCATCGGCATCCGGCCGGAACATATCCGCCTTTCGAAGGACAGCGGTGAATGGCAGGGCACCGTCAACGTCGCCGAGCATTTGGGTTCCGATACCTTCCTGCATGTTCGCGCCGACGGCATCGGCCAGGTGACGGCGCGCGTGGATGGAGAGTTCGATGTTCACCACGGCGACACGGTTTACATGACGCCCGAGCCCGAGAAGATCCACCGCTTTGACGCTGGGGGACTGGCCCTGCGCTGACAGATGGCAATCCGGCCGCCCAAGCTGATCGAAGGCTTGCTCGTGTCATTGGGAGACGCGTATCGACATGGCTGAAAGACGGCGGGCCATTCTCTGGGATATGGATGGAACGCTTGTGGACAGCGAGCCTCTGCACGAGGCGTCCCTGGTCAGCGCCCTCCGACAGCTGGACTTGGCTCCGCCGCCGGATTTTCACGAGCACATCGTTGGCCAGGACGCGCAGGCGGTCTATTCCTGGTGCCGTGAACATCTCGGCCTGTCACTCCCGTTTCAGGAGTGGTTACGGCTGAAATATCGGGTCTATCTAGCCGCCGCTGAGACGCTTCAATCACGATCAGGTGCCGTGGATCTGTTCTGCCAGCTGCGCGAAAAGGGGTATCCCCAGGCCGTGGTTTCCAACTCCGATCGCATGGTGGTGAGCGCCAACCTCGATGCGGCGAGGATGTGGGATCCCGGTCTGGTCACTATCAGCCGAAATGATGTGCGCAACGGTAAGCCCGACGGGGAACCCTATCTGCGCGCGGCCTGGCTTTTGCGCAGGGAGCCCGCGGACTGCCTCGTGGTCGAGGACTCGATCACCGGCGCCAGAGCCGGGCTTGCTGCCGCCATGCGCACTGCCTTCTGGCCGCAAACGGAGATGGCTGCACCTGAAGGTGCCGAGGTCGTTTCCAGCCTGGCAGAACTCGAATCCCTCATTCTCGAAGAGCCTCGGTCATGATCTCAACGCTTTCCCTTGCGAGTCTGGACGACCTGCCGGCGAGCATCGACCGCCCGAATTACCGGCGCGATCAACAGAGCCCTGGAATCGTCCATATCGGCACCGGCAATTTCCATCGCGCTCATCAGGCGGTCTATCTCGACGACCTCTTCAAAAAAGGCCGGGATCTTGACTGGGCGATCATCGGTGCCGGCTTTCGTCCGCCGGACGGAGCGATGCGGAAAGCCCTCGAAGGCCAGGACTGGCTGACCACCGTGGTCGAACGGGATGCGGAAACCTGTACCGCGCGCGTCACAGGCGCCATGATTGGCTTTCTGCCGGTGGGCGAGGGTGGCAGGGCGATGGTGCAAGCGCTTGCCGATCCGAGGATCAGGATCGTTTCGTTGACCGTCACCGAAGGCGGCTATTGCGTCGACCCGGCGACTGGTAGTTTCGATCCGGAACATCCTGACATCCGAGCTGACGTCGCCGATCCCGAAGCGCCGACGCAGGTGTTCGGCACGCTGGTCGCCGCGCTGAAGGCGAGGCGCGCCGCCGGCACACCGCCCTTTACCGTCATGTCCTGCGACAACATTCCCGGCAATGGTCATGTGGCCGCGGAGGCCGTTACCGGATTTGCAAAGCTGGTCGATCCTGACCTCGCAAGGTGGATCGAAGATGAGGTCGCCTTTCCTAACAGCATGGTCGACCGGATCACGCCGGCGACGACGGATCATGAACGCACGTTCCTGCAAGAGCGCTTTGGGGTCGAGGATGCCTGGCCGGTGTTCTGCGAGCCGTTTCGGCAATGGGTCATGGAAGATCGCTTCTGCAACGGCCGACCGGCCTTCGACGACGTCGGTGTCACGCTTACGGATGATGTCGCGCCCTTCGAACTGATGAAGCTTCGCATGCTGAACGGTGGCCACGCCGCCATCGCCTATCCCGCGGCGCTGCTCGACATCCACACCGTCGACGAGACTATGGCCCATCCGTTGATCGGCGGATTTCTCGACAAGCTGCAGCGCGAAGAGGTCATCCCGGTGGTGCCGCCGGTTCCGGGCATCGATCGGAGCGATTATCTCGCTCTCATCACGCACCGCTTCGCCAATCCCGAAATCAAGGACACCATCCCGCGCCTCTGCCAGGATGGCTCCAATCGCCAGCCCAAGTTCATCCTCCCCTCGACGCGCGATCGCCTCGCCGGCGGTCAGTCCGTCGACGGCCTCGCTCTGGTCAGTGCTCTCTGGTGCCGTTATTGCTATGGAGAAACCGATACTGGCGTGCCGATCGATGTCGACGATGTGCAAGCCGATCGACTGCGAGAAGCAGCAACACGCGCCCGTGCCGAGCCGCGGGCCTTTCTCGACCTTGGCGACATCTTCGGCGACATTGCGGAAAGTGAGATCTTCGAAGAGGCCTTCAGGACCATGCTCGATAGTCTTTGGCAAAAAGGTGTCGCCACGACCATCGAGCATTATCTGTCCCCATCCCAAAGCGGCTCGAGATGAGCGCAGACAAGACGGCGCCCACGCGATAAGGCAGGGGATATGAGCGATCTGGTGATGGCGATCGATGTCGGTACGGGCAGTGCCCGTGCCGCGGTCTTCGATCGCCAGGGTGGAAAGCTTGGCCGCGCTGCTCATCCGATCCGCATGAACCGACCCGATGCTGCGATCGCCGAGCAGAGCTCGGACGACATTTGGCGCGCTGTCTGCTTGGCGGCCAAGGAAGCGCGCAAGATGGCCGCTGTTGGCCCGTCCGCCATCGTCGGGATCGGTTTCGATGCCACCTGCTCCCTGGTAGTGCTCGATGCCGACGGCCGGCCAGTCAGCGTCTCAGATAGCGGCGATCCGACGCTCGACATCATCGCCTGGCTGGATCACCGAGCGCTCGCCGAAGCCGAGGACTGCACGGCAAGTGGCCATCACATTCTCGATTATCTCGGCGGCAGCATGTCGCCGGAAATGCAGATCCCGAAGCTGATGTGGCTAAAGCGGCGCCTTCCGGAGCGCTGGCGGAAGGTCGGGCGTCTCTTCGACCTCGCCGACTTCCTGACTTGGCGGGCCACCGGATCGGAAAAGCGCTCGCACGGTACCCTGACCTGCAAATGGACCTATCTCGGCCATGAAAACCAGGGCTGGCAGACCGACTTTCTTGCCGAGATGGGGCTCGCCGATCTTCTGGAACGCGGAGGGCTGCCCGAGACTGCCGCGCCCGTCGGCAGCGACCTCGGACCCTTGTCGAAAGGCGCTGCCGAGGATCTTGGGCTCACCGTCGATTGCCGCGTCGGCGCGGGACTGATCGATGCTCATGCCGGCGTGCTCGGCGGCCTTGCCGGACGCCTTTCAGGCAGTGACGTGGAGCTTCGGCGACAGGCCGCACTCATGATCGGCACGTCGAGTAGCGTCATGGCACTGTCACCCGATCCGACATTCATCCGAGGCGCCTGGGGTCCCCATTTCGGCGCGGTTCTTCCCGGATGCTGGGTCTACGATGCCGGACAATCGGCAAGTGGAGCGCTACTCGATCATATCGTCCGATCACACGGCGAAGGGGGCGAGCCGGATGCGGCCATGCATCGCCGGATCGTCGACCGGATCATCGAACTTCGGTCTGAGGAAGGGGGACAATTCGGATCAGGCCTCCATGTCCTCCCGGACTTTCATGGCAACCGTTCGCCCCTGGCTGCACCGTCGGCCGTCGGCGTTCTGAGCGGACTTCGGCTGGATACGTCGTTCGACGGTCTCTGCCGCCTCTACTGGCGGGCGGCCGTCGGCCTTGCCTTGGGCATCCGTCAGATTCTGGAAAACCTCGACGCCCACGGCTTTGCGATCGAGAGACTCCACGCCGCGGGCGGTCACACGAAAAGCCCGGCTCTCATGCAGCTTTATGCCGACGCGACCGGCTGTACGCTGATCGAAACGGATGACGATGACACAGTGCTGAGAGGGACGGCGGCCGTCGCCGCCAGCGCTGCCGGCCTCCATCAGGATCTATCGAAAGCTGCCGGCGTCTATGCGCAGCCCGGTCGACGGCGCCTGCCCGACGCCCGACATGCCAGACAACTCGACGACGACTATCGCGTGCATCTGGAAATGCAGAAACATCGGCAGGTCCTGGAATCACTCTCGACATGATCGCCGGTCGTCGTTCGCCCCGGTCGTGCGTTGCATTGCTATTGGTGGCGAGCGGACGGGTTCGGCAACAAAGACGGAATGTCGGCCGTGACCGCCGGATGGCATTCGCTCATCTCTGTCAGCTATGCTCGCCGAATGTCTCGACTTGTCGAAGAGGGATGCAGCCGTGACAGAAGATCAGGTGGACACGCTAGTCGTCGGTGGCGGGCAGGCAGGCTTGGCGATGAGCGAGCATTTGAGCGCATGCGACGTGCCGCATCTCATTCTCGAACGCAGCCGCATTGCCGAACGCTGGCGTTCGGAGCGTTGGGACTCGCTGGTGGCGAACGGTCCGGCCTGGCACGACCGGTTTCCCGGCATGACCTTTCCCGGCTTTCATCCTGACGGTTTTCCCTCGAAGGAAAGCATTGCCGACTACTTCGTCGCCTATGCCGAGAAAATCGCAGCCCCCATCCGTTGCGGCGTCGAGGTCAAGACGGTGCGACGGCATGTCGGCCGGTCCGGCTTTCATGTGGAAACCTCGGAAGGTGTCGTCGACGCGAACCATGTGGTGGCCGCCACCGGCCCATTTCAGCGCCCGATCATCCCGCCGGTGGTGCCGGAGGATGCGGATGTCCTGCAACTCCATTCCAACGCCTATCGCAATCCCGATCAGCTACCGAAGGGTGCCGTGATGGTGGTCGGTGCCGGATCGTCGGGCACGCAGATCGCCGACGAACTGTTGCGAGCGGGGCGGCGTGTCTACCTTTCAGTCGGCCCGCATGACCGTCCGCCCAGGTGCTATCGCGGGCGCGACTTTGTCTGGTGGCTCGGTGTTCTCGGCAAATGGGATGCCCAGGCCCTCGATCCGGGCCTGGAGCACGTGACGATCGCGGTGAGCGGGGCCTATGGTGGCCGCACCGTCGAGTTTCGGCGGCTCGCCCGAGAGGGCATGACGCTCGTCGGCATGACCACATCCTTCGCGGATGGCGTGCTCTCCTTTGCGCCGGACCTGGCCGGCAACATCGCCAGGGGAGATGCAAGCTACCTAGCGCTTTTGGACGAGGCCGACGCCTATGTGGTCAGAAACGGTCTGGATCTCGCCGAAGAACCCGATGCCCGCCGGATCGAGCCGGAACCGCCCTGTGTGACCGATCCGCTTTTCGAACTCGACCTGGTGAAGGCCGGCGTCACCTCGATCATCTGGGCCACCGGCTATGCCGTGGACTATAGCTGGCTGAAGGTCGACGCTTTCGACGAGCAGGGCCGACCAAAGCATCAGCGCGGGATCTCAACCGAGCCGGGGGTCTACTTTCTCGGCCTGCCCTGGCAGTCGCGGCGCGGATCGTCCTTCATCTGGGGGGTCTGGCATGATGCCAAATTTCTCGCCGATCAAATCGTCATTCAGCGGGCTTATCAGGCGTATCACGAGACCGCTCGCCGGTAGAAGGCGAACCGGTCGTTCCCGATATCGCCCTTGAATATGCAGTGAAATTCTTGCCGGACCTGGAAAGTCGCGCATATCGATGGTTCATTGAACTCAAGGCATCAGGCGATCAGGGACGCAGGCAAGGGCTTTGGCGAGTTATTCGAACAGCAGAAGACTGGTTCGCTCTTCTTTCTTCGGCGCTGGCTTCGATCCGAACATGATCGGTCGACGGGAGTGCTTCAGATGAGCGCAGGCTCGTCGCGGCCGGCGGTCGAAGTCCGCAATGTGGTCAAACGTTTCGGGACGGTGACGGCGCTCAAGGGCGCGACGCTCGACATTCAGGACAATGAGTTCTTCACCCTGCTCGGCCCGTCCGGCTGCGGCAAGACCACCCTGCTTCGGCTGATTGCCGGGTTCGAGGACATCACCGAGGGCACGATCCTCCTGTTTGGCGAGGAGATCGCCGACCTCCCGCCGAACCGGCGGCCGGTCAACACGGTGTTTCAGCATTATGCGCTGTTTCCGCATATGACCGTGGCAGAGAACGTCGCTTTCGGCATGCTGCGCCAGAAGGTGCCGAAGGCGGAGGCCATGGAGCGCACCATGGCAACGCTCGCCCTGGTCAAGCTCGACCAATTTGCCGAGCGCCGGCCGAGCCAGCTTTCCGGCGGTCAGCAGCAGCGGGTGGCGCTCGCCCGCGCCATGGCGCCCCGTCCAAAAGTCCTCCTTTTGGACGAACCGCTATCCGCCCTCGACCTCAAGCTCAGGCAGGCGATGCGGGTCGAGCTGAAGCAGCTGCAGCAGGAGACCGGGATCACCTTCGTCTTCGTCACCCATGATCAGGAAGAAGCCCTGACCATGTCCGACCGCATCGCGGTCATGTCCGAGGGTGAGCTGCAGCAGATCGGCACGGCGCACGACATCTACGAAAAGCCCGACAACCGCTTCGTCGCCGATTTCATCGGTGAGACCAATCTGATCGATGTCACCATAACTTCCGCGGGCACTGCCACGGGCAGTTCGTTTACTTGCCGGTTGCCAGGCGGGGCGACGATTGAGGCTCAGGGGGTAGGCCATCATTCGACGGGCGAGTCAGGCCATGTCTCTATAAGACCTGAACGGATAGCCATCACCAGATCGGAACAAGTCAACGGTCCACGCGGCGTGGTGGAGCATGTGGTCTATTTGGGGACGGATACGCAGCATCTGGTGCGCCTGGATGAGGGGCCGCTGATTACGGTGCGCACGCAGAATGCTCATCGCGGCTTTGTCGATTTGAAGCCCGGGGATCGGACAGCGCTGACCATCGATCCGGGCGCCGCGCGCCTTCTGACAGACTGATGGCAGGCGGGTTCGGCGGCGGACGCACGGTTTCGCAGACCTTTCATTCCGTGCGTGGGTGGCTGCTCATGCCCTCCTGGCTGGTGATCGGCATCTTCATGCTGGCACCGATCGCTATCATGCTGATCTACTCCTTCCTGACCAAGGAGTTCCGGGGCGGCGTCATCTGGGAGTTCAGCCTCGCCGCCTATGATCAGTTCATCTTCGATCGCGGCCTCTTCGGGGATGAGGCGCCGACGCTGGAATGGACCTACATCACCATTTTTGCCCGCTCAATCGTTCAGGCTCTGATCGCGACGCTTCTCTGCCTCCTGATCGGTTTTCCGACCGCCTATTTCATTGCCACGCGCCCGGAACGCACCCGCACGATCTGGCTCTTTCTGGTCACCGTCCCCTATTGGGTGAACCTCCTGATCCGAACCGTATCCATGAAGTTTTTGATCCGGGATAACGGCCCCCTGAACGAAGCACTTCTCGGCCTGGGCGTGATCACGAAGCCTCTGGCGCTCATCAATACCGACGTCGCGGTGCAACTCGGCCTGTTCTACTCCTACCTTCCCTTCATGGTGCTGCCGATCTACGCCTCGGTCGAGCGCTACAACTTCGCGCTGTCGGAAGCGGCGGCCGATCTTTACGCCAACCGATGGGAAACGCTTCGCCTGGTTCTCCTGCCCGCGGTCAAACCCGGCATCGTGGCCGGCTGCATCCTCGTGTTCGTGCCCTCGCTCGGCGCCTTTCTGGCGCCCGATCTCCTGGGTGGGGCCAAGAACTTCATGATCGGCTCGCTGATCGAGGAACAGTTCAAGGGCAACGCCGGCAACTGGCCGTTCGGCGCGGCCGCTTCCATGATCCTTCTGACCATGGTGCTGCTCGTCCTGATGATCTACGCGCGAAGCCAGACAAGAGCAGGTGAACGCTGATGGCCGCGCCATATGATCTCAAGCGCTATCCAGGCTTCCTGCCGGTCACCATCCTGTGCCTTGTGATCCTCTACGCGCCGCTTCTGGTGGTGATGGTCTATAGCTTCAACGATTCCCAATCGATCACCCGCTGGGGCGGTTTTTCGCTTCGCTGGTATGAGGACGTCTTCTTCGGGCTGGAGGCGGCCAAGTTCAAGGCCGCCGCCTGGGCGTCTGTGACCATCGCCCTGCTTGCGGCGATCGCCTCGACCATCATCGCGACGTCGGCGGCTGTTGCCATGGTCAGGGGCGGCGCCTTCCGGGGCAAGTCCGCCACCTTCGGCCTGATCAGCCTGCCGATCATGGTGCCGGAGATCGTGACCGCCGTGGCCACGCTGATCTTCTTCAGCACCATCGGTTTCACCCGCGGTTATGGAACGATCCTGGTCGCCCACATCACTTTTTGCATTCCGTTCGCCTATTTGCCGATCGCAGCACGGCTTCAGGGCATCGAAGGCACCTATGAGGAGGCGGCGCAGGACCTCTACGCCACCCGCTGGGAGGCATTCCGGTATGTTCTGGCGCCATTGATGATGCCTGGCATCATCGCTGGCTTCCTTCTTGCGTTCATCATCTCTCTCGATGACTTCATCATCACTAACTTCGTCAAAGGGGCCGGCATCGAGACTCTGCCGACGGCGATTTTCGGTGCCGTGAAGCAGGGAATCAAACCGAACATCATGGCTCTCTCGACCCTGATGCTCGCCATCTCGATCCTGTTCGTCACGATCTCGTACTTCGTCAGCAAGATGGGCGAGAAACACGCCCAATAACCTTGGGGGCAACCCCTAAACTGGGAGAAAGACAATGAAAACAAGGTTGAAACTGGGTGTCGCTGCGACGGCGCTAATGATGTGGGCGGGGCCCGCTCAAGCGGAGGGCCAGCTATCGATCTATCATTGGTTCGAATACATCCCGCAGGAGCTGCTGGATAAATTCTCGGCGGAATACGACGTCGAGGTGACCATGGACACCTATGACAGCAACGAGGCAATGCTGGCCGCTCTCAAGGCGGGCTCGCTCGGCTCCTACGACGTCGCCGTACCCGGCGACTACATGGTCGCGATCATGGCCGGCGAGGGTATGCTCGACACGGTCGCCGAGGGCGAACTTAAGAACAAAGGTAATATCGAAGAGCAGTGGCTGGACGTGCCCTTCGATGCAGGGCGCAATCATTCGATCCCCTACCAGTGGGGCTCCACCAGCTTTTCGGTGAACCGGGATGTGTTCGACGGCGACATCACCACCACGTCCATGCTGTTCGACCCGCCGGAGGAGCTCAGCGGCAACATCAACATTCTCGACACCCAGGGCGAGGTGTTTCTCCTAGCGTCCCTCCATCTCGGCATCCCGCAATGCACGACCGATCGCCAGCAGCTGAAGGCGCTCGACGATCTCCTGCAGAGCGCCAAGCCGCACTGGGCCTCCTTCAATTCCGACGGCGCCAAGGACGTGCTTGTGTCCGGCGACGTCGCGGTCGGCATGATCTGGAACGGCTTTTCGGCGAAGGGCCGCGCCGAAGGGGCCAACATCGAATATGCCTATCCGAAGGAAGGCTACGTCGCCTGGATGGACAATGTCGTGCTCCTGAAGGACGCGCCTAACCGTGAGAACGCGCTTCTGTTCATGGACTTCCTCCTGGAGCCGGAGAACGCTGCGGCGGTCACCAACTTTGCGCGTTACACAGCAGGTGTTGCCGGTGTCGACGAGTTCCTCGATCCCGAACTCAAGACTTCGCCCGAGCAGAGTCCACCCGCCGACGCGCCGGCCGGCACCTTTGTCGAGGTCTGCGATGAGGAAACCCAGGCCTTCTACGATCAGATCTGGACCCGCCTAAAGAAGTAGGCGCCGCCTACGGGGTTGACGGGGCGGGTTGGCTAAGCCCGCACCGGTCGCCATTTTTGGACGTCGTCGGAACATTCTGAACCATCGGGGATGTGCCGGAGCGTTAACGCTTCGTTTATGTGACCCCGTCAAGATGCCTTCCTGGTCCATGCGATCCTGGGAGTCCGAGCTTCGCCCGGAGTCTCTTGGCGGGCGGGCGGATTCCCAGGATCGCATGGACCAGGAAGGCATCCTATCTAGGTAGGATTAACAAGAGGTTAAGCCCGTAACCTCGATGTTGCAGACACGCTTTCCAGGCTGGAGGCTGAGGTGACGAGGGATTCTCGCTACGACGTGCTCTTCGAGCCGGTGCAGATCGGGCCGGTCACGGCAAAGAATCGCTTTTACCAGGTGCCGCACTGCAATGGTGGCGGCTATCGCGATCCCTCGGCCGCGGCGGAAATGCGCAGGGTCAAGGCTGAGGGCGGTTGGGGCGTGGTGTTCACCGAGCAGTGCGAGATGCACCACACATCCGAGATCACGCCCTATATCGAGCTTCGCCTTTGGGACGACAAGGACATCCCGTTGCTCGCGCGCATGGCCGAGAAGATGAAAGAGCA
>JBCCIN010000033.1:0-21810 GCA_039028235.1 Pseudomonadota bacterium
GAGCAATTCGGCTATGACGAGGTCAATCTCAATGTCGGCTGCCCCTCCGATCGCGTGCAGAACGGACGCTTCGGCGCCTGCCTCATGGCCGAGCCCGAACTGGTGGCGCACGCGGTAAGGGCGATCGGCGAGAGTGTCAGCCTGCCCGTCACGGTGAAGACCCGGATTGGCATCGACGACCACGATGACTACGGCTTCCTTCGGGACTTCGTCGGCGCGATCGCCGACGCCGGCTGCCGTCATGTGATCGTCCATGCGCGAAAGGCGATCCTCCAGGGCCTCAGCCCCAAGGAAAACCGCGAGATTCCGCCGCTCGACTATGGGCGCGTCCGCCGGCTAAAGCGGGATTTTCCCGGTTTGACGGTGATCCTGAACGGGGGTTTGAAGACAGCGGCGCATATCCTCGACGAGATCGACCATGTCGATGGAGTGATGATCGGCCGTGAAGCCTACCAAAACCCGTTCTCGCTGATCGCCATGGAGGAAGCGCTGTTCGGTCAGAGCGACGAGACCATGACCCGTCACGATGTCGCCCAACGCTTTCTTCCCTACGTCGAGGCCAGGCTCACCGACGGAGTCCCCTTAAAGTCCATGACACGCCATATCCTCGGCCTGTTCAACGGTCTTCCCGGTGCCCGCGCCTGGCGGCGTCACCTTTCCGAGGAAGCAGTGCGTGACGGGACCGGCGTCGAGGTCATTGAAGCAGCCCTCGCCATGGTGCCGGAAACACCGGCGATTCAGGCCGCCTGACAGCAAATTGGCTTCTTCCTCAATCGATCCTTTCGAAATGATAGGCGACGCATGGTTCCTCGAGCACGACACCATCGTCGGTTCGCCTGGTCACGCTCGCAAAGGCCGCTTCCATCTCCTCCCTGACCGCTGGCAGCTTCTCGGCGCGCCTGGGGTCGACCGCGATCATGGCGGCGAGATAGCTATCGAAATCCGGCGTTTTTCGCGCGATCACATAATCGACTTTTGAGCGAAGCGCGAAACGCCCCCGAACGGCCAGCGCGTCAAGGCGCGCCTGCGATTTGGTGCGCACCTCGGTCTCGTCGTCGAGCGGCGCCAGCACCTGACTCATAGGCCCGCCAGGACGGGGCTCAAGAACATGAAGACGCCCATTCGGCCGCAGCACCCGCCAGGCCTCGGCGATCGCTCCTTCCTGAAGGCCATCCGGCACATGGTGAAAGGAGAACATGAAGCAGACGAGATCGCTCGATCCATCGTCCAGCGGCAGATCCTCGCCCCGGCCAAGAAGGATACGGACATGCTCGTGCGCGGCCTGCTTTGCGATCACCACCTTGTCCTCGTCGATTTCGACACCGGTAACCCGCGCACCGCGGCGGGCGAAAGCGCGCGCGAACTTGCCATCGCCAGCACCGACATCGACGACCGAGAGGCCGGCAAGGTCGATCAACGACGTCAGGTGATCCATATGGTTCATTGGCTTCGACATGCTCTCTCCCCTTGGCGCGAAAGCCGACCTTAATCGCCCGGTGAGATGGTCGTCCAGCCAGACCTGATGCCGCCTGGAATCTGTACATCGACGCTCATTAGGCCCAGTCTCTATATAGGGCCGCCGGATCTGGGAGGACCGAAGAATGAACGCTGTTGCGAAATCTGCGCCGAAACGCCGGCATGTCATCATCGCGCTCGTTGCGGCTTGCGTCCTTGC
Source organism: Pseudomonadota bacterium (assembly GCA_039028235.1). Lineage (GTDB taxonomy): Bacteria > Pseudomonadota > Alphaproteobacteria > Geminicoccales > Geminicoccaceae > JANQPX01. Next base: position 1,676 of record JBCCIN010000033.1, read on the forward strand.
TCAACCCGCATCCGCCTTTTGCGTGCGCAACGATACGGGTTCTGCGATCAACGTTCGCGCGGACGAAGGAACCGCAGCCTTCGACGTCGATATCGACAACAACAAAAAGGCCTGCTGCAGCCCCAAGGATGAGAATTGCGCGATCGGCAAGGCCGACGTGCAGCTTTCAATCACCGCCCCGGAGGGTGGCTCCTGCACCATCACAGTCGATCCCAAGGGCAACATTAACGTCACAGGCAAGCCCCATGCCCTGAAATGCAAGGCGAACAAAGCCGGCTCCACCATGGACTGGGCTTCGGGCTGACCGAACGCAACACCTGCATGCGGCAAATTTCAATTTCAACTATTAATTGATTGTTAAACTTTTCACACTAGGATTAGGTGATCGGCATTCGCAGGCTTTCTGGTCAGAGGTGTTCATGCGACGTTTGGTATTGGTGGCAAAAGCCGGCGATTGGCCGGATTCGGACGACGTCGACAGTGTCGCCCTCGGATTTGACGACAGGCATCGCCGCCGGCTGCGCCTGACCACGGAAGCCGGTGAGAGCGTTCTTCTCGACCTGACCAAGCCGCAGCCGCTGGATGATGGCGACGGCCTGGCGATCGAGAATGACGAGGGCTGGATCAGGATCAAGGCCGCCGCTGAAGACGTCTTGGAGATCAGAGGACAGGACCCGGTTCAAAACATCCGCCTTGCCTGGAATCTCGGCAGTCGGCATCTGCCGATGCAGATCCTGGGCGAAGGTCATCTGCGTCTGCGCTACGATCCGGTGATTGAGGAAATGTTGGCCGGCCTCGGCGTCAATGTGGCACGCGCGACGGCGCCGTTCCTTCCCGAGAGCGCTGCCGGCCAGAGGCAGCACCGCCGGGGCTAGCGATTCGGCCCCATCGTTCTGATCCCGCAGAGACCGCCGGGATCGGCAGCCTCCTGTCAGCTCTTGGCAGGAGATCGACGAAATCCGCCGACTTCGCCGCCTCACGAGCTAACGAGCCCAGCTCATCATCTTGACCCCCGGATCGCCCTTGGCCATGCCTGCCGTCGAAGGTCAGCATTTTCTTCCGAGCGGAGGTCAAGGATGGCGGACGACAGCAAGATCCGTTGCAGCTGGTGCGGGGACGATCCTCTCTATCGTGCCTATCACGACGATGAGTGGGGCGTGCCGGAATATGATGACCGCCGGCTGTTCGAGATGCTCATGCTCGAAGGTTTTCAAGCCGGTCTTGCCTGGATCACCATCCTGCGCAAACGAGAAGGGTTTCGCGCCGCCTTCGATAGTTTCGATCCGGCGATCGTCGCCGGCTACGATCAGGCCAAGATAGAGAGCCTGCTTCAGGACGAGGGAATCGTGCGCCACCGAGGCAAAGTCGAGGGTGCCGTGCAGTCCGCCCGTGCCACGCTCGATCTCATGCAGCAGCAAGGTGGCTTCTCGGCCTATCTCTGGCAGTTCGTCGACGGCGAGCCGATCGTCAACCGCTTCAAAACCCTGAAGGACGTCCCCGCAGAGACGGCGCGATCCAAGGCGCTCTCGAAAGACCTGAAGCAAAAAGGCTTCAAGTTCTGCGGCCCGACCATCTGCTATGCCTTCATGCAGGCGACCGGCATGGTCAACGATCATGTGGTCGACTGTTTCCGCTATCGAGAGCTCCACTGAACCGTCATATCCGCGCCACGGCCACCGGTGGCGGTCAACCACCGATCGCAGCGGTCATTTCGGCGGCGGCCCGTTTCACCCGCGGTCCAAGTTCACCGATACGGTCATAGTTTAGCCGGGTCGTTGGACCGGAAATCGAGACCGAAGCGACCACCTCCTCGAACTCGTTGGAAATCGCCGCGGCCACGCAACGCATGCCGACGGTCGCCTCCTCATCGTCGAACGACCAACCGCGCTCGCGTGTTTTCTCGATATCCGCGAAGAATCGCCGATCATCCGTCAGGGTCTTTCGCGTAAAGCCGGGCATGCCGACTTTCTCCAGCAGCTTTCGGATCGCCGCATCTGTCCAGGACGACATAATTGCCTTGCCCATGGCGGACGAATGGATGGTCGTACGCGTGCCCGGGCGATGAAAGGCGCGGATTGGGTTGTGGCATTCGATCTGGGCGAGATAGACGATCGTGCCGTCATCCTCGACCCCGAGATTGACCGACTCACCGATCTCGCTCATGAGATCGCGCATCAGTGGGCGGGCGAGATCGACAACTTTGCGGTTGCGCAGGAAGCCATTGCCGATCTGAAACGCGGTGACTCCGATGAACCACAGCTTGCGCTCTCGGTCCATCGTGACGAAGCCGTTCGTCTCCAGTGTCGTCAGGATACGATGCGCGGTCGATGTGGTGGTGCCGGTCTGATGGGCAATCGACGTGAGCGTGATCCCGTCCACCTCGGATACGGCCTCCAGGATCGTGATCGCCCGATCCAGCACTTGAATACCGCCCGTGTCCTTCGACCGCGATCCCGCCGCTGCTCGCCGTCCCCGCCGTTCCGATGCCATAGTCGTTCCCCCGGCATTGCACGAAAGTTCTTTGTTCTTATATAGCGCAATCTTTCCCAAAATATCTCAATAATTCCAGAAAAATCTCTCTTCTATTTGATTTTTATGATTAAATTTTTTTCCCATAATGTAAGAGCTTTCCCATTTTGATCGTTGTGAGCCGGCCTGACGACCCATATCCTGGGATGAGTGATGTCGAGCTGCGGGACTGTAAGCCTGCGCCGACCGTGTGAAGTCAAACCTAGGAGGGTCAACGCACGTGCTCCAGACCGTCGACAACAACGCCGATCGGCTGACATTCTTTGAATCCGGTTTGAAAGACACCGATCCCGAACTTGCCGATGCCATTGCCAGGGAGCTTGGCCGTCAGCAAAACGAGATCGAGCTGATCGCCTCCGAAAATATTGTGAGCCGCGCCGTGCTTGAGGCGGCCGGCTCGGTCCTGACCAACAAATATGCCGAAGGCTACCCCGGCCGGCGCTATTACGGTGGCTGCCAGTATGTCGACATCGCTGAGCAACTCGCGATCGACCGGGCGACGGCGCTGTTCGGCTGCTCTTTTGCCAATGTTCAAGCGAATTCTGGATCGCAGGCCAACCAGAGCGTACTTCTGGCGCTTACCAAGCCCGGCGATACCATCCTCGGCATGAGCCTGGATGCCGGTGGCCATCTCACCCATGGCGCCAAGCCCAATCTCTCGGGCAAATGGTTCAACCCGGTGCAGTACGGCGTCACTGAAGACACCAACCTCATCAACTTCGATCAGGTCGAGAGCCTGGCCAAGGCGCATCGCCCAAAAGTGATCATCGCCGGCGGTTCCGCCTATCCGCGCATCATCGACTTCGCCCGCTTCCGTGCGATCGCTGACGAGGTCGGCGCCATCCTCCACGTCGACATGGCTCACTTCGCGGGCCTAGTCGCGGCCGGCGTCCATCCGAGCCCCTTCCCGCATGCCCATGTCGTGACCACCACCACCCATAAGACGCTTCGCGGTCCGCGCGGCGGTATGATCCTCACTGACGACGAGGTGATTGCCAAGAAGATCAACTCCGCGATCTTCCCGGGTCTGCAGGGCGGGCCGTTGATGCACGTGATCGCAGGCAAGGCCGTGGCCTTTGGCGAAGCGCTCCAGCCCGCGTTCAAGACCTATGCACGCTCTGTTGTCGAGAACGCCAAGGCGCTCGGCGAGGTGCTGAAGACGGGCGGCCTTGACTTGGTTTCAGGCGGAACGGACACGCATGTTCTCCTGGTCGACCTCCGCCCAAAAGGCGTCACCGGCAAGGACGCAGAAGCTGCCCTCGGTCGCGCGCATGTCACTTGCAACAAGAACGGCGTCCCCTTCGACCCGGAAAAGCCGACGATCACGTCAGGCATTCGCCTCGGCACGCCCGCCGGCACCACCCGTGGTTTCGGCATCGCCGAGTTCCAGGAGGTCGGCCGCATGATCGTCGAGGTGCTGGACGGGCTGGCCGCCAACGGTGCCGACGACAACCAGCAGGTCGAGGCTGATGTCAAGGAACGCGCGATCGCGCTCTGCCAGCGCTTTCCAGTCTACGGCTGAAGCGAGCAGAGCTCGCGACGATCGACGAATAGGAGAGGGAGATAGATGATGTCAGGTAACCCAGGTCTGTTCATTCCCGGCCCCACCAACATGCCGGTCGGCGTGCAGCGCGCCATGACGGTGGCGCTCGAAGACCAGCGCTCGCCCGATTTTCCGAAGCTCACTCTGCCGCTGTTCGAGGATCTGAAGAAGGTCTTCAAGACCGAGACCGGCCAGGTCTTCATGTTTCCGGGCTCCGGCACAGGCGGCTGGGAATCGGTGATCACCAACACCCTGTCCCCCGGCGATAAGGTTGTCATCGCCGTGTTCGGCCAATTCTCGCATCTCTGGGCGGATTTGTGTCAGCGCCACGGCCTCGAGGTCGACATCATCGACACCGAATGGGGCGTGGGTGCCCGGCCGGAGGAATATGCTAAGCGTCTCGAGTCAGATAAGGACCAGAAAATCAAGGCGGTCCTCGTCTGCCAGAACGAGACCGCGACCGGCGTCACTTCGGATGTCGCCGCAATCAGGAAGGTCCTGGACGACTACGATCACCCTGCCCTTCTCATGGTCGACGGCGTCAGCTCGATCGCCAGCATCGATTTCCGCATGGACGAGTGGGGCGTGGACTGCGCCGTCTCCGGCTCGCAGAAGGGGTTCATGCTGCCGACAGGGCTCGCCATCGTTTGCGTCAGCCAGAACGCGCTCGCCTGTTACGAAGACGCGAAGCTGCCGCGCTGCTTCTTCGACTTCGGCGACATGATCAAGATGAACGCTGACGGCTACTTCCCCTACACGCCGGCGACCACCCTGTTTCATGGGCTTCGCGCCTCCCTCGACATTTTGTTCGAGGAAGGGCTGGAGAACGTGTTTGCCCGCCATCATCGCCTGGCCGAGGGCGTGCGTCGCGGCATCCATGCATGGGGCCTCGAACTCTGCGCCAAGGAGCCGAAATGGTGCTCGGACACAGTGAGCGCGATCGTCGTGCCCGCGACCATTGACGCACGCGACGTGATCAGCAGTGCCTACAAGAACTACCAGCTGTCGCTCGGCACGGGCCTGACCAAGGTCATGGGCAAGGTCTTCCGCATCGGCCATCTTGGCTCGCTCAATGAGCTGATGGTGCTGCAGGCCCTCGCCGGGACCGAGATGGCGCTTCGCGACGCCGGTTATCAGGTCGAGCTCGGCTCGGGTGTCGCCGCTGCTCAAAGCTACCTGCTTACGGAGGCCTCCAAGCCTGCGATCAGGCAGGTCAGCGGCATGGCTGCGGCCTAGGCAGGCATCCGGCCAAAACAGCACGATGCCAGAGGGTTGGTTCCCAGGCGCTTCAAAGCGTCTCATCGAACTGACCCTCTCTTTTTTCCTGATACAGGCCAGGACTAGACTTCGCTGATGGGGCACGCGTGTATTGCCCCAACAGACCATAATCGGGAGATCCGGGCTATGCGCCACAACATTTTGATTTTGGGGGCCTCCTACGGTTCTCTCTTCGGCACCAAGCTCGCGATGGCCGGCCACAACGTCACCCTGGTCTGCAGGAAGGCGACGGCGGCTCTGATCAATGAGCAGGGCACCGAGGTCAGGCTGAAGCTGAAAGATGAGGCCGAACACCGTTCGATCTTCTCGAAAGATCTACCTGGTCATCTCGATGCCGATGTCCCGGAAGCCATCGACCCCGAGCGCTATGATCTCGTCGTCCTCGCCATGCAGGAACCGCAATATGTGGTCCATGCGATCCGCACGCTCTTGATCAAAATCGCTGAGGCCAAGCGTCCCTGCCTCTCCCTGATGAACATGCCGCCACTTCCCTATCTGAAGCGCATACCGGGTTTGGACACGGTGCCGCTGGAACCGGCCTTCACCGATGCGAGCGTCTGGGAGCGTTTCAGCCCGGAACTGATGACGCTCTGTTCCCCGGATCCGCAGGCCTTCCGCCCACCTGAGGAGGCTGCCAATGTCCTGCATGTCGGTCTGCCAACCAACTTCAAGGCCGCGGGATTCGGTCGGGACGACGACACCGCCATGCTGCAAACACTCGCCACCGACATCGATGCGGTGCGTTTGGACAACAAAGATGTCCCGGTCAAGCTCAAGGTGTTTGACTCGCTTTTCGTGCCATTCGCAAAGTGGAGTATGCTGCTGACCGGCAATTATCGCTGCATCACCGGCGAAACACCGCTTTCCATCCGCGATGCCGTCCATGGAGATCTGGAAACCTCAAGACGGATCTACGGCCGCGTCGACGCCCTCGTGCAGCGCCTGGGCGCCGATCCCGCTGATCAGGTACCCTTCGAAAAATATGCCAAGGCCGCCGAGAGCCTGCTGAAGCCCTCCTCGGCCGCGCGCGCAGTCGCCAATGGTGCGCCCTGGATCGAACGGGTCGACATGTTGGTGCAGCAGATCGGACAGGGCCTCGACATGCGAGATCCGGCGATCGAACGAACGGTCGACATCGTCGACACAGCCCTCGCCCACAACCAGCGGATGCAGTCCTAGGTGGCGTGGCCACCTCATGGACTTGCCGACGCCACCGAAGCTGAATGCACCCGGTAATTTCATGTGACTCACAGCGGCCGTACAACTCGTTGACCTAAGCGCTTAGAATAGCCGGCTGCGTTCATGCTTCCTTAAGCCGCCACAGCTATCTTCCAGCATGCCTCCCTGGTCCATTTGACCGGTGGGAGTCCGATCCTCGCCCAGGTTTCTCGGCGCGCGGGCGGATTCCCAGGGTCGCATGGACCAGGAAACAGCATGGCATCGGGCGGTTAAGAAAGGGTGCAGCCGGAAGCAGGCTTTCACCGACGCCAAAGGTGGGTGATCACTTGAACCTGGAGGCAGTTGCCCGGGCAGCGAAGCCTTCGTAGCATTCGTGAGTCGCCACCCTATCTATTGCAGTCCGTACTGACCCAAATGAAGCAGCCGGCTTCTCCTAAACTGATCCGCTAGACCCTATAGACCACCGGAAAATCCGGCCCGTCCAGCGGTTCGCCGGATTGGAGCGTCAGATGATCGAAGGGCGGTGAGCCTTTGCCCTGGCGATCGACGAAGACCGCGTCGTCACCGACCCAGCGCGCCGAGAACGCCCGGCGGCGGTTGCTCTGCCCGGTGTTGGCAGGTGCGCCATGCACGATGCGAAAATCGAACGCGACCGCATCACCTGGCGCCAACGCCCAGCGCAAGATCCTGTACCGATCGCGCTCGGCATCGATGTCCGGCATCTCGATGCGATCGTCATTCTCGTAAAGATCGGCGCCGTTGAAGCGCTTCGGCTTATGGATGCGGCCCCAATGGTGCGATCCGGCGACGCATTCCAGCGAAGTCGCCTCCGGCACGGGATCGAGCGGTATCCAGAAGCTGACGCTCTGCTCGCCGTCGGTGCAGTAATAGGGCTGATCCTGGTGCCAGGGCGTCACTATCGAGGTGCCAGGCTCCTTTACCAGAACATGATCGTGGAAAAAGCGCCCGGTTTTCGAGCGCATCAGGGCGGCGGCCGCAGCGCCGGCGTCCGAATTCATGACGAAATCCCGGAACTCGTCGATCCGTTGCCAGTTACAAAGGTCCTGAAAGAAACGCGCGGTGCCGTCTTCCGGCTGATAGGATCGCTCGCGCGGGCTCGGATCGGCCATCAGGCTCTCGATGCCCAGGCGAAGGGGCTCGACCCAGCCGGCAAAGAGCCCGCGAAGCACGATCGCCCCGTCCTCGGCGAACCGCTCAATGTCAGCGTAAGTCGGCAACCTGCCTCCGGCTTTGGCCATGTGATCCCCTCCCTCTCCGATCAACCACCACCGCCATCGTAACGCGTGCAGGCACCGCCTGCTTAGATGGGCGAGACTAGGTTACCGAGTTTTTCGGTGAGCTTCATGTTTTCCGCATAATCGACCGGGCAATCGACGATCGAAACAGTGCCGTCGGCAAGGGCTGTCTTCAGCGTTGGCAGAAGATCTTCGGTGCGCTCGACCCGATAGCCTTTGGCGCCGAAGCTGTCTGCGAATTTGACGAAGTCGGGATTGGTGAAGTCGACGCCGGTGGCGCGGCCGAAATGACGGTTCTGGTGCCACTCGATCAGGCCGTATTTGCCGTCGTTGAAGATCAGGACGACCAGATCGAGACCGAGCCTGAGTGCCGTTTCGATTTCCTGATTGTTCATCATGAAGCCGGCATCGCCACAAACCGCGACGGCCTTTCTGTCCGGCCGCGCGAGCTTCGCAGCGATCGCGCCCGGAAGCGCAATGCCCATCGACGCGAAACCGTTGGAGATGATGCAGGTGTTCGGCGCTTCCGCCTGATACATCCTGGCCATCCACATTTTATGCGCACCGACATCGGAGATGACGATGTCCTCGGGGTCGAGGGCTTGACGCAGGTCCCAGATGATCTTTTGCGGCTTCACCGGAAAAGCCGTGTCATCCTGATATTCGCCGATCTCCGACTCGACGACGTCGTGGAGCCTGTGAAGGGGCGCATCAGCGCGGCGACGGGCTTTAGCGGCGATGCGCGAAAGACTGTCGCCGATCTCGCCGATCACACCCGCTTCGAGAATGTAGTGCGCATCCACCTCGGCCGGGTTCTCGTCGATATGAACGATCTTCTTGTCCCGATCCGGATTCCAGAGACGTGGGTGATACTCGACCATGTCGACTCCGACAGAGATCACCAGATCCGCCTTGTCGAAGCCGAAGGCAACATAGTCGTGAGCCTGGAGGCCAATGGCGCCGAGCGACAGAGGGTGGCTGAACGGTATCGCCCCCTTGGCCATGAAAGTTGTCGCCACCGGGACGTTCAGCTTTTCCGCGACGTCGACCAGAACCTCGGACGCGTTGCCTCGGATCACGCCGTTGCCGGCCATGATCACAGGTGCGTTCGCCGCCGAGATCATCGCCGCGACATCAGCGCATTTGCCCTCCGGGGCTTTCGGCGGCGTCGGTGACTGCACCTTCAGAGGTGCCGCTTCGGCAGCGAGATCGGCGCCTGCGATGTTTTCCGGAAAATCGAGAAAACTGCAGCCGGGTTTCTCTGCTTCCGCTGTCTTGAAGGCCTTCCGGACGATCTCCGGAATGATCTCCGGTTCGCGGATCTGAGTAGAGTATTTCGAGATCGGCTCGAACAGGTTCACCAGATCCAGGATCTGATGGCTCTCCTTGTGCATGCGCGTGGTCGCACCCTGCCCGGCGATCGCGACGATCGGTGCTCTGTCCATATTCGCGTCAGCCACACCCGTGACGAGGTTCGTAGCACCAGGGCCGAGGGTCGAGAGACAGACGCCGGCACGGCCGGTCAGGCGTCCGTAGACATCGGCGATGAAGGCGGCACCCTGCTCATGGCGGGTGGTGACGAACTGGATGGAGCTGCCGATCAGCGCGTCCATCACATCGATATTTTCCTCGCCCGGCACGCCGAAGATGTACTCGACACCTTCGTTCTCCAGACAACGGACGAACAGTTCGGCACCTTTCATCTTGCAACTCCGGCAGCTGGTGATGGCGATCGGTATGGATCGCCCTGGCGTATCGGGCCATGCTGGATGGGTACGGAAGTCGGCGAACGGACTCCAGAAGAAAATGCTCGCGATGGCTTCACCTCCGTGCGAGCGAAAGGGTCGATCGGCACATGTCGTCACTGCGACGACAGCCAAGCCGGCGGCAAAGAGCGACAACAGAAGGGAGATGATCGTGGGCGAGAAGAGACCGAATGTGCTGATGGTGCTGGTCGATCAATGGCCAGGGCCGCTCCTGGGTGCTGCCGGCCATCCGGTGATCCAGACGCCGACGCTGGATCAAATCGCACGAAACGGAGTCCGCTTCACCCGCGCCTATTCCGAATGCCCGATCTGTATTCCCGCCAGGCGCACCCTCATGACCGGCACCACCACGCGTACCCATGGCGATCGCATCTTCGGCACCGTTAACCGCATGCCAGCGCTGCCGACCATCGCGCAATGTTTCCGAGATGGTGGCTATCAGGCCTATGCGGTCGGCAAGCTTCACGTCTATCCGCCGCGCGATCGCATCGGATTCGACGATGTGCTGCTTGCCGAGGAGGGCCGGCCGCATCTCGGCACGGTCGACGATCACGACCTCTATCTCGCGGACCGCGGCTACCCCGGCAAGCAGTTCGCCCACGGCATGAACAACAACAATTACATGCACCGCCCCTGGCACCTGCCTGAAGACTGTCACGTCACCAACTGGACCACCGAGCAGATTTGCCGTGTGATCAAGCGCCGCGATCCGACGCGTCCCTCTTTCTGGACGCTTTCCTACACGGCACCGCATCCGCCGCTCGTCCCGCTCGCCTGCTACATGGACATGTATCGGCAGTTCACGATCGAGCCGGCACTCGAAGCGGACTGGGCAAAGGACGCGGCGACGCTGCCGCATGCCCTCAAGATGATCCGAAACTTTTATCCAAGCTTCTCGGCCGAAGTCGTGCAGGAAATTCGCCGTGCCTTCTATGCGCTCTGCACCCATATCGACCACCAGCTTCGCCTGGTCATCGGAACGCTTCGCGAGGAGGGCCTGCTCGACGACACGATCATCCTGGTAGCTGCCGATCACGGCGACATGCTCGGCGACTTCGGCCTGTTCGCCAAGCGCACCTATTTTGAGCGTTCCGCCAATGTGCCGATGATCCTGATGGGCACCAAGGGCGATCCGCGCGTCGGTGTCGATCGCGTCGATGAGCGTCTTGTGGGCCTTCAGGACATCATGCCGACGCTTTTGAGCCTCGCCGGCCTGAACGTGCCGCAAAGCTGCGATGGCCAGAGCATGGTGACCGACCAGATCCGTTCGAGCCTTTATGGCGATTGTCTCGAAAACGCCGGGGCCGCACGCATGCTCCATGATGGCCGGCACAAGCTGATCTGGTATCCCGCCGGCAACAGCTTTCAGCTTTTCGACCTGATCGACGATCCGGAGGAACGGCAGGACCGCTCCGATGATCCCGACTACAGGGCGACAAAAGAGCGCCTGCAGCAAGAGCTTGCCGATCGCCTCTACGGTGCCGACGTCGACCAGGGCTGGATCATCGACGGCAAGCTCCAGGGCTTCACCCCGCCTCCCTTCGAGGCGAAACCCGACCGCGGCTTCTCCGGCCAGCGCGGTCTTCACTACCCCGAGCCGCCGAAAGAAGCCCAAGATCAAATGGTCGGCTTCCCGCTGTAAGACCGGCGGCACAATATTACGGGCGTTCTGGGGCAAGAGGCGACAGCAGCTGCCGACGACCTGCATGCAGGATGCGAACCATCGTTCGGCTGAGTCGCGAAACTCCTACGGCGGTTTGACCGTGCATAAAGGATAGTGACTGCGTTCATCCTTCTTTAACCCGCCGCGGCCATCATCCGGCATGTCTTCCCTCTCCATGCGATCCTGGGAGTCTGTGGAGCGACCGATTTTTCTTGCGGGCGGACGGATTCCCAGGATCGCATGGACCAGCGAGACCCTGCCGATCTATCAGAACACGGTTAAGAAAGCGTGAAGAGCAAATAGGTCTGCAACTATTAGGACAGCTGCACTGTAGCCGTCAGAAATTCTCGGAGATCAGTACTCACCGACGGATGTCGGCGGCAGTCTACAGCCTTGAAGGCTCGATGCTTTCTCTGTTGACATGATGCCTGTCGACCACGAGATAGCCGAGCATGACGATGAAGCAGGCTAGGACGAAGACCTTGTTGATGAACCAGTTGGTCTGCCAGATCGTCCAATCCGGTGCCTGAAGGAAAAAGAAGAACTTGGTAACGATGATCGCGATCTCCACGACCGACACCCCGAGCGCCAGCGGATAGGTATAGGCCGGCCGGTTAAGGAATGCCCAGGCGAGCCAGAGGTGGATCACCCACCAGAAGTCCCAGTAGATGTGGGTGCCGAGCGGGTGACCATAGGCGGCATCATAGGCGACCGGAAAGATGAACTTGATCACCAGCGTCCACGCAGCCAGAAAGATCAGCCAGTAGGCGAGAAAACGGGTCATCGAATTCCGGGCCTCAGCCGAGACGACGCGCGGCGTCGATCGTGAAGTCAGGGATCGGGATGCCGTTGGGGCAGGCGTTGAGACAAACCTGATGCTCACAAGTCAAGCAGGCATCGGCACCGTCGCCAAGCTTGGCGTAGTCCTCGACCGCGAGCGCCGGGTTGCGATAGTCGACGTCGTACATCCGTGTGCGCAGCACTTCGGCGATCGCGACGCCCTCAGGGCAAGCTCCCTCGCAGCGATCACAGCCATGGCGGCAATAGCGCCCTGACTGGAGTGCTGCATACCGGCCGAGCAGGTCCACATCCCCTGCCCTCTCATCCTCTTCCCCAGAGGCACCTACATATTCGTCGATATTCTCGAAGCTGGTCATCGAGATCAGTGCTGCGTCGACGCGCGGGCTCGACAGCACCCATCGAAGTGCCGCCTGAGCGTAGGTCCGCCCGTCCTCCTCAAAAGGACGCATGTCGTTCAGCCTCGCCCCCATCAGCGTCTTCATCGCGATCACGCCGATATTCTTGGCCTTGGCTTTGTCGAGAACGGGCGGCAGGTCGGACTGGATGGCGACGAAGTGGAAAGTGTGCTTCAGCCTGGCGATCATATCCGGATCCTCGCCAAAGCTGAACGCACAGAGGATCACATCGACGAGGTCGTGGTCGATCGCGTAGTCCAGACATTGGGCGAGGCGGCTGCCATGGCCGGACATGCCGCGAAAGCGGATCTTGCCTTGCTCCTTCGCGCGCTCGGTGAAGCGTGCCCAGGCCTCGTTTTGCATGCGATCGACGCTGTTAACCGCGTGATTGAAGTAGATGTCGACATAGTCGGTTTGCAGGCGCTTCAGACTGCCTTCGAGCGCCGCCATCATGTCCGCCTCGCTGTCGGAGGCCCCGGCTTTGGTTTTGGAGGTGAGGATAACCTTGTCGCGAACGCCCTTCAGCCCCTCGCCCATGGCTTCCTCGGACCATCCGAAGCGATAGCTTTCAGCCGTGTCGAAAAACGTCACGCCGCGATCAAGCGCATGACGCACGAGATCCACATCCTGCGAGCTTGCCGAGCCAAAACCGATTTCCGAGACCTCGAGGCCGGTCTTGCCAAGCGTGACATGCCGTCGGATCGCCGGCGCCGCCTTGGCGGTGCTCGCGTCGGCGACAGCACCAAGGCCCGCTGCCGTACCGGTGCCGAGAAAGGCTCTGCGGCTCAGCATCCTATCCTCCCCATCGACGATCACGCGCGAGAGTCTAGCAGAATTCCCGATTGAATCGAGATTTCGCGCCGACTTGCTCACGATCCCTTGATGACAGATGCTGCTATCGACGAGCGATGATGACAGGAGCGGGCAGGTGCAGGTTCACATTCTCGACGACTGGTTCGATACGCTTCGAACCCTCCCGAGCTTCGCGCGCCTATCCGAACACCGGGTAACTGTCTGGAACGATTACGTCGAGAACGGCGACGTACTCGCCGAACGTCTCGCCGAGGCGGAAGCTCTGGTGCTGTTTCGCGAGCGGACTCCGATCTCGGGCGACCTTCTCGATCGCCTGCCCAAACTCAAGCTGATCAGCCAGCGAAGCGTCTTCCCGCATGTCGATGTGCTGGGCTGCACGCGGAACGGCGTGCTGCTCTGCTCGAACATGCACAGCGACACGCCATCGATCGCCGCCGCCGAGCTTACCTTCGCGCTCATTCTAGCTGCCGCTCGCCAGCTGCCGAAGCAGATCGCCTCGCTGAAAGCGGGCCGCTGGCAGGCCGGTGTCGGGCAGACGCTTTCCGGCCGAACCCTCGGCCTCTATGGCTATGGCCGTATCGGCAAGGCGGTCGCCGGCTATGCACGCGCTTTTGGCATGGAGATCGTTTGGTGGGGTTCCGACGACGGACGCGCCCGCGCCCGGAATGATGGCGAGACCGTCGCTTCCAGCCGAAGAGCTTTCTTCGCCGAAAGCGACGTCGTCAGCCTGCATGTTCGTCTGAAGCCTGAAACCCGCGGCCTTGTCACGGCGGCAGATCTCCTGGCCATGCGCCGGTCCGCCATCTTCGTCAATACATCAAGAGCCGCTCTTGTGGAGCCTGGAGCACTGGAGGCGGCCCTGGCAGCCGGCCGCCCCGGCACGATCGCCCTTGATGTGTTCGACGCCGAGCCGCTCAACGATCCGAATGACCCGATCATCAGTCACCCTCGGGTGATCGCTACACCGCATATAGGCTATGTGACTGAAGACGAACTCGATCTGCAGTTTGCAGACATCTATGACCAGATCAACGCCTACGCCAAGGGGAGGCCGATCCACATGATCAATCCCGAGGTCTGGCAAGGAGGCTGACCTGGGGCAGCCCGTGATCTTAGGGCTTTCGGTGCTATGCGGTCGACGGCTCTTGTCCCAAGGCCGAGGCTCAGGTCACGCAAGCCTCGATCCGGGAAAGCAGATCGTCGAATTCGACCGGCTTGGTCAGATAGTGATCGGCGCCGATGTTCATGCCCTTCTCCTTCGCCTGCTGAAAAGCCAGGGCCGAAAGAAACAGGAAGGGCGTCGGGCTGTGCTTCGGCAATGCCTGCAGTTTTTCCTTGAGCTCGAACCCGTTCATCCTGGGCATGCCGATGTCCGAGATGATAACATCCGGATTCTCTTCGATGATAGCCGATAGCCCGTCCAGACCGTCACCAGCCTCGATGGCCTCGTGACCGGCGTCCTTGAGTTCATCGACGATGAGCTGGCGGAGTTCCTCTTCATCTTCTATCACAATGATCTTTGCCATGACGACCATCCGTGGCGTGAGAGAATAGAACCGGCTTCCGTATCCTTAATCCTGAAGCATAATGTTGAACAAAGTCTTAAGAACGAGGCGACACCTCATCCTTCATCGACGAAATCGCGCGAATATGGTCTGGCGAAAGGCCGCAGCAGCCACCGACGATCTGCACGCCCGACGCAACCCACTCTTCGGCAAAGCCTCGAAACGTCTCCGGCGGCATGACGTCATCGAACTGCCAGTACGGCATCTTGAAATAGCCGGAATCCGGATAGGCCATCAGGGGTCCGTCATAGGTACGCCGCAGGATCGCGAGGGCGTCCGCGACGACGTTCGACGGCGAATGCATGAGCCCGGCCGCGGCGATGTCGAAATCGGCAAGGATTTCGGCGACTTCCTCAAACGGAATGTCTCGCTCCCGGGCGAAGCTCAGCACCTCCCCCCCCATGCCGCGGCGCGCTGAAAAGCCGGCCCAGACCGGAAGGCCGGTCGCGACCGCCGCCTCGAACGCCGGTGCCATGCGGTCGGGGTGATACATCATCTCGAGGATGATGAGATCACAGCCTTCATCCTTGTGCAGCGAGGCCATCCGCTGGAAGGCCTCAGCCATGTCGCTCTTGCTTGGTGCATGAGCGAGATCCGATCGATCATCACCTTCGACCACTGGGATCATATGGGACAGCGAGCCTGCCACCGCCACGTCGCCTCGGCCGCTCGTCAGACGTGCCCGATGCGCGGCCCTGATCGCGGCTCGATTGAGGTTCTCGAATTGATCCGCGAATCCTGCAGGTTCGAGCATCAGAAGGGACGAGGCATAGGTGTTGGCGGTCACGACGTCAGCGCCTGCAGCGATGTAGTCCCGATGCACCTCTTCCAGTTCCGCCAGATGTTCGAGCGTCGCCGGGCCGCACCAGGCCTTGCTGTCCATCGGCACGCCGCGCTGCTCAAGTTCCGTTCCGGTGCCGCCATCCAAAATGACGACGTCGCCCTTATCAAGTCGTTGTTGCAATGCTGAAAAAGGCTGCATGGCTAACCTCCTAAACCGATAGCGCAGAGCCGATGTTGACAGATCACTCCCAGGCACGATGTGCAACCTGGCGGCATTCTCCGGGGGCGGCAAGACCACCGCAAACGCCATGATAAGTTCTTCGGATTTCTTGACGAAAAATTAACCATGCAGACGCTAGCCTCGGACCATCTCGAACGCGGAGATGGGGCATGTTTTCTTTGATCACATCAGCATCGGCTCGACCAGGAGTACAGGAAGTCGCTGATCAAGCATGTCTGCCGACTGCGTCGACAGTTGAGCACCGAAGCGGCAACCGTCGTCGAACGTTGCCGGAGCCTCGACAAAAAAATCAAGAAAAATTCGTAGAATGTGACCGTCGTCACCTTCTGTTCATCTGCGCCGGTCTAATTTTCCTGAATGAATGAGGGAAACCCAAGAAAAAAAGCACCTCGGAGCCGTCATGATGAAAACCGATCATCAAACCAAGACATGCATCCGCGGCGAACGTGTCGATAACCTCTACGACCGCGACATCGCCGAAAAAGCCGAGATCAATCTCCTGACCAAGATCGCCAAGCTCGGGTTCAGCAGCTTTTCCCTGGCTTGGCTGATGGTGGACCGTCAGTGGCAGATCGTCGCTTTCGCCGAATAGCGACGGAACGGCCTTGTGATCGCCGCGGCGGTTGCCGCGAACGGACCTGCGGCTGACCTGAACGAAGGGCTCCCGAACAGAAGCGCCTAGCCCGCGTTCACATCGCACCGACCTCATCATAGTAGCGTGCGGCGCCCGGATGGAGCTCAATGAGGCCGCGTTCCGAGGCCGCGAATTCGATATCGAGAGCCTTCGCCCAGGGCGCATCCGAGGTTACCTGGTCGAGATTGTCCCAGAACGCCTTGGTGACCTGATACACCGTCTCTTCGTCGAGATCACCGCGCACGGCGATACCGACCGCGGTGTTGAACGACACGACGACATCGTCGTTTTTCTGGCCATCGTAGAGCCCCGGCTGGATGTCATCGCGATAGCGGAACTTGCCGAGCCACTCGTCGACCGCGGCGCCGCTGTCGTCTTCAGGACCGATGAACCTCAGATCCTCGGTTTCGGTGAACTGGATAAACTGGCCGCAGGGATCGAGACAGCCATTGGTGTAGATGTCGACATTCCCATCAAGGAAAGCCTGAAAGCCTGTCTGCCAATTAGCCTTGATCGCCTCGTAGTCTTCACCGACGACAAGGCCTGTCGTGGCTTCGATCCACCCCTTGGCTGCATTATAAGCGCCTCCCCCCTGGGGGCCGAGGAAAATCGTCGCCCCTTCGAGGTCGTCGAGGGTCTGGATATCGCTGTCAGCGCGCACGGTGAAGTGATACTGGCCGTAGGGGAACCACATGAGGAGCTGTACATTTTCCGAAAGCTGCGGCGCCTCCGGCTCCTGCGCGTACATCGCCTTACCTGCTGACATCAGGTTGTAGATGACCGGCGAGGTCATGGCGAAATCGAGATTGCCGCGTCCGACTTCCATTTGATGCAGCGTCGCTGCACCGCCGCCTGCGACCTCGATGTCGATGCCGTCGACATTGCCTGTCACGATATTGGCGAACGTGGCCATGGTGATCGCCTGTCCTAGAGAGGGCGCGATCGTCGCCATTTTGAGCGTGACATCCTGGGCCAGCGCCGTTCCTGCGAAACCGACAGCGGCTGCAGCCGCGAGCGCTATCTCTCGGCACATCGTACTTTCTCCCTGATTGAGCATGTTGTCGTTCATGGCGACCCGGCATCGATCGGCGAAGGTTCACTTCTAAGAAACCGATGACCGATGATGAGCGCAATGCCGATTCCGAAGGCAGGCGCTGCCATTTGCCAATCCGGCAGCAATATGGCGAGCCCCGCCAGGGCACGAAGCGCGCGCTCCACGGCGCCAAGGCGGTTCTTTTCGAAGCCGGTCAGCGCCGAGGATAGGAGCCAGATCGACAGGCTGAACGCGAGAATGATCCAGCCGAGATCGGTCCAGCTGACCAGCGAGACGTCCATCATCGCCTTTGACGCAGGCAACTCCTCACCGAACCAGGTGAACAGGACCTGCAATTTGTAGAGCACTGCGGGGTGATAGACGAAAACGAACGGGATGAGGAATCCCGCCAGTGACAGCCGCGCCGCCTGAAAGCCGGTGCGCATCGGATCGGCACCGGCGATCGGTGCAGCGGCGAAGGCGGCCAGGGCGACCGGCGGCGTGACCGTGGAGATGACGGCGAAGAACACCACGAACAGATGCAGTGTCAGCGGCGCGATGCCGACAGCATCGATGCCTGAGGAAAGCGCGATCACGATGATGAAGTAGGTAGCACCCGGCGGCAGCCCCATGCCGAGCACGATCGAGCCGAGCGCGACGATGATCAGCGTGGAAAAAAGCGGCCCGTCGGCCAGCTGGGCGAGCAGGAGAGACAGGCGGCCGGAGAAGCCGGAAACCTGAATGAGCCCGACGATCAGCCCGATCGCCGCGACGATGATGATGATCGACGACGCCATGCGCCCTGCGTTGACGAAGGCTTCATAGACCCGGCGGAAGGAACGGAAGCTGGGGAACAGGGCAAGCGATGCGACGAGGGCGACGAAAAAGCCATAAAATCCGGCCTTGGGCACGGAGGGCTGCGAAAACAGAAAATAGCTGATCGTGCCGAGCGGCAGGATGAACACCAGGCACTGGATCATCTCGGTCCCGGAGAGCTTGGGACGTGCCGCTAATGGCAGGGGGCCGATCCCGAGCCGCCGTGCCTCGAAATAGACCGTGAGGAAGATCCCGAGGTAGAAGAAGAGTGCTGGCACGATCGCGGCGACGACGATGTAGCGATATTCAAGACCGATTTGCCCCGCGACGAAGAAGGCGACGACCCCCATCACCGGCGGCATGACCTGGCCACCTGTTGAGGCCGCGGCCTCAACGGCCCCTGCGAAGGCGGGCCTGAAGCCGGACTTCTTGATCACCGGAATGGTCATCACGCCCGTCGAGACGACGTTGGAGATCGCCGCCCCGCTCAGCGTGCCGAAAAGGGCGGAGCTTGCGACAGCGGCGTGGGCAGCGCCGCCGGTGAGCCCGCCGGTCAGGCGATTGGCGATCTTCATCAAGAGATCCCCTGCCCCGCTCGCCATCAGCACGGCGCCGAAGACGATCAGGATCAGGACATTGCCCGAGACCACCTGCAGCGGCTGGCCGAACATGCCGCCGGTCTGTGCCCAGAAATTCAGAACCATGGCGCGGAGCGACTGGTCGAAGGTCGACTCCGACCCCTGGAAGATGCCGGTCCAGTCGGGCAACGCGCCGCGGACGAAGAAATAGATGATCCAAAAGACGCAAAAGCCGACGATGAAGCCGCCGAAAAAACGCCATGTCAGATAGAGGGTGAGCGCCGTCGCGATTGGGAACAGGACATAGTCGATCGGTCTGGCACCCGGGAGAAGCCCACCGTCGATCGCGAAGAGATTGACGATCCAGAAGAGAAAGGTCGCGATGGTGAGTGCGGTCAGGATTCCGTTCAGCCAACGCGCCTTGTGCAAGGTCAGGAAGGTGACGGCGAATGCGAAGATGATTGGCAGGCCGAGGATCAGACCCGTCGGCAGGAGGACGTTGCGCTCGAACGATTTGTACCCGGCGCCGAGCCAGTGCTCCTTCAGCGCCAGACGCTGATCGCGCCTGGACATCTCCTCCCAGCCAGCCGTCGTGGTTTCGATCAGCCAGCGCACAGTTTCGCTTAAGGGACCGGATGCGGCGTAGATGATGATGACCAGCACGAAAAGAAAGGCCAGCAGATCGGCGAGGCGCCGCTCGATCGTTTTCACGTCGATCATGCCGGATGTACTCACTCCACCTGCTCCAGCTTATTCGCCTCCCAGAGATAGCTGTTGCGCGCGGTAGCATTGATTTCGGTGTCGGCGAGTGCGCGCAGGGTTTCAGCCTTGAGCGCCTTCGCGGGCTCGCCAAGCGCGATCAGATGATCGCAAAGCTCGAGGCGCCACTGAAGATCATCAGTCGTCTTGGCCGCATGCATCAGGGCGTCTTTGCCGCCCGCTAGGTCCGTCATATGCAACGCTCGATCGACGCTGCTTACCATGCCAAGACTTGTCGGATTGCCGTCATACCAGCCGAGCATGCCGACGGCGAAAGCTTTCGCGGACCAAGACGCTTTGCCGTAGAATTCCTTTAGCCAGGGCTTCTCGGCGAGATCCGGCGGCAGCGTCGCGGCTATGGCGATATCGTCGAGCGGGATGCCGCGATCCATGCCGTCAGCGGTCACGCGCATGACGTGAAGGATGGCGTCGCGCGTCGTGCTCAGCACCTCGCGCACAAGGTCCTTACCGATCACCGGCCTGGTATGGCCAGGCGCCAAGAC
>JBCCIN010000034.1:0-21463 GCA_039028235.1 Pseudomonadota bacterium
CCATATCGCTCGGCAATTTCAGCCAGAAGCTCTGGCTTGGCGACCGCAGCGCTGTTGACCGAGACCTTGTCCGCACCGGCTTCGAGCAAGGCGCCCGCGTCATCGACCCTGCGCACGCCGCCGCCGACCGTAAGCGGAATGCCGATCTTCTCACGCACGCGTCTGACGGTCTCGACCTGATTGCACCGGCCTTCAGGCGTGGCGGAGACATCGAGGATGACGATCTCGTCAGCCCCCTGAGATTCATAGAGAGCGGCGCGCTCGGCGGGATCGCCGGCGTCGCGCAGTCCCTGGAACTTGATCCCCTTAACGACCCGGCCATGGCTGACGTCGAGGCAGGGAATGATCCGCCTCGTCAAATGCGATGCGCACGGCGTTGACATGATGTCAGCCCTCCAGCCAGCGCTTGATCAGCCGATGACCGAACGCGCCGGACAGTTCTGGATGGAACTGGCAGGCGACGACGTCGTCTTTCTCGAAAGCGGCGATAAAGTCATCGCCATGCTTTGCCGTAGCGACCCTGCATCCCGGTGCGGCTCGGACACGAAAGCTATTGGCGAAATAGGCGTAACCAGATTCCAGGTAACGACAGGCCGCGTCGGCCTCCAGACGGTTCCAGCCGAACTGGGGGACGCTGACATTCGATGGAAAGCGGCCGACCGCGCCATCAACCACACCGAGGCCGCGGGCACCGGGGCTCTCCTCGCTCGCCTCGAACAACACTTGCAGTCCCACGCACATGGACAAAGTCGGCCTGCCGGCCATCACTCGATGGGTGATGGGGTCCACAAAGCCTGCGGCCTCGAGACCGGCCATGGTGGCGCCGAACGTGCCGACGCCGGGAAGCACCACGTGACTGGCCCCCACGATCGCCTCCGGATCATCGGCACGCTTCGTGCTGGCGCCCAGCTTTTTGAAGGCGGCTTCGACCGAGGCAAGGTTGGCCGTGCCGGTCGGCAGGATCAGGACATGCGTCATGGTCAGAGGACGCCTTTGGTACTCGGTACGCCGCTCGTGCCGTCCCGTGCGACCGCCTGACGAAAGGCGAGGGCGGCCGCCTTGAACGCGGCCTCAGCACGGTGATGGTCGTTGTCGCCTCGCAACACGTCGACATGCAGCGTGGTTCGGGACGCCATGGCGAGCGAGATGAAGACGTGGGCGATATTCTCGCAGGCAAGCTCGCCGATGCTCTCTCTCTTCAGGCCGAGATCGACCATCGCGCACGGGCGACCGGAGAGGTCGACGACGACTCGTGCCAGCGCTTCATCCAAAGGAGCGTAGGCATGGGCGAAGCGCTGAACGCCGGCACGATCGCCGAGCGCCTGATCGAGGGCCTGGCCCAGGGCGAGCGCACAGTCCTCGGCCGTATGGTGATCGTCGATCTCCAGATCGCCCTTGCAGCGAAGGTGAAGATCGAAGCGCGCATGCTTGGTGAGGCTGATCAGCATGTGATCGAGAAAGCCGATGCCGGTCTGAATATCCGCCTGGCCGCTGCCATCCAGGGAGAGCTTGAGCTCGATCGTGGTTTCCGAAGTGATGCGGCTGACCGTGCTGCTGCGTGGTTTCAGCGGCGGTGATGCGGGCGCGTTCATGGGACGATCTGGGCAAGGCTGGTGACCAGGATATCGGTGCCGCCGCGGGCCTTGATCTCCGGGATGATGGTCGGCAGGTCCTTTCGTAGAAGCGCAGCCTTGAGCGCGAAGCCTTGATCGCCGTGGAGTGGAGACATAGTGGGTTCGCGCATCGAGGGCAGGATCGCGATCACCTCTTCGAGCTGCTCGGCGGAGACATTGACTTCGAGCATCACCCTTTCGCGCGCATCGAGCACCGAGCGCAGAAGGAGAATCAGCCGTTCGATACGCTCGCGCTTCTCGGGATTGTCCACGGCGCGCGGGTGGGCATAGAGGCGGGTCGAGGAACGCATGACCTCGTCGATGATCACGAGGCCGTTGGCTTTCAGCGTTTCGCCGGTCGCTGTGTTGTCGATGATGCAGTCGGCGTCCTCGGGCGGGAAGACTTCAGTCGCCCCATAGGTGCGCACCACGCGGGCGTCGAGCCCTTTGGTCTCCAGCCACCGCTCGGTTAGGCGGCGATATTCCGAGGCGATGCGAAACTGGCCGTTGCTTCCGAGATCGCCGGTGGCAAAGGCGGGGAGCGCTGCCACCACGACGCGCACGGGATCGAGCTCGGTATCGAGCAGCTCAATCAAATCGACGCCTTTCTCCGCGACCCAGTCGGCACCGGCAAAGCCAAGATCGCGCGAGCCGAGATGCAGCATCTCGACGATATTCTGCGGCTTCAGGATCTTGGTCTCGAATCCCTTGAGCGACAGGGCTGGCCGATAGCCTCGCTTGCCGAAGGTAACACGGATGCCGGCATCTCGCAGAAGGGCGAGAACACCGTCTTCCATCCTGCCTTTGGGCAGGGCTAGGTGAACCAGCGATGGGGAGCTGCCGCTTGCGGTCGTCACGTCCAAGCTCTCGATGATGAAGTCGATCAGGCAGAATGCCCCGGAAACCTAGCCGCAGGCAGATAAAACGGCAAGCGGCCAGGGGTGGATTCGCCCAGCTGCTTCTTAAAGAACCCGGCTGAGTCCGCCGACGATACGTCAGCCCGCTTTCTCGATGCGAAATGTCAGGGTGCCATCGATCTCTTCGCTTTCGATCAGGCGATCGCCGGTCGCTTCGCACATGGCGGCGACATCGCGCACGGCTCCGGGGTCGGTGGCCAATAGCCGAAGCACAGTGCCGGGTGCCAGGCCGCGCAGTGCTTTTCGGGCACGCAGCACCGGGAGCGGACAGTTCAAACCGCGGGCATCGAGTTCGGTATCGTCCATCGGGCTGCTCCCCTTGGATCCAACGGCGGGATGATTGCCGATCCTGGCCGGCGGATCAATCCGAACAGATCATCGCGTCATCAGTTCGAGCTGGTGATGAACGGAATATTAAGCCTTTGGCCGTAGGCTTTCCCTAAATGTGAGGTCGCAATGCCGGCCCCTCTCATACGTGACGGGGATCGAAGGCCCGATGTTGGCACGAGCGGTAACCAGAGCTTGGCAAAAGAGTTTGGAAAGGCCGCCGTCCATCGGCCGGGTCTATGATCCGACATCGGGCGGCGGCATGGCTTCGACTCCGTCGATCGGATGGCGGCCGCCTGAGCCTGCGGTCCTGGTCCGTTCTCCAGCGAATGACGATGGCGAGGACGATCCCAGGATCCGCATTGATAAGCGGGGAGACATCGTTCCGAAGCGGCGGGTGGCTTCGAGTATCGATCCGCCTTCAGACAGCTTTTGGACAAGTCATCAGTTTTGGATGGGGATCGTTCTGGGTGCCGCGGTCGTGCTGATGATCAAGACTGTTCTGGCCGTTCGCGCGCCATTTGGTGTGGATTGGTATCAGTTCTAATCAGACGCGCTTGCCAGGATCTCCTGCAGGCCGTGATTCAGGGGGCGAAGGGCAGCGTAGATGTCACGGTACACGTCTTCATAGAGCCGCGAGTAGTGGCCGGCCAAGTCATCCAGCGGGTCGATCCGATCATAGGACACAGCAAGATCACTGACAGCGACGTCAAGGGTCGGCCAGAGACCGGCCGCGACGCCGCCTAGCAGAGCCGCGCCGAGCGCGCATGCCTCGGGCATCTCGGTCGCGGTGATCGGTTGACGATAGACCGATGCCTTGATGCGCATCAGCAGTGCGTTTTGCGTATTGCCGCCGATCGCCTTAATCGCCTTGATTTCGGGGATGTCGTCGATGCCGGCGAGACCGTCGATCGACAGCCTGGCTTCAAAGGCGAGGCCCTCGAGAAGGGCCCGGTATAGGGCAGGGCGGTCATGGTCGGCTGTCAGGCCAAGCCAGGCGCCGCGCGACAGGGGATCGGGAATCGGCAGGAGACGGCCGCGGAGATCCGGGACGAAGATGGCGCCGAGCGCGCCTGGAGCGACCGGCTCAGCCTCGGCGATGAGGGTTTCGTGGCTACTCTCAGCGGCGAACAGGTTGCGAAACCATTCGATCGAGGCACCGGATGTCTGAAAGCCGCCGAAGACATAGGCGATCAGGCGATCGTCGACGCTGACGACACCTTGACTGAAGCCACGCCGGCCGAGTTCCGGATCGCGGCTCGAGGCGGACATGGCGAGGGTCACGGCCTCGGCCGTGCCGAGCGAATTAAGCATGGTACCCGGATCGAGCGCATCGGCGGCGAGCGCGCCCAGGATGTGGTCGTGGCCGCCGACGCCGACCATGCAATCCGTGGCGAGGCCGAGGGCGGCGGCGACCTCAGGCTTCACGTGGCCGAGCCGATCACCGAGCGGGCGAAGCTCGCCGAAGAGGAAAGGGGGAATGCCCAGCTCGCCAATGAAGTCTTCGGCCCAGGTGTGACCGTGTAGATCGAGAGCGAGGCTCCTCGACGCCTGCGAGAGATCGGCCGTCTCGACCCCGGTCAGACGCCAGGCGAGATAGTGGGTGAGGTTGAGAATGCGCCGCGTACGGCCGAGGGCTTCGGCTGCGTTGGCCTTCAGCCAGAGCAGTTTCATCAGGGTGAAGGTCGGATCGGCGGCAAGCCCTGTGATGCCGAAAAGTTCGTCCCGATCGATCACCTTGAAGAGGCGTGCGAGCTCGTCATGCGGGCGCTGGTCGTACCAAGCGATGACCGGGTAGGTCGGCTCACCCGCCTCATCCAGCGGCACGAAAGCTTCACCGACACTGCTGATCGCAAGCCCCCGGATGCGATCCGGCCGGTCGAGCGGTTCGACAGCTGATTTTATTGCTGAGACGCACGCCAGCCAGATGTCCTCGGCCTCCTGCTCCGCCCAGCGTGGTCGCGGCCGATGGGTGGGCGCCGTCCCGCTGCCTTCGGAAACCACACCGCCATCCGCCGTGAAAACCAGTGCGCGCACCCGCGATGTTCCGGCGTCTATGCCGAGCAACAAAGGGCCAAGCCGCGACGTGCCCATCACCGATCAGGTGTCAGGCGAGCAGGTCGAGCGTGTCATCAACCGTGCCGTTCTCATGGATCAGGTGGCGAAGCGCTTTGATCATCCTGGCTGGCTTCGGGCTCTGCCAGATGTTGCGGCCGAAGACCACGCCCTTACCGCCGGCATCCAGTGTGTCGCGCACCACCTGCATGACCGCGCGCTCGCTGTCCATTTTGGCGCCGCCGGCGATGAGCACGGGGTTGGGGCAGTTGCTCGTGACCTGGCGAAAGCTCTCAGCGCTGCCGGTCGCATAGGTCTTGAGGACGTCGGCACCATGCTCGAAAGCCAGGCGGCAGGCATCAGCCATGGCTTTGGCATCGAGCGGGTCGGCGATCCGCTCGCCCGGACAGGGCAGGGCCTCGACCATCAGGGTCATAGAAGTGCCGGCAAGCTCGCCCGCGACATCGGCGGTGATCGCGAGTGTTTCCAGTTCGACTTCCGACCCCATGAAGACCATGGTGCAGACGCCATCGACGCCGAGAGCTTCGGCGTCCTCGACCGTGTGCAGGAGGCGCCATTCTGTGTTCTTAAGCCAGTCTTCACGATAGAAGCTCGGGCCGCCGTCGATTCTCAACAGCGTCGGGATACGGCCGATCAAACGATCCTTGTAGCGCTTGATCACGCCGTAGCTGGTCATGATCGCATCGGCACCGGCCTCGATCGCCATGTCGATGACCGCACCTGGATCCTCGAGCCCTTCGACGGCGCCCATGGCGCGCGCGTGATCCATGGCGACCACCAGCTGCTTCTTCTCTCGATCAAATCCCGACATGCAACTACCCCTCGTGCGTTTGCGCGCATTCTGCCACGTGATGCGTTCGCCTCGATTGACCATATCCGATCGATGGCGGGCGGTCGACGCGCCTCAGGTCGATGGCGATTGTGGATCGCTGCCGAGATGATCAAAAACATAACCTATAGGCGTATATTGCTCTTGATTTTATCGCTTTATAATATAAGTCACTAAGCACGCACCGCTGCCAACCCACACGCCCTCTCATGGGTCCGCTGCAATGCTTGGACAATTGGATAATGCCCTTCAACGTGTTTTGGGCCTGCCTTATCTTTTCGCATCCCGTGATTTCAACATTCACAGCCGCTGCCGATATCTTCTGCACAAGCTGGCGACGATCGACGGTGACAATCTGAGTGTTCTGGATGTTGGCTGCGGGGCGGGGATCACGCTGCGCCACCTCGCGACTCTGCCGCCTGGAAAGATTGGCCGGTATGTCGGCATCGACTTGAAGGCGGAGCGTCTGCATCAGCGCTACCGCAATGTCAGGCACATCGACGTTGATTTTCACAATGTCGACCTCGATGATTCCTGGGATATCGGTGCGTTCGATCTGATCTGGTGCTCGGAGGTAATCGAGCATCTGATGGATGACGCCGGACAGATCACCAAGATGAAGCGGGCAGCGCGCCCCGGCGGCACGGTGCTGATCACTACGCCCTGCCTGGACTTCGTACGGCATGTCGGCAGCCTCTTCCCGCCGATTCTCAAGACCAGCAAAGAGCAGGATGGCGGCCATGTTCGCCACGGCTACCGGATCGAGGACATCGAACGATTGGCGGAGGATGCGGGTCTGATCGTTGACAGCATCGACGGGGTCAATCGCCTGACTTTGGCCGAGACCGAGAAGCGCTATACTACGCGGAAGGCATCCTGGGTGGTGAACAATCTTCGGATGAGCTGGCGCGCGCGGGGGCAGTGTGACTTCGCGATAGGTGATGCATTCAGGGCGGAACCGGAACGCTACGCTTCGATCGGCGCCGGCCTGACCAGGCCGATCGCGCCGATCCAGATGCGGTCGAAACCCGAAGTGATTGGTATCGCCGCACCACCGCCGGTCGACGTCCGGCCGGTGGCGTCATCCGACAAGGCACCTTCCCAGGGCTGAACTGGCCTTGCCCTTGCCCTTTTGCGCACAGGCAGCCGATTGTCTCGCGTCCGTGCTTTGTCCATAATCCCGAATCGTCGATGGATGGGATGGTACTGTTCTCTTCGACTGAGGGACTGGCATGCGTGAAATCGTGCTCGACACCGAGACCACCGGGCTTGACCCGGACGAGGGGCATCGGGTGGTGGAGATCGGCGGCGTCGAGCTGATCAATCACATTCCGACAGGGCGAACCTATCAGGAATACATCAATCCCGAGCGTGACATGCCCGCGGAAGCTGAGAAGGTACACGGGCTGAGCGAGGCTTTTCTCGGAGACAAGCCGGTCTTCGCCGCGATCGCCGAAGGCTTCCTGGACTTCGTGGAGAGGGACGGGCTGGGCGAGCTATCACCTGCGACATTGGTGATCCACAACGCGTCGTTCGACATGAAGTTCCTGAACAGCGAGCTCAAACGACTCGGATTTGCGGCCATCGGGAATGATCGGGTGATCGATTCTCTGGCCCTCGCGCGCCAGCGTTTTCCAGGCGCGCCGGCCAATCTGGATGCACTCTGCCGACGCTTCGACGTCGACATATCGGTCCGCACCAAGCATGGCGCTCTGCTGGATTCGGAGCTTCTTGCCGAAGTCTATCTCGGGCTGATCGGTGGCCGCCAGCCGGGGCTGGATCTTTCGATGGAGAAGCAGGGCGGAAAGGCCGGTAAGATCCGCGAGAGAGTCGCCAGGCCACCGCGTCCGCATGCGCCGACAGCCGTCGAAATCGAGGCCCATCAAACGTTTCTGAAGACGATCAAGGATCCGATCTGGGAACGCTGACGCCTTGGTTTGACAGTGTTCCTTTGATGCCGGTGGTCAGATCGAATGGAGGGCTCAAAGGGTTTCTACCAACCGGGGGGTAGAGACGGTTTCAGCACCCTTCACTGAGCCCAGTGGCGTGATGTCTCCCCTCGACGTTAGCGCACGGTTAGCCAAAGCCTCCCAACAAGGCCTTCTGGTCCATGCGATCCTGGGAGTCAGAGCCTCGCCCGGCTTTTCTCAGCGGGTGGGCGGTTTCCAATGGTCGCACGGACCACGGAAGGGCATAGCAAAGCGAGGCTAATGCCGGGTTAAGGAAAGCTCAGTCGCTGGCGCGACAAATCCATTGAACAGGTAGGTCATGTTCGAGGCCGGTTAGTATGACCTATTTGATTGGCGATGTGGGAGCGCCCTGGAAATTCCCCACGTATGTAGTTTGCTGTTGTGCCAGATAAGATCATCTCGCTGCGACGGCACCAAAGGAAACGCTCATGCCTGCCTATTTTGTCTGCACCATGTCGATCCATGATTCCGAGACCTTTCGGAAGTATACGGCCCTGACGCCACCGACGGTCGCCCGTTATGGCGGCCGGTTTCTGACCCGTGGTGATGAGGTGATCACAGCCGAGGGGACGGTGTTTACCGAGCGTATGGTGCTGATCGAATTTCCGGATAAGGCGAAGGCCATGGAATGGTATAACGATGCCGACTATCAAAGCGCCTCGGCCTTCCGTCGGGCTGCCTCGACCGGTCGCATGATCCTGCAGGAAGGGCGCGACAATAGGCACGATCCCGATCCGAAGGTTTAAGCCGATGCTGATCTGTCCAAGGCTGCTTCGCAGGCGAAGCCGGCCAAAGTCCGACGGTAGCCCGCTGCTTATTAGACAAATCAGTCTGCTTTACTGCCCGATATGGGTCGTGCGGTCTCTCAGCCGGTCGACCTTCGAAATCCGGGTGGCATACAGTCCAGCCAGGTTCGAACGTTCCAAGTCAACGCCGAGTCGCGCCGGCTCAACGTCTTGACCTATGCAATGGGGAAAGCGGCCGCGTTCATCTTTCCTTAACCCGCTTTGGCTATCTTACGGCGTGTCTTGCTGGTCCATGCGATCCTGGGAGTCCGAGCCTCGCGTAACTTCTCTGCCGGCGAGCGGGTTCCCAGGGTCGTATGGACCATGAAGCAGCATGACATCAAGGCGTTAACGAAGACCTAAAATCGGAAGAAAAGCCGCAGCAGGTAATGTGACCTAACGCTCAATCAATGGACGCTTGGTGTGTCTTTGGGGTTCCAATCGGGGATCGTTGGAACCCCTCGTCATCAGACGAGGTGAAGCTGGCTTCAAGCATCGAACAAGAAACCGAAGCTGTTGGCGGAGCCCAAGCCGATCATCTTCATGCAGCTGAAGCCGGTCAGTGACGCCTTCGGTTGCAGATCGAAGGTCATTCAGTATCAGGCGTGGCGCTGGATGACGCCGCTGACTTCTTCGAGGACATCGGAAAGCAGCGCCTCGTCATCGGCTTCGACCATGACCCGGATCAGGGGTTCCGTGCCGCTCGGGCGAACCAGGAGGCGTCCGTGGCCTTTGAGGCGGTCATTGGCGGCTTCGATGCAGCGCTGAACTTCGCCGTCCTCAAGCGGCTTGCCACCGTTCAGCCTGCAGTTTTTCAGTCGCTGTGGCAGAGGCTCGAAGACGTTGCCGAGCGTGCTGAGAGGCTGATCGCACTCGCGCATCGCGGCCAGGATCTGCAGGCCGGCGAGGAGGCCATCCCCGGTGGTCGCGAACTCGGTCATGACGATGTGACCGGATTGCTCGCCGCCGAGTGTATGGCCGGATGCTCGCATATGCTCGACCACATAGCGATCACCGACCTTGGTGCGGTGGAGCGTCAAGCCCTGACCGCCAAGAAAACGCTCCAGGCCGAGATTGGACATGATGGTGGCGACGACCGTGTCGGAGCCGAGGCGATCCTGGCGTTTCCAGTGACTGGCGAGCAGGCCAAGCATCTGGTCACCGTCGATCAGTAGGCCGGTCTCGTCGGCCAGAATCAGACGATCGGCATCGCCATCGAGGGCAATGCCGAGGTCGGCGCCATGTTCCTTCACCGCGGCGCAGAGGCCATCCGGATGGGTGGAGCCGCATTTGTCGTTGATATTGAAACCGTTAGGCGCCGTGCCGAGCTCGATCACCTCAGCGCCGAGTTCCCATAGGACCTTGGGGGCGACGACGTAAGCGGCGCCGTGAGCGCAATCGATCACGATCTTCAGACCATTCAGCGTCATGCCCTTGGGCAGGGTACCTTTGAGCGCTTCGACATAGCGCTCACGCGATCCTTCAAGTTTGACCGCGCGGCCAAGTTTGTCGGGTGCGGCCAGACTGGCCTCGCCCATATCGCGCATCCGCGCTTCGATCGCGAGCTCGATCTCATCCGAAAGCTTGAAGCCGTCGGGGCCGAACAGTTTGATGCCATTGTCCTGATAGGAGTTGTGGGAGGCCGAGATCATTACGCCGATATCGGCTCTAAGCGACCGGGTCATCATGGCGACGCCGGGAGTGGGCAAGGGGCCGAGAATGGTGACATCCATGCCCATGGCGAGGAAGCCGGCGGTCAGGGCCTGTTCGAGCATGTAGCCGGAAAGCCGGGTGTCCTTGCCGATCACCACCCGATGGCGGTGATCGCCGCGCATGAATTGGTTGCCGGCGGCCATGCCCAGTCTGAGGGCGATCTCGGCGGTCATGGGCGGCGTGTTGGCGGTGCCGCGGATACCATCGGTACCGAAGAATTGACGACTCATGACGCTCCTAACCTTGATGACATTCTTGGCCGCGATCAAACAGGCGGCGCTCTGATACGCAAAGCTACGGGATATTGCAACTTTCCCTAAGGCCGGGCGGCGGAAATACGCCGTAAAGTTGCAGCGAGATCACAGAGAATTTCAGACTGCGTCACACATGTTGCACGGTCAAGGATTTCAGCACCGTTTTTCTGTCAAAAGTGCCGCTTGATCATCCCATTGTGCGAAGCATGAACATCGTCATCGGCAGATGCCTGGCGCGAGCAAAAGAGACTGCAGAGGCGCGGATGTCCGATCACACGCCTGGTTGCGGGCTCGGCTCCATGCCTCCGGTGTCTTCGGAATCGTCTGCCGGGGCTGTGTTCGGCACGGACCCGCGCTTGCCGCCCGTCGGCGCCGACGCGCTGGGTGGTTCTGGCGGCGGCGCTTTTGGCATCGGCTCGCCGCGCAGGATCGCGCTGATCTCGTCGCCGGTGAGCGTCTCATGCTCGAGGAGCGCATTGGCCAAGTCGTTCAGGCGATCGATATGATCGGTTATTAAGTTCCGTGCCTTGTCGTACCCGGAATCGACCAGTTCGCGGATTTCGGCGTCGATCAGTTGCGCGGTTTCCTCGGAGAGGTTTTTGCTCTGGGTCACGGAGTGGCCAAGGAAAACCTCCTGCTGGTTTTCGCCATACGCGATCGGGCCGAGTTTGTCGCTCATGCCCCACTGGGTAACCATATGGCGGGCGATCTTGGTGGCCTGCTCAATATCGGAGGAGGCGCCGGCGGTCACCTTGTCGTGGCCGAACACGAGCTCCTCCGCGACACGGCCGCCCATGGCAACGGCGATATCCGCTTCCAGCTTCTCGCGACTGACCGAGATGCGGTCGCCCTCCGGAAGGCGCATGACCATGCCGAGCGCGCGACCGCGAGGGATGATCGTCGCTTTGTGGATCGGGTCAGAGGCGGGAGAGAAATGGCCGACCAGGGCGTGGCCAGCCTCGTGGAAAGCGGTCAGCTTCTTCTCATCCTCGGTCATGACCATGGAACGGCGTTCCGCCCCCATCATGACCTTGTCCTTGGCTGCCTCGAAATCGATCATGCTGACCATGCGCTTGCCGGCGCGCGCGGCCAGGAGCGCGGCTTCGTTCACAATATTGGCGAGATCGGCGCCGGAGAAGCCGGGCGTGCCGCGGGCGATGGTTTTGGCATCGACATCGGGGCCGACCCGCACCTTCTTCATATGCACCTGCAGAATGCGCTCGCGACCCAAGACATCCGGGTTTGGCACCACGACCTGGCGATCGAAGCGGCCGGGACGGAGGAGGGCAGGATCGAGCACGTCCGGGCGGTTGGTGGCGGCGATCAGGATGACGCCTTCGTTGGCTTCGAAGCCGTCCATCTCCACGAGGAGCTGGTTCAGGGTCTGTTCACGCTCGTCGTTGCCACCGCCGAGGCCAGCACCGCGGTGACGGCCGACCGCGTCAATCTCGTCGATAAAGACGATGCAGGGCGCGTGCTTCTTCGCTTGCTCGAACATATCGCGCACACGGGAAGCGCCGACGCCGACGAACATCTCGACGAAGTCCGAGCCGGAGATGGTGAAGAAGGGCACATTCGCCTCACCGGCGATGGCGCGGGCGAGGAGTGTCTTACCAGTACCCGGCGGGCCGACGAGGAGCACACCCTTCGGGATGCGACCGCCGACCTGCTGGAACTTCTGCGGATGTTTCAGGAACTCGACGACTTCCTGAAGCTCTTCCTTGGCCTCGTCGATGCCGGCGACGTCGTTGAAGGTGACGCGGCCGTGCTTTTCGGTGAGGAGGCGCGCACGGGATTTGCCGAAGCCCATGGCCTTGCCGCCGCCCGATTGCATCTGGCGCATGAAGAAGATCCAGACGCCGATCAAAAGCAGCATCGGGAACCAGGAAACCAGGACGCCGAGAAGGGACGGCATGCTGTCGTCGATCGGGGCGGCGGTGATGGTGACACCGCGTTGGCGCAAGCTGGAGACGAGGTTCGGATCCTCAGGCGGTACGTAGGTGCTGAATGCGCGGCCGTCCGTGAAGTGGCCGTTGATGGTCTTGCCCTGGATCGTGACGTCGTTGATGCGGCCGGCGTCAACCTCGCCGAGGAAATCCGAATAGGACAGGCTGGATTGCGGACTTCGCCCGGATGGGTTCTGGAACAGGTTGAAGAGGGCAATCAGGAGCAGGCCGATGATGACCCAAAGTGCCAGGTTCTTCGTGAAATTGTTCACGTCAGATGCCCTTCCATCTCGCCAGCTGGCCTCGCGTTATCGAAGCAATGTGAGCAGTTAGATCAAAAACTTCAACCAAGCTTCCAGGTCCGCATCTGCTCGACTGAGCCTCGAAAGCCCATCATAACCGTTCAACTCTTAACATAAGCTAACATTGGAGTCGTGCAACGCTTCGCTCATGCCATCAGCCGGAAATATGGGGCATGAAGGGGGCGTTCGCCAGGGGGGTGCGGGGGGAAAAGCGCAGATCGATGCTCTCGGGTGCGAATGTGGCTTCGAAGAGGCCGAGATGCGGCACGGCGATCGGCCACTCGCCTTTGAAAATCGAGGGCAAGGTCGATCTGACGACGCCAGGGAGATGTCGGGCGGATTCCCAGCGTTTCAGAGCCTTTTTGGCGAGGCGTGTCCTGCTGCCGAGAGCTTCGATCGTGAGATCTTCCCGCTCGCTGCGAAGGCTGACGAGGAAGCGGCCGTCCCAGCATTGCCGCTCCCCGGGGACGAGGGGAAGAGGATCGGATGAGGCCTTTTCCCTGCATATCAACCAGCTCTCTCGATGGGGCAAAATGCGACAATGTGCGAGGGTTTGCGGTCCCTTGGCCGCAGAATCGCCCGGGAGGTGACGCTGCATGTGCCGAAGCAGGCGGGCGAGTGCGCGGCCGCGCGGCGGGTAGATGTTGCCGCCGATGGTGACCAGAAGACGCGTGAGAAGGTCGCAGGCGAGATCGATCGGCAGGCTCCCGAAGCCCTTTCCATCCAGGAGAGCAAAGCCGGCGGGATCGACGATCACATGCTGGATGAGGCTGCGCGCTGCCAGGCGATCGGTCTCGCTTCGGCGCGTCCCATGCTCCTCCGCCTCGCGAGACAATGCCTGAACGTCCAGGCCGGCTTGGCGCAGGCGGTTTCGGGTGAAGGCCGGGTTGTCATTGCTGGGATCGTCGATCCAGGGCTGACCTTCGGCGCGCAGCCACGCTTCCAGCGTCGACCTGTCGACGCCTAGGAGCGGGCGCAGCAGGCGAAGCCCGGCCATCTCGCGAATGACGGGCATGGCGGCGAGGCCCCGGTCGCCGCTCAGGCGTGCCTTTCTCAGCGCCACCGTTTCCGCCTGATCGTCGCGATGATGGGCGGTGAGCAGGTGGAAGGCGTGATGTCGCCAGCACCAGTCCTGGAGCAGCCCGTAGCGAGCCTCGCGGGCGCGGCGCTGCAGCCCGGTCTCCGGCTTGTCGCCGTGCCAGGTGAGGATGTGATGTTCGATCTGCCGCGCCGCCAGCCAATCGCCGGTCTTGCGGGCTTCTTCGGCAGATCCCGGCCTCAGACCGTGATCGACGGTGAGACCGGTGATCCGCCCACCACGCTCTCTTGCCCAGCGGTCGGCCAGGAGGGTTAGCGCCAGGCTGTCCGCGCCGCCGGAGACCGCGACGGCGAGAAACGGTGCGTTTTCGAAGGGCTCAAGGCGGGCCATGCAGGCGGCGAAGGCCGCGTCGTCAAGCGCAGGCATCGCCCGTCGCTCCAGTATCGCATGCGGATAAGTTACGCCCGGAACGTCGTCTCTTAGGCGCAATTGGCGCGGGCACGTTCCCTGGAGAGTGCTTGCTGGATATGGGCCGGCCGATTGGGGAAGGCCTGGTCCAGTTCGTCATAGGTGAGGCAGGCCTTGTCCTGCTCGCCGAGGTTGGAGAGTGACATGCCGAGCTTTAGGAGATTGTCGATCGCCTTCGAACCTTCCTGGCCAAAGGTGCGGTAGTTGCGCGCGAAAGCCGCCGCTGCGGCCGAATAGTTCTGGCGGACATAGTGGGTCTCGGCCAGCCAGTAGGCCGCGTTCGACGCGAGCTGGTGGCCACTGTTGAGGTCGAGAAACACCTCCAGGCCACCCTGGGCCCCCTGGTAGTCGCCGGCCTGGAGAAGCTGCACGGCATTCTCATATTGCTGCTCGGGCGTGAGCGTGCTCGTTTCCGGCGCCGCCACGTCTGATGGATCGGGGCGCGGCAGTCCGGCGATCGCACTTTCCGGCACACGGCCGAGCTGGCCATCCTCGGCCTGATCATCGGTGGAGGAAGCGAGATCGTTCAATGCCTGCTCGGCGCGCTCACGCTCTCCTCCCGGCCCCGCAGCGAGATTGGCGCCGCCCTCCTCGATCGTGCGCAGGCGCTGATCCAGATCCTCTATCAGCTGATCGACACGGCGATCGACATTCCGCTGCTGAAATTCGAGCTGCTCGATCCGTCCGGTCAGCCGCCGGATCTCCTCTTCCAGGCGCGCGATATAGGCCTGCGTCCGCGCGCGCGCTGCAGGGTCGTCCTGCGCCTGGATCTCGAGGACACCGGGCTTTGCGGGCTTGCTTATGTCGCCAGCTTCGAATCCGAAAACGGCCACACCCGCAAAAGCCGAGGTCGAGGTCAGCGCGATGGCTGCTGCCAGCACCAAGCCGGCGGCGCCTCTCGATGCTCTGACCTCATGCTTTTGCGGGGTGGCCGGGATCATCAGTTCACGGTGGTCACGACAGTGACCGCACGGCGGTTGTTGGCCCATGCGCTTTCGTTGCTACCGGCGTCCGCCGGCCGCTCCTCTCCGTAGGAAATCGTCAAGATCTGGTTCGGCGACACATTGAGGGCGAGCAGGTAGTTCCGAACGGCGGTCGCCCGGCGATCGCCGATCGCAAGGTTGTACTCACGCGTGCCGCGCTCATCGGCATGGCCTTCGACGGTGACCACGATGTTCGGATATTGACGCAGCCAGGCGCCCTGCCGGTCCAGGGTTTCGGTGGCCACAGGGCTGAGCACGGCGCTGTCATAGTCGAAGAAGACGCGGTCACCCACGGAAAGCTCCAGCTCCTCCTGGGTGCCGGCCGTGGGCTGGTTGGCGGGCAGGCTATCGCTGCCGATGCCGCTTTGGCCGTCTCCGTAGGCCGTCTGCTGGCCGTCCGCGCCGACGTCACCATTAGCACCGTAGTCATACTCATCATTGGACGAGCAGGCCGTAAGCAGAAAGGCAACGGCCATCAGGGAAGAGGTCATCCTGAACATCGATCGCTCCTTATCGGCACCGCAGTGCCCTTGTCAAACACAAGCTCTCGCGCGCTCCCCCGACGCCTCTTTGCCACATGACAGCCACTGATTCGCCTTTCGAAATACACGTTGTGAAACCGTCAGCAAATCGCGATGAAAGCGACGATATCAGTTAAAGTCATCCTGGCGCATCGTTGAATAAGCCGATGTGATCATGGAATCAAGGTGGACCAATCAGGATCGGAGGCGTCGAGCGGTGTGGGCAGTTCACGTTCGTTGTAGCCGGTGACGTCGATCGAGAAGAGACGGGTCCGATTGGTAGAGTAGTTCTTGCGGCTGAACAGGATCACCCGGCCGTTCGGCGCCCAGGTCGGCCCCTCGTCCAGGGCGCTCCGGGTCAGGAGGCGCTCGTCGCTGCCGTCGGTCTTCATGATTCCGATGTGGAAGAGGCCGTCCTTGATCTTGGTGAAGGCGATCAGATCGCCGCGCGGCGACCAGGCGGGGCTGCCGTAATTGCCCCCACCGAAGCTAATCCTTCTCGGCTCGCTGCCGCCGGCGTCCATCACATAGAGCTGCGGGCTGCCGGCGCGGTCGGAATTGAAGACCAGCTGCGAGCCGTCCGGCGAGAAGGAGGGGGAGGTGTCGATCGACTGGCTGTCGGTTATGCGCTCGCGCTGGTTGGCAGCACGGCCGTTCTCCAGATCGAGCAGATAGAGGTCGGTATTGCCGTCGATCGCAAGGGACATCGCCAGGCGCTGGCCATCGGGAGAGAACTTCGGGGCAAAGGTCATGCCAGGGAAATTGCCGAAGGGCTGCTCCGTGTCGGTGAGCAAATTGCGCTCATAGATCTGTGGAATGCGGCCGCGATAGGCCATGTAGGCGATGGCGGTGCCCGAGGGATTGAAGCGGGGGGTCAGTACGAGATCGCTGCCGTCGGTCAAAAAGCGGTGATTGGCGCCGTCCTGGTCCATGACGGCGATTCGCTTGATCCGATCGAGGGCCGGGCCGGTCTCCGCGACATAGACGATCTGGCTGTCGAAATAGCCCTCCTCGCCGGTGATGCGCTGGTAGACGGCATCCGCAATGCGGTGCGCGATACGCCGCCATTGGTCGGCGCTGGCGCTGAAGCGAAGGCCGCGCATCTGGCTGCCGGCGAACACGTCCCAAAGCCTGAAGTCGACCGTGATGTCGGTGGCACCCTCGCCAGCGACGACCGTGCCGGTGACCAGCGCTTCGGCGTTGATCTGACGCCAATCGGCAAAGCGCGGCAGGTTTTGCAGCTCCTCGGGCGACTGGATAAAGGCACGGCGATCAAGCGGGCGCAGCAGGCCGGAGCTTTCCAGATCGGCGCTGACGACATCCGCGATGTCGCGTCCGACTTGAAGCGCCTCAGGATTCTGCCCGAAGAGCTCCGTGATGGCGATAGGCAAGGGCTTGACCACGCCCTGAGTGATGTCGATTTCGAGCTGAGCAGCCGCAGGCCGTGCGATGGCCAGGGCGAAAAGAACGACGAAGATGCGCCAGATCATGCGTGTTGGATCCCAAAGGCTCGTCATTATCCGTTCAACGCGGCTGCGGGGTCAAAGTTCAGGATGAAGTCTTGCCATAGGTTGTATTTATCCTCTGGCAGGTTGAGTTTGCCGCATTTATCTACCGCGCGACGCGCACTTTCCGCAATGGTTCTGAACGTCGGATCCGAGTCCAGACGCGAGCGATCGGCGATCGATACCCGCTGAACCGTGCGGTCCGGCCGCATCTGAATGCGGAGCTTAATCAGCATTCCCTCGACTTTGCTGCCGTCGATGCCGGCAGGCAGGGCCCAGCAGCGGTTAATCTGCGAGCGCAGGGCGTCCAATTCATTGAAGGTGAAACTGGCTGCTTCGCCGATGCGGCTGTCGGCGATGCCATCGCCTTCGAGCACACGTCCTTCGCCCTCCTGCTCGACATCGCCTGCGACCTTGCGGTCCAGATCCTCGACGCTCTTGAGCAGGGCCGCGAACTGGTCCTCTTCTTCAGGCTCAGGTTCCGGCTCCGGTTCTGGCTCGGGGCGGGCGATCTCCGGCTTCGGTGCAGGGATCGGCGGCGCTTCGGCCTCCGGCTCGGGTTCAGGCTCCGGTTCCGGCTCAGGAGGGGGCTCGTCCTCCTGAAAGACTGCCTGCTCCTGCTCTGGCTCGAGTTCCGGCTCTGGCTCGGGTTCTGGTTCCGGCTCAGGTTCTGGCTCCGGTTCGGGCTCTGGCTCCGGCTCAGGTTCGGGCTCCGGTTCGGGCTCCGGCTCGGGTTCCGGCTCTGGCTCGGGTTCTGGTTCCGGCTCGGGTTCGGGTTCCGGCTCGGGTTCGGGCTCCGGCTCGGGTTCGGGCTCCGGCTCAGGTTCTGGCTCCGGCTCAGGTTCTGGCTCCGGCTCAGGTTCTGGTTCCGGCTCAGGTTCTGGTTCCGGCTCAGGCTGGGACGCGTCGGCGGCATCCTGGTCGCGCTCGGCGGTCGCTGCCTGATCGGGAGCGGGCGGCTCGGGCGTAGGATCATCGACGGTATCGACCAGTTCGACCACCACCGTTTCCTCGATCGCCGGCAGCTGGCGGCCGAAGGAGGGCAGGCCGAAGATGAGGACCACGGCCAGCGCGGCGTGAAACAGAAGTGAGACGACGCTTGCACCGCCCATTGGATCAGCGCCGCTTTCGGTCCCGATCCTCGGGATCGCCCCGATCGTCGGGCTCGGTCATGGGTCCGGGATTACTGCGCGCCATTGTCGCTATCAGCGTCCTCGATGATCAGCGGGCCGGCACCCTCGTCCCGCAGCTTGGTGACCAGTGCCACCTTGGCGATGCCGGCGTCGTGGATCGTGCCCACGACTTCCATCACCCGGCCATAGTCGATCACCTTGTCGCCGCGCACGAAGATGCGGGTCTCCGGCTTGGTTTCGAGAATGGCCACGAGCCGGGGGCCAAGTTCCGTGATCGCGATCTCACTGTCCTGGAGAAAGATCGTGCCTTCGCTGCTGACGCTTACTGTCAACGGCTCGTCCTGGCCAGGCAGAGGTGCGCTGGTCGCCTTGGGCAGGTCGACATTGACGCCGACAGTCAGGAGAGGGGCGGTAACCATGAAGACGATCAGGAGCACCAGCATCACGTCGACGAAGGGCGTGACGTTGATCTCCGACATCGGCTTTGCCCGGCGGCGCCCATGGCCGCGGCGGGTGGTGGTATCGGCTGATATGATCCCCAAGGTCAGGCCGCCCGCGTGCTGTCGTAGCCGCCGCCCTGGCCGTCGTCGAGCTCGCGTGAGAGCACCACGGTGAACTCATCCGTGAAGGTGCTGACGCGGCCGGCGTAGCGATCGACGTCGCCGGAGAGCTTGTTGTAGGCGACCACGGCGGGAATCGCCGCGACCAGGCCGAGGGCTGTGGCAAAAAGTGCCTCGGCGATGCCGGGAGCGACCACGGCAAGCGTCGTGTTCTTGGTAAGCGCGATCGCCTGGAAGCTGTTCATGATGCCCCAGACCGTGCCGAACAGGCCGATGAAAGGGGCGGTCGCGCCGATGGTCGCAAGCGAAGAGAGATGGCGCTCGACCAGCTCGATCTCGCGCTCGGCGGTGAGCGACATGACCTTGCCGACCCGGGTGAGAAGGGCGGCGGCACCGCTCGCACGGCTGGGACGCGGCGCATCCCGCCATTCCTCCATGCCGGCGGCAAAGGCGGCGGCCATCGGGTTGTCCGGCTGGGTGCCGAGCCTGCGGTAGAGGTCGTCGAGGGCAGCGCCCGACCAGAACTCGCGTTCGAAGGTCTTCGCGCGCTTGGCAAGGCTGCTGAATTTCCAGAGTTTTTGGAAAATGACGGTCCAGGACCAGAGCGAGCACAGGAGAAGGATCAGCATCACGCCTTTGACGATCGGATCCGCCTGACCGATCAGCGACCAGATGCTGAGACCGATCGCCTCGTCTCCGCCCAGGCCTAGGGTCGCGATGGTATTGTCTGCTGCCATGCTGTCATCCTGTGCTCTGTCACGGCCGTCCGGCGGCTTCGCCTAGCGTTCTTTGAAATGGAGGAGACGTCGCCTCAGCCGAGGCGATCAATGGGGAACGAAACCGGATCATAGCTCAAAATCAAAAACGCTTCTCACGTCTAGGTGTCAAGCCAGAAGCTCGCTGCAACCGCCTTTCATCACCTCTAAGCGTCATTTCCAGCTTCATATTGTGGCGTCAGCGCCGCAATCAGGGCCTTGGGGAGCCGTGCGGGTTTCATCTCATGGTCGACCATAGCGAGGCGCACCTCCATCGATACGAGAAGCGTGTCGCCACGGTGAACCTCCTGACGAGCCGACAGGGAGGCGGCGCCAACGCGCGTAATGAAGGTTCGAACCTCGATGTCGTCGTCCAGCCTGGCCGGCTGCCGATAGTCGGCATGGCAGCGCTGGACGACGAAGAACAGGCCGGTCTCCTCTCGCCAGGTGCTGGGCTCGGCACCGAGGGCACGCATCATCTCGGTCCGCCCGCGTTCCGCAAATTTGAGATAGTTCGCGTAATAGACGATGCCGGCGGCGTCGGTGTCCTCGTAATAGACACGGACGGCGAGGCGATGATCCGGCGGCCGCTCGGCTTTCGCGGCAGGCTGCAGCCTCACGTGGTCGGCTCCTCGTCATCGAGATCGCCGAAAAGATCGTCGTCCGGCACGCGCTCTTTGGGTGGTGCCAGCTTCAGATGCTCCCAGGCAAGCCGCGTCAGGAACCGCCCGCGCGGCGTGCGCTGCAGGAGGCCCTGCTGCAGAAGGAAGGGCTCCACCACCTCTTCCAGCGTGTCCCGCTGCTCGGAAAGGGCGGCGGCCATGGTATCGATGCCGACCGGGCCGCCATCGTAGTTCTCGGCGATGCAGCGGAGATAGCGCCGGTCCATGCTGTCGAGGCCGAGGCGGTCGACGTCGAGGTTTGTCAGAGCTTGGTCCGCAATTTTCGAGTCGACGAGGTCCGCGCCGGACACGGTGGCGAAGTCGCGCACACGGCGCAGCAGGCGGGCGGCGACGCGGGGTGTACCGCGCGACCGCCTGGCGATTTCGGCGGCGCCGTCGGGAGCGAGGTCCAGGTCGAGGAGCCGCGCGCCGCGCGTGACGATCTCGATGAGTTCGTCATGGGTGTAGAAATCGAGGCGGAGCGGGATGCCGAAGCGGTCTCGGAGCGGCGTAGTCAGCAGCCCCGTGCGCGTGGTCGCGCCGACCAGGGTGAAGGGCTGGAGATCGATCCTGACCGAGCGCGCCGCCGGCCCCTCGCCGATCATCAGGTCAAGCTGGAAATCCTCCATCGCCGGGTAGAGCACTTCCTCGACGATCGGGCTGAGGCGATGGATCTCATCGATGAACAGCACGTCGCGCGGCTGCAGATTGGTCAGCAATGCCGCGAGATCGCCGGCGCGGGCGATCACCGGGCCGGAGGTCATGCGAAAGCCGACGCCAAGCTCTGCGGCGACAATCTGGGCAAGCGTGGTCTTGCCGAGCCCCGGCGGTCCCGCGAACAACGTGTGATCGAGGGCCTCCTGGCGCTGCTTCGCCGCCGCGATGAAAACCCGGAGATTGGTGCGCAGCTGCGCTTGGCCAATGAACTGGTCGAGCTTCTTCGGGCGCAAGGAGACGTCCGCATCGTCCGACACCGCTTTCGTATCAATAAGCCTCCCGTCGCTGACGGGTTCACTTGCCATGGCCATGATCACGCAGCCTCGCGTTTGCCAACTGCCGTCTGATGAAGCAGGCGATCATACACGGCCATCAGCGCGTCGCCATA
>JBCCIN010000035.1:0-21303 GCA_039028235.1 Pseudomonadota bacterium
AACGAGACGTCGCGAAGCGCCTTTCCATACGACGTCTATTCGCGACAGTTATACATTGTTTTTTGTCGATTCGACACAAATTAATTTTTCTTTCTACGGGTGCGACACAAATTTATATAGCATGGATGTCGCGCGACACAGCAGAAAAAAAAGAAAAATTGTCGCGCCGAAGGCGCGAAATTTTTTTTGGCTTCTAGGTATATAAAATATATTTTTTTAACTTCACCATCACCACCGCTACAACTAACCGTCACTACATTCTTCAGCATGGAAAAAATATAGCAAAACATGATAAAATGTAAACTATATAACTGTTTTTCTAACCTTTTTGACCTTGAAAAGCGTAAAAAACAGTGAAAATTTCAGGTATATATGTTTTTGTCGATTCGACACAATTTTATTTTTCGTTCTGCGGGCGCGACACAATTTTAAAATGCCTGGATGTCGTCGACACAAAAAAACGAAAATCGTCCGACAAAAAAAAACAGTGTACCAGACCATTACCAAACTATCCCCTCTTTATCCCTCCTGGTAGGGGGATGGTCGGCTTGGCAAAGCTGGAAGGACTTTGCCGAGGCGGAGCAAACGCAAGATTTTGCTCAGCTCATGCCGCCGATTGGCGACCTTATTCACGAGCCGCAAAAAGAACGCGGCAATTCGGCAGGCTTCATCGGTAGCGGCGGTACGGGCGACTTTGCCGAACGGCTCAGGAAACAACACACACACCGATCATGCGCTGAAGGCATATCGTCAATCCGTCCAAGACTCGGACTTGACCGTCTACGGCGAGGATCTGGCAGCTGATCTGGCGACCATCCGCAACGACATCGAATCCCTGGATCAGGCCCGCTCCGACGTTACATCGGGGCAATCCAGCGTAACGGATATGGCGAAATATTATACCGGCGTTGTCAATGATCTTCTCGCGCTGGTCGAGCATATGGCCGAACACAGCAAGGATGGCGAGATCCGTGCCGCAATCGACGCCTATGACGCGCTCCTTCACATCAAGGAGAAAGCAGGGATCGAGCGAGCTATGGGCGCCAATGGCTTCGGATCGGGACAGTTTGCACCCGCGATCTATCTGCGCTTTGTCGAACTGATTGGCCAGCAGGACGCCTACCATCACGTCTTCATGACCCATGCGACACCTGAAGAACGCGAGCTTTACAAGCAGGTCATCGACGGCCCGATCATTGACGAGGTCGAGCGCCTCAGCAAGATT
This sequence comes from Pseudomonadota bacterium, assembly GCA_039028235.1. Classification (GTDB taxonomy): domain Bacteria; phylum Pseudomonadota; class Alphaproteobacteria; order Geminicoccales; family Geminicoccaceae; genus JANQPX01. The sequence continues at coordinate 1,226 of JBCCIN010000035.1, forward strand.
GCAAAGGATAGTCCATTCACGGGGACCACTGAGGGGGTCAGGGGAACCGAATGGTTCGACGCCATGACCGCCAAGATCGACCTGCTGAAGGAGATCGAAGAACGACTGGTCGAGGATCTCCTCGCGTTGGCCGACGAAAAATGGTACCGCGCCGAACTGGAACTCTTACTCTTGGACGGCGGCATTCTCATCGTCATCGCCGTCTTCAGCTATCTGGCCTTTGCCATGGCCAACAATATCTGCCGCCCCTTGTCAGCACTGTCCGAGACAATCACTGAGCTTCAGCCCGGCCGTCAGGTCGTGTGTCCGGGCACAGAGCGTAAGGACGAGATTGGTCAATTGGCCCGTTCATTCCAGCAATCCGCCGAGCAAAACGTCGATGCGCTGCGGACCAAGCTTGCGTTGGACTGTGCCAATGTCTCGATCATGGTGGCCGACGCCAATCATGACATCGTTTATGTCAACAAGGCTGCGGCTGATGTGCTGGGCGCAGCCGAGGCCGATATCAGAAAGGACTTGCCCAACTTCAATGCAAAAGGCCTGATCGGCACGAATATCGATACCTTTCACAAGAACCCTGCTCATCAGCGTACCATGCTGAGCGGCCTGTCAAGCAACCACAAAGCCGAAATCAACGTTGGTGGCCGCGATTTTACCTTTGTTGCCAGTCCGATCGCCGGTGCCCAAGGCGAATGCCTCGGCACGGTCGTCGAATGGCAGGATCTCACTCAACAGAAAATGCTTGAAGGCGCCATTGACACCGTCGTCGATGCCGCAGCTGACGGCGACTTTTCCATGCGGATCGATGCCTCATCGATGCAAGGCACTATGAAGAGGCTGGCGAACGGCATCAACCAGCTGAATCAACTCGTGGAGGGAGCCGTCCAGGATCTTTCTGGGATGCTCTCGGCGCTTGCCCATGGCGATCTAACCGAGCGGATCCGTTCTGACTACAAAGGATCCCTTGGCGTCCTGAAGGACAACGCCAACGGCACGGCCGAGCAGCTTGCCCAGATCGTTGCGCAAATCCAGTGCGTGACCGGCGAGGTCGAAAACGCAGCCGCGGAGATTGCCAGCGGCACCACCGACCTTTCGGAACGTACGGAGCAAGCAGCCTCCAATATCGAAGAAACCGCCGCCTCGACGGAGGAGATGTCGTCGACGGTCAAACAGAATGCCAAAAGTGCACAGAATGCAAGCCAGCTGGCGGAAACCGCGAACAAGACAGCCAGCAAGGGCGGTGAAGTGGCCGAGGAGGCGATCACAGCTATGGGCGGCATCGAGGACTCGGCCAAGAAGATCACAGAGATCATCAGTGTTATCGACGAGATCGCCTTCCAGACCAATTTGCTGGCACTCAATGCCAGCGTTGAGGCGGCGCGAGCGGGCGAAGCCGGCAAGGGCTTTGCGGTGGTTGCCCAGGAGGTTCGCCAGCTTGCCCAGCGCTCGGCTCAAGCGGCCGCCGATATCAAATCCCTGATCCAGGAGAGCAACGGCCAAGTCCAACAAGGCGTGCGGCTGGTGAACCATGCCGGACAAGCCTTGGGCGTGATCGTTGGCTCGATCGGCAAAGTCGCTGGTCTCGTGCAGGAGATCGCCAATGCCTCTCAGGAGCAGGCTTCAGGTGTTCAGGAGATCAACTCATCAATTACCAGCATGGATGAGATGACCCAGCAGAACTCCGCTCTAGTCGAGGAAAGCTCGGCAGCCGCGCGGGCGCTTAGCGATCAGGCGGGGCAGTTGAAGGAGTTGATGACCTTTTTCAAGCTCGATGGTGGATCCATCTCTACGCCGAGTTCCCGCCACTCTGCTCCGGCACAGCGGCCTCAAGCGCCCACCTGTACCGACGAGCAAAGACTTGCGATGGCCTCCACTGATGACGAAGACTGGCGTGAGTTTTGATGCCAGTTAGCCCTCTTCTCGAAACTGATCGTGGACTTGCTCCGTTTGGCTGAAGGGAATTCACCCTAATGCCTTCTTTTGGCACTTCCTGCTCACCAGCCTTGTGGCCGAAATGGGGCGGTTATTGACCGCCCGAGCAAGTCCCGGACCTGTCAGGCGCCGGCGACATGCGCATCGGGCATGCGCTGTTCTTGCTGGGCTCGCTCTACTGGGCAATCTTCACTGTGACCGTGAAGCCGTTGGGGGGGCTCCCTACCTCGCGACCGCCATTGTCGGCGGCCTGTCCACCATCCTGGTCATTCAGTGGAGGGTCTTCGCATGAGACTTGTAGAGTTATCTAGTTGAGCGCTTTGGATGAAATTGTAACGTGAAAAGTCTCACGTGCCCTTACAAATCAACAAGTTGCCGAAGACTCTTAATCAGCGATATCCGTATCTTCAAATTGCGAGGAGGCGCGTTGCCGCTTAAAGTCGTTACACGTGGTTTTGCCCGCATTCCTTGACAGCTTCGGGCACGCGATGCCGACGGACGGGGCCGATGAGTTGCGCCAAGAGGACCTCTATCGCCGAACACCAAGTTTAGCGAGACGGCTCAATACCTAAGAGACGTCGGATCCCTCTCTTGAGCGACGTGAGATCCGTCGCTTTCAGCTCTCTTCCTTCAAAAGCGCAACGCATAACAAGCCCTTCAATGAGATCAAGAATGAACTCCGCACAGTCGCGGTGAGATAGATGTGCAGCGGAATCGTCGCTCTCAGAGATCTTCTGAACAAGGCTTGTGATCGACGAAACGAGACTGGCTCGATTTTGCGAGAATCCAGTGCCGACTTCGGGATTGCGCAGTCCCTCGGAGATGATTTCCGCGATGAGCAGAGGCACGCCGGGCTGACAATATTGACGAGCATACAGGGTTGCAAATCGATCCAAAGCGTCTTTCGGATCCGTGCTCTTCGCAAGTTCCCTTTCGATCTTCTCGATGTCCTCCGCCTCGTAGGTCGCAATCTCGGCGATGAGGGCGTTCTTGTTCTCGAAATGATTATAGACATTGCCAAGGCTGACGCCCGCGCGCTTCGCGATGTCGCGAATGCTGGTTTGATGGAAGCCCTTGTCGATGAAACAGGCGATGGCGGCATCGACGATCAGGTGCCGTCGCGCTTGGGCTGACTCCGCTCGATTTCTTTTCTCTGGCATCAATCCGATCCAAACAAGCCTTGCGAGAGGGGGGTGCCTTACATATATCAATGAACGTACGTTCGTTCAATGTTTGACATTCGCCGAATGCCACCCGAAGCGGCGATGTCATGCGCCGAGGCGATTGGCGATGAGAACTTAGGCCAAAGAATGAGTGACTTAGAGGATAAGCTGATGCCCGAGCAGCCGAAGCCAGTTGAACAATCCAAGACTGTAGGCTCCTCCGGATCGGAGGGCAGCTTGGACAACAGTGCAGATTCGAAGAGAGAACCAGGGTCGGGCCCTGACACTGAAAGGAGCATCCTTTCCAGGCGCTGGCTCTGGATCCTCTTTGCGCTCGTCGTTCTCGGCGCCGTGCTGACCTATCTCGACAGCGCTGAAGACACCATCGACGTTGGCCGTATAGAAGCGGCGACGCCCGCGCAGATGGTGTCGATCGAAACCGTCGAAATCGGCCCGGAAACTGCGGAGATCCGGACCTTCGCGGAGGTGCGCGCCCGTTGGACGGCGGAGATTCGCGCAGCGGTCTCCGGGCGTATCATGGATGTTCGAGAAAGCGCGCTCGCGGGCGAACATGTCAGCGAAGGCGCAACGCTCATCAAGATCGAGGACACACAATATGTCGCCGGCATTGCAACCGCTGAGCTTGCTCTTGCGGAAGCGCGCCTTGGCCTTCTGCGCGCAGAAAACGACGCGACGGTGGCAAGGAAGCAGTTTGAGCGTGACGGTACTGCGGCGCCGAACGATCTCGCGCTGAAACTGCCGCAATTGCGCATCGCTGAGCGCGCGGTGACCTCCGCGGAAGCGCAGGTGGCGGCGGCAAAGCGTCAATTGGCGGACACGACGATCGCAGCACCGTTTTCGGGAATCGTCACCGAACGATTCGCCAGCCTTGGACAATCCGTGAGTGCTGGCGAACGTCTCCTCATGCTGGTGGACGACACGCGTTTCGATCTGACGGTTGAGCTTGGGAAGAATGACTGGGCATTGCTACAGCAGCCGCTATCGGGCTCGACCGCGCGCGTACTCGATCAGGAGGGTGAGCTGGTATCCGAAGCAAGGATCAGGCAGGGCGGCGGATTCCTCGATGAGGCCAGCCGACAGTACCGAGTCTTTCTGGAGATCGCCGATGCTCAATCGACACCGGTTCTTTCCGGCGACTTCGTGAGGGTCGCGCTGCCCGGAAGGGACGTTTCCAAGGCGCTCAACATCCCCGAAACCGCCCTCACGCGTGAAGGGTTTGTCTGGCATCTGGACAACGACGATCGTCTGCAACGTTTCGACCCTGAAATCCTGTTCCGGCGTCACGACAGGATTGTGATCGAGGCACCCGAAGGCGCCTCAACTTGGCGCATCGCCACCACCCCACTGGCCTCCTTCCTGCCCGGACAGCAGGCGCGAGCATTAGACGTTGGGGGCTGAGCGATGCATGCCTTGACCGGATGGTTCATCCGCAATCCTGTCGCCGCCAATCTGATGATGGCGCTCATCCTTTTCATGGGCGTGGTGACGGCTCTTTCCATTCGGATCGAAGGGTTTCCGCGCATTCCGCCGGAGAGCGTGGAGATCGTGACCGAGTATCCCGGAGCGCCCGCAGAGCAGGTCGACGAACTCGTTACCCAGAAGATCGAAAAGGCGCTGGAGGGTCTCGAAGGGGTGAGGAGCATCTCCTCGCAGTCCGAGAAGGGGGCTTCCTTCGTCTCGGTGCGCAGGGCTGGTGGGCAGGGTCAGCAAAAGCTGCTGGACAATGTGCGCATTCGGATCGACGGTGTCGCCGATCTTCCCAAGACCGTTCGGCGGCCTGTCATTCAGTCGAGCGGTTTCGACTTTCCGGCTCTGTACATTAATCTTCACGGGCGAACCGATCCCGCTACGCTGCAAACCCTTGCGGAGCGCCTGAAGGAGGAGCTTCTGGCTCAGCCGGAACTCTCGCGTTTGCAGATTTGGGGCCTGCAGACCCGTGAGATGCGGATCGAAGTCGAACCCAACACGTTTCGGGAATTCAACCTGACTGTCGCGGATGTCGTGGAGCGCATTCAGGCGAACTCGCTTGATTCGCAGGCGGGCAGGCTCAGGACGTCTGGCGGCGACATTTTTCTGAGAGCCGATGACAGGGCGCGCTATTCGACCGACTTCGCCGAGATACCGATCATCGAGCGGGCCGATGGAACCTCCGTGCCGCTCGGCGACATCGCAACCATCGGCGACACGTTTCGCGAGGGGAGCTATCTCTTCCGTTTCAACGGCGAGCCCACCGTCGGCATGGAGGTTCTGGTCGGGCAGCGGGAGAACCTGCTTCGGATTTCAGAGGTCGTGCGCGGCGTTGCCGATGGATTTGCCGGGCAATTGCCGCCAGGGGTTCAGGCGTCGGTCTGGGGCGACTCGTCGAGCTATATCGCGGATCGCCTCCAGCTCCTGGGCTCCAACGGCGTTCAAGGATTGCTCCTGGTGACGCTGCTCTTGTCAGTTTTCCTGAACGTGAAGCTGGCCTTTTGGGTCGCCATGGGCATACCGATTTCGGTGATGGGCGCGCTCGCGGCATCCGGTTCGAAATGGATCGACTATTCCCTTAACGACGTCACCACCTTCGGTCTGATCATTGCTCTCGGCATACTAGTCGACGATGCCGTGGTTGTCGGCGAAAGCGTTTTCGAAGAGCGGCGAAAGTCCAGAGATCCCATTCGAGCAACGGAAACTGGCGTTTCCAACGTCGCGGTCGCCACCGTCTTCGGCGTGATGACCACTATCGCCGCCTTCTTCCCGATGCTTCTCTTGGAAAACCCGCTGGGCAAAGTCCTGGCAGGCTTCTCAGGTATCGTAATCCTGGCGCTGATCTTTTCGCTGATCGAGAGCAAGTTCATTTTGCCGGCGCATCTTGCGTATATCAGCATCGACGAAACACCGCGCTCGATCCTGTCGAGGTTCTGGGCACGAGTTCAAGCGGTGGCGCGAGGGAACCTGCTCTGGGTCAGAGACGTGGCCTATGCGCCAATCTTGGCGGTCTCGATTCGGCATCGCTACGCCGTGCTGATCCTGTTCTTGGCAGCAGGAACCCTCGGGTTGGGGCTGATTGGCCTCGGTAAGGTCAAGACCGTGTTCTTTCCCGAAGTTCCGGGTCAGATCATCACCGTCGGCCTGAAGATGGATGCGCGTGCGCCCTTTCAGCTGACGCGGAGGAATGTCGAGCACATTCAGGCGATCGGCGCCGAGTTGAACGAGGAGCTTCAAGCGCGTGAAGCTCTGGAGAAATCGCCTATTCGCACGGTGTTCGTCATCATCTCAAGTGCGGAGGGGGCGCAAATCTTCGCCGAGCTCGAACCGGTTGCCGAGCGTCCCGGCGTCGACATTCTTGATGTCGTTCGAGAATGGCGGGAGCGGACGGGAGAGCTCGAAGGGGCGACCGAGCTCGAATTTACCGGATCGGAAGAACTCGCCGGCGGCTTCCAGATCCGGCTTCTTTCAAAAGACACCGATCTGTTGAAGCGGGCCGGTGACGAGCTGAAGGCCCTCCTCGCCGAGATCGATGGCGTCAGCAACATCCGTGACGGTCTTGCAGGTGGCCAGCCGGAGCTTCGGCTTCGGGTGAAGCCGGAGGCGCGAAATCTGGGCTTCAACGCCGAAACGCTTGCCTCTCAGATCGGCTATTCCTTTGGCGGCGCCGAAGTGCAGCGGATCAGGCGAGACGGCAGCGAACTGCGGGTCCTCGTGCAGAATTCAGGCCTTGCGCGCGACACGATCGATGACCTGATGCAAACAAGGCTGCGCAGCGAGACCGGAGCCTGGATCCCGCTGTTGTCCGTTGCCGAGATCGAAGGCAGCTATGTTTCCGGCAATATCCATCGTCAGGACGGCAAGCTGGTCAACATCGTCCAGGCGTCGATCGATCGCACGCTGGTCGCTCCGGAGGAAGTGGGGCAGGCCGTCTTCCAGGCGTTCGCGCCCGACCTTCGCGAGCGATACCCGAGCATCACGGTCGCTGGGGGTGGCGAGCTCGAGGAGATCGGCGAGATCCGAGGCGACTTGCTGCGCGCGCTCCTGATCGTGGCGGTGCTGATCTATGTCTTGATGGCCGTTCCGCTGAAGTCCTATTGGCAGCCCTTCGTCATTCTCGCCATCGTGCCCTTCGGCTTTGTCGGCGCCGCCGTCGGCCACCTCATCATGGGTGCTTCGCTGTCGGTGCTGTCGTTCTTCGGCATGCTCGCGCTGACTGGCGTCGTGGTCAATGACAGTCTGGTCATGATCACCCGATACAACCAGGCGCTCGATCGCGGTCTGCCAATAGGCGAAGCGCTCAAAGAAGCGGGGATCGGCCGCTTCCAGGCGATTTTCCTGACGACGGCGACGACAGTCATCGGCCTTCTGCCGCTCCTTACCGAGACCTCGGAGCAGGCGCAATATTTGATCCCTGCCGCGGTGTCCCTGGCCTATGGCGAGTTATTTGCAACCGCGCTGATGCTGATTTTGGTGCCGGTCCTGATCGCCATCGTCGAGGATATGAAACAGCTTGCCCGCCGCCTCCTCTGGCCCAGCTCGTGCGCGGCTGAACTGATCGGCCAGGACAACTAGGGGAGGACACCGATGAGTCGCATCGAGGATACCATCGGATTGGGGCTTCTGATCAGGATCTTCAGGGGCCGCATCGCCATCACCTGGGGTATCGTTCTGATCGAGAATCTGCTGATCGCCCTCATCCCTCTTTTCATCGGCCTTTCCATCGACGGCTTGCTTGCAGGACGTCTGGACGAGCTGATCACCATGACCGTGATCCTGGTGGTCTTGGGTGGCATCGCGGTCGGCAGGCGCTGCTACGACACGCGCGTCTATGGAACCATTCGCTTGCGCCTGGGCCTGGCTGTGGATGACAGAAACCCGGCGATCAGCGTCTCCTCCCGCAATGCCCGTCTGGATATGTCGCGAGAGCTTGTCGATTTTCTCGAAGAGGAAGCGCCCGCATTGATCACCGCCCTGATTCAGGTCATCGTCAGCTTCGCTGTCCTCGCCTATTTCGACCTTCGCCTCGGAATCTCGTCATTCCTGGTCATCATCGCGATGATCGCCCTCTATAGCTGCTTCCATCGACGGTTTTACCGCTTCAACGCGTGTCTGAACGAACAGACCGAGCGCCAGGTCGACGTCCTCGCAATGGGGAGTCGGTTAGGCGTGTTTCGGCATTTGCGCGCCCTAAGGCGCAGCGAAGTCGCCATTTCCGATACCGAAGCCGTCGTCTATGGCGGCATCTTCCTGTTGCAGATCGCCTTCATCGTCCACAACCTCTACATCGGTGCACAGCTGCCGGACATCACGGCAGGCAAGATTTTCTCCATCGCCACCTATTCATGGGAGTATGTGGAAGCAGCACTCCTGCTGCCGATGGCTTTGCAGAGCTGGTCCCGCCTCAGCGAAATTACGGCGCGGATAAACAGATGCACGTGATCATCGAGGTTTGTCCGAGAAAAGCCGATTGCTTCACCCCTTACGGCATCGGAAAGGCATGTCTTCCCTCCGCGATGGGCGCTCTCGTGGCGTTGGAGTGCAGTCATCACATGCGTGCTATTCGCTAGAAACCGGCTGTGCCGGCATGAATTCGCTTGGGGCGATGGGTAGTGGCGCTGATCCGACACACCTTCTATCGCAAGAATGGCTATGTCGAGGAAGCGCGTATTCGTGAATTCTACGAAGCGGGCGCCGACAAAGTCGTGTTCTGGAAGCACCTATAAGAGGATAGGCGGTGGTGAGATGGCATCTGACCACCCCCAACCTTCGCAGCTCCGGCAATGACAGCTTTCTGCAATTCTCGGCCGCTGTTCCTCCAGACCTTTGTGACCATGTCGGGTCAACAGCGGTCGCCGGTTCATGGCAATTTTTCACCTGAGGACAGTGTCCACACATCGCCAGGTACCGAAATCATCGGGTATGACGATGTCTCAAAACCGATAGACCAGTGCCAGCTCAACCTCTGTACCAAAGTCGGCGCCGGCCTCGTCGAGGAGAGGGCTGTCTTTCGCCTCCGGTCCGAAGAATTCGATGCCGGCCTCGCCGAGAACGGACCAATGTTCGGTGAGCTTGAAATTCAGACCTGTACCAAATCCGTAGGATTTGAGGCCGGCATTGGGGCGATAGTCATCAAACTGCGAGGCAATGGCCTCTTCCGGCGTAATTCCAAATTCGGTCCGGAGATGCTCTGCCGTCGCGAAACTGATATCAGCCTGTGGCGAGACCTTGAGCCGGCCATTCAGCAGTTCGATGTCATAGCGAGCACCGAGGAAGGTCACTAGCCCCTTTCCACGTCCGAGAAGATCCTGTTCCAGGGCGAAGCCCAAAGTTAGATCACCAACGTCATAGAAAAGCCCGGCGTCCAGCACGGCCGTATCCTTGATGTCATCAAGACCGTCGAGCGCGTCGTTGTCGCCGGATTCGCGCCCTTCCTCGTAGCTGATCCCGGTCTGCAGGCGAAAACCGGAGGGCAGTTTCCAGATAGCACCCGCAGCAAGGCTGTCGAGATAGAGCCAGTCCTTGTAAGTGACCTGCAGAAGGGGGAAGACATCAACCTCGTAGTCGTCAGATCCCTGATAATCGGGCTCATAGGAAACTTCGGCACCAAGGGAGATTTCGAGGTCATCCCAGAAGGCCGATGAGGTTGTCTGGTCAACCGCCATAGCGGAGGAGATCGCGCCCAGTATAAGGGGCGTGGAAAGGAAGCAGGTGATTTTCTTGTTCATGATTGCATCTCCTTGCTCGGCATCGCCATTGAACTGCATTGACGAACGCAGCATTGTCTGGCGTCATCGCTTCAAGAAAGACGTGTTTCTTCAAATGCTTCCTACGGCTCGTCTAAACCATTCAAGTACGAAAATACTGGCTTGATGCTACGTGAATGGCGTTCATCGACCATGAACAAGGTCCCACCTAAGGCGCTGATCGTCATGATCTCCGCCTGTCTGCTCGCGGTGGTTCTAGCCCTGGTCGAAGCAGAACTGCCTGCCGATACTGCTTTCTACCAAGCCCTGCCTCTTTGGCTGACGATCGTCTGTACGACGGCGTTTCTGTTGACGACGATCGGCGACGCGATCAGTCGTCTCGTCGTGGACGTCAGGTTGCCGTCCTTTCTACGTACCAGCCTCGCGGGCGCGATCACCATCACGCTGATCACCATTCCGGCGGCCCTGATGTGTCTTCCCATCGACAGCCTGCAGCCGGACGGGGACAGCCTGTTCGAAGTTTCCGCGGCCAACACGCCCTTGTCGGCGCTATTTTGGAACTGGTTCGATCAGTATCTGAACCTGCTCCCCGCCATCTTTGGATTCTGGCTGTTCATCAGGGGCTTGGATCTTGCCTTCTCCGGAGATCCGAACTCATCTGCACTGCAGCGCATTAGCTCGTCTCAGCCTAGCGCTTCCCCACCCGAAACGGCCGCCGATCTTGATGGCAAACCATCAGAGCGGAAGTCTTCGCCTTTGGAGCGGCGCTTTCCGGAAATCGCCGGACGGACACTGATCGCCATCGAAGCCGATGAGCATTATGTCCGGCTTCATACTGACGCGGGCAGCAAGCATGTGCTCTATCGATTTCGTGATGCACTCAAGGATGTCGAAGAGCTTGCAGGTCTTCGTGTTCATCGATCCTGGTGGGTCGCTGAGGATGCCGTGGAGAGCCTGGAGCCGACAGCGTCTGGATTCGAGCTCATGCTAAAAGGCGGCCTTATCGCACCAGTGAGCCAAACCTATCGGCGCGATGTCCAGAGGGCTATCGAAGCACGGCTAAGATGAACCATGATCCATCGGTTCGTGATGTGGATTGCCCTCGCGAGCAGGCTGCTTTGGGTCATTCTGTGTTGGTATCGAACCTCAGCCAAAGTCAGCTATGCAGAGGGCAACCGGCCCTACCGCCACAATGACTTCACGGTGAAGGCCACGCAGCAAGCGATGATGATAGGAGAGATCGTCATTCCGATCATGCCGAGAGCAAGACCGAGGCCTCCCAGCTTCCAAGCAGGCTGATAGATGAAGAGTAGCACGGGCGTGGTCATGAGAGCTGCGATGATCAAGCCGAGGCGTCGGAGCATCATCTTGGTTTTCCGTTCCAGGAAAATCGTCGGGAAGGATTTCCAGGATAGGGGCGATCCTCGTGATCGCTAGCGTCCATGTTGGGTCACTTTGAGAAGCCAGCTCTGTTTCACCTGTTGCCGGCTTGTTGATCAGGAACCGGACGCCCGAATGCCGATCATTGCTTGCTACATCGTCGAACCCTTGCCAGTGCGTTGCGGGCAATCGCAATATGGAAGGGCATGATAGCCGCCAGATAAGCGCGCCCGCCAAGGTTGTGCGGTGCGACCCACGTTGCAAGGTTGATCTTGCGATCATAAGAAAGCACGGAAACCCGGAAGTCCAAGTGCTTGTCATCAAAACCGGCAATGAGTTCGGTGGCCGTTTCAGACTCGACGGGAAAAATGCCGACGCGGTCATCGCCTACTGGCCCATCATTATCGAGACCGAGGGGCGTGGTCACGATCCGTCGGATCAACAGAAGGAACCGCACCCAACAGGGTAAATCAGTGATGACGAGAGCCGCATTGCGTACCGGCATGGCGGCCTCGACTGCGTAGCAGTCTAGGAAGTGGCCGGATTTGTTGCGTTGATGAAGCGCGCTGGAGGCCGGGAGCGGGATCTTCATGACCTCGGCGGTGCCCATTTGGTCTCACCCACGGCGCGTAAGAGCTGCAGGGCTGCAGCCATCTACACAAAACGTAAGACGACATCGAGCTGCGGGCAATGCGCGCTATCGTCCTTCATGCAGCAATCGCTTTAAAGCCCTAGCTTCCGCCTTGGGTCAAAGCGTTGCATAAGAGCATCGTCGCCGGGTGCGGGCATTGCGCCCGAATCCGACCCCTACGGCCGTGATTTGCTTGGGACGGGCAACAACCGCCCTATTTCGGCCACAAGGCTTACGAGTAGGATGTGCCAAGAGTGGACAAAGAGAAAAGAATCCTTGATGGTCTGTTAGGCACAAATGAGAGAATGCCGCGTTCTCAGGGATCTATTGTGGAGAAGGTGTCGCTTAGGCCTGGATCTTCTTGGATCTTGCTCGAAGCTTCTTGTTGAAATTGCGTAGCGTTCCCTTACAGCTTCTTAAGAAGCAGTCACCCACTCCGCAAAAATGCGCAGTTGGAAAATGGCACATCCCGGCCTCCAGCTTTATGACTGCTTGATGTCCCAACAACAAACGAAGCCACCGGTCGCCGTTACCGGAGCGGGAGCGGGAATTGGCCACGCAATTGCGAAGGCATTTGCCGTAGCCGGTTATCCTGTGGCGATCATCGACCTCGATGGTGGCAAGGCTGAACATGTCGCTACAGCCTTGTCCGGCGAAACAGGTGTCAAAACGATCGGCGTTTATGCCGATGTTGCCGATAGCGCATCCAGCAAAGAGGCGCATGGCGCCATCGAAGCGAGCCTCGGGCCGGTCAGCGTGATGATCAACAATGCCGGCATCATGCCGCAGAAGAAGGGGTGGATCGAAGAGCTGCCTGAAGCTGACTTCGATCGCATGCTCGACATCCATGTGCGCGGTTCGGTGGTCTGGTCCCGTCTGGTTCTGCCGGGCATGCGTGCATCCGGGTTCGGGCGTATCATCAACATGTCATCGGCGAATGCGGCGCTCGCGGTTCCTCACCGTCTCGGCTATGTGACAGCCAAAAAAGCGATCCTCGGGCTGACCGAAAGCCTGGCTCTCGACTGCGCGCGCGCCGGTATCACCGTCAACGCAATCCTGCCGGGCTACATCCTCACCGAGACACTGGCCGAGCGGGCGGAACATGGCATCTTGAACAAGAAGGACTATGGCGAGCGCACGCCGGTCGGACGATGGGGCCGGCCTGAGGAGATTGCCCGCGTCGCACTCTTTCTCGCGGACTCGGCGTCGTCCTTCATCACCGGCGCCAAGTTCGTGATCGATGGCGGCCTCACCATTCGTGGTGATCCCGGCGAGGACCTCGACACCTCGCCGTCAGCATGAACTGCGCCTACCACCAACGATCGCACATTCAAGAAGGACGCTTGGTCGATGCTCGCTCGATGAGGTTTGACGACAGCACGATGTTCTGAAACGGCGTCCTCTCGCCTGCCATGCGCAGTGTCAGGCGTTCCCAAGCACAACGCGCCACTTCATCCACGGGCTGCGCAATGGTGGTCACCGGCGTCTTGCGAGCCGTCATCCAGAGTGAATCGTGAAAGCCGACCAAGAGAAGGTCTTTCGGCGCCTCCATGCCCAGCTGGACAAGAGCAGAGAGGGCGGCCAGCGTCGTCACATTGGTCAGCCCGACGATGGCGTCAGGCTTGGGATTGGACGTCAACCGCGCAGATAAGCGCTCGGCGCCGGCTACGGGTTCCGATCCGATCTCGAGAATCGACAACGTGGCATCCGTATGCTCTTCGACAATCTCCTTCGCGCCGCGCACCCTTTCGCGGGCCGGAAAGAGATCGATCGTCGCCGTCACGATCAGGATGGACTTGGCGCCTTTGGCGATCAGATGCTCGGCGGTCTTTCGACCCGAACTGAAATTGTCGATGGTCACGGTGTCGAAAGGCGCCTCGCTTGGGCGAATTCGATCGGCGCCTACAATTGGCGTGTTGATCAACTCATCATGAAGTTCGTTCGGAAATGAATCTCGACAGGGGATCGCGACAATTCCGGCAGGCCGCCATGCGATCAGCGCGCGCAACCGGGAAATCTCGACGCTTGGGTCATTACGCGAACAGGACACGATGACCTCATAGCCAGCGCTTTCGGCGAGCGCCTCGATGCAGGACACGAAACGGTTGAGGAAGAGGTCCTCCAGATCAGGAACGAGGATGGCGATGACGCGAGCGCGGCCAGATCTGAGTTGCGATGCGACACGGTCGATCGCATATCCAAGATCGCTGGCAGCGTTGCGCACGCGCCTGGCCAGTTTTTCGTTGACATGCTTCTTACCCGAAAAGACATGTGAGACCGTCGCCGTCGAGACACCAGCTCTTTCAGCGACATCCTTGATCGACGGTCGCTTCTTCCGTGTGATCGTTGACTCAGGAGTCGGCATGTCTAGTAAAACGTTTCGCTCAGTTCGACCTCTGTCTCGAGCTCTTCAGACCGCTGACAGGCTACCGACCCAAAGTATCGACGCGTCATGTTTAACATCCGAGGTCGCCTTAGGCCATTATAGCTCACGATTAGCGTTTTCCCTGAGGGCGTCGGCGCGACGCTCGCAACTAAGATAGTGTATTAGCCGCGTTGACAGTTAAACGATTAACGCATACGCTCCGAGATATCAATTGACGCCCACAAAAACCGCGTCGCCGTAGGGAGGCAGGATGGGACGGCCCGCGTCCTACCGAATGCTCATGTTCAGCGTTGCTGCGGTGGCGGGATGGCTGACCCTTTGGGCCTGGCTCACCCGCGACGGCGGTCCTGTCCCTGCTCTCTATTTCCCCCCGCCTGAAGACGTCCTGAACCGCTTTTGGCGGATGTGGACGCGGCCTTATATCGGCAGCACGCTTTGGCAGCACATCCTGAGCAGTCTCTATATCGTTCTGACGGGCTGGGCGGCTGCGGCGGTCGTAGGTATTCCGCTTGGCATCGCGATGGCCTGGTGGTCCAAGCTCAAATGGATCGTCTTTCCCATCTTTCAGATCATCCGCCCCGTTCCACCGCTTGCCTGGATACCGCTGACCATTCTTTGGCTCGGCATCGGTGACGTCGCCCGTATGTCCGTGGTGTTCATCGCAGCGCTCGTGCCCTGGCTGATGAACTCGATGCTCGCCGTCTATTCGGTCGACAAGCTCTTGATTGACGCGGCCAAAGCTCTTGGTGCCAGTGACAGACAAATCCTGACCCGCGTTGTCTGCCGTACTGCCTTGCCGACGCTGGTGGCCGCAGCGCGCATGGCGCTTGGCAGCGCCTGGTCGACGCTGGTGGCGGCCGAGATCCTGGCTGCGACGGCGGGGCTCGGTTATGTCGCGGTCAACGCATCACAACTGCTCGATACCGATGTTCTGATCGTCGCGATGATCATGATCGGCATTTTGGGTATTGCGCTCACTGCCCTCATCGAACTCAGCCAGCGCATCCTGGCCCCCTGGTCCCTTCAAGCCGAGCGGAGGGGCTAGCGCATGATCGACGCGGTGCTAGCACGCATGGGTGTTGTGTCGAACCGAGGGAAATCCGTCGCCTATGGCGCGCTGTCGATTGCCGTCCTACTGATCGCCTGGTTCCTGTCCACGTCAGTCTTTCAACTGATCGAACCCCGCGTTCTCCCCTCGCCGCCAGAGGTGGTGCAGAAATATATCTGGCATATCGTGGAGCCGTTTAGTGGGCTGACCCTATGGGGCCATATTCTGGCCTCACTGGAACGCTGGGGCTGGGGTGTTTTCTTCGGCATGATCGTCGGCATTCCCGTCGGAGTCTTCTTCGCCTGGGCACCATGGTTCAGGACGATCGTAAATCCGATCTTCGAACTCCTCCACTTCATCCCGCCCTTCGCCTATATCCCGCTCGCCGTTCTCTGGTTCGGGGCGTCGACGGCGACGCAGGCGATGGTGGTCTTCATTGCGGCCTTTCCGGCCTTCGTGATCAATTCGCAACTGGGCGTATCGCAGGTCGAGAAAATCTATGTCGACGCCGCACGCGTGTTCGGCGCTAATCAGTTTGCGATCTTGCGCCGCGTGGTCATTCCAGCCGCAGCACCCAGCATCTATACAGGCCTTCGTATCTCGATCAGCAATGGCTGGATGGCCCTGGTCGGCGCCGAGCTCGTGGTCGGCAAGGTCGGGTTGGGTTTCATGATTTCTCAGGGGCAGGAAAACGCCTCGGTCTCCACGATCTTTGTCGGCCTCATCACGATCGGATGTCTTGGGGTCCTGATTGACACGCTGGTTCAGCGAAGCGAGCGTTATGTGCTGCCGTGGCGAAAGAACGTTGCGGTGAACCTCGGGTAAGGTGCAGGAAGCATGGTAACAGCAAGAACAAACGCACCGCCTCTATCGGCCATGGCACCAAAGCTCGAGCTTCGAAACATCACAAAATGGTTTGGCTCGGAAGATACCGGCATATGCGCGGTCGATGATTGCACGCTCAATGTCGATCAGGGCGATTTCATTTGCGTCGTCGGTCCATCCGGTTGCGGCAAGTCGACCTTGATGACCATCGGCGCCGGGCTCGAGGAGCCGACCCGCGGCGACGTCCTGATCGATGGCAGGCCTGCCGGACCTCCCGGTCCGAGGCGAAGCGTCGTCTTTCAAAAATTCGCGCTCTTTCCGTCCGAGACCGTCGAGCAGAACATCAAATTCGGTCTGCAGATGACCGGGGTTGCCCGGGAGGAGCAGGAGCGACGCCTGATCGAGCAGCTCAAGATCATGGGGCTGGAGCAGTTTCGAAAGGCGTATCCGAGCGAGCTTTCCGGCGGCATGCAGCAACGGGTTGCGATCGCACGAGCCCTGGTCATGCGGCCAGAGATTCTGTTGATGGACGAGCCGTTCGGCGCGCTGGATGCGCAAACCCGCACCATCCTTCAAGAGGAAGTCCAGCGCCTGCATCGAGAACAGCATTACACGGTGTTGTTCATCACCCACTCCGTGGAGGAGGCGGTTTATCTCGGCGATCGGGTCATCGTGATGACCAGGCGGCCCGGCCGCATAAAGAAAGAAATGACGCTGCCGCGTGATGCCATCTGGAAACAGGGTGATATCGAAGCCGCGGCAGAACTTCCTGACTTCATCGAAGCACGCCGCGAGATCTGGGCGCTGGTTCGTGAAGAAATCACTGCCGGGCAGGTAATCTAATGCATGAACCAAGAAAGGAGACGACGATGAAAATCAAGACGATATCTATGGCGGCGGCATGCGCCTTGGCCCTTGGCGCTGCCAGCCCAGCATGGGCCCAGACCAAGCTCAACCTGAACAGCCAGCCGAACGAAGCCGGCTTTCCCATGTGGCTCGCAAACGACCTCGGCTACTTCAAGGACAACGGTCTTGAGGTCGAGATCGAATATTTCCCGAATGGCGGCGCGGCTTTGGCGACGGGTGCGACGGGTCAGTGGCAGGCCGGCTGGACCGGCGGTCCTCCGGCTGTTTCCGGCTGGGAAAAGTTCCAGCTGATTTCAGTCGGCGCCATGCAGAAGGAATCGCAAAACCTGAAGCTCGTCATCCGCAACGACGTCATGGACGGAAGGTCAGCCGCCGAAGCGCTTGCCGAAGTCAAGATCGGTACCGTGCCAAACTCCACCTGGAGCCAGGTGCTGTATGCTTGCGCCGCTCATGTAGGCGTCGAAGATCCCGAATCGCTGAACGTCGTGCCGCTGGCGCCTGCCGTGACCATACAGTCCCTGCAAAGCGGCGACCTCGGTGCCGGTACCACGGCGGCGTCCGCCGACCTCCCGCTGATCAACGACACCGAAAACTACACCATGCTCTGCGACGGCAAGGTGGCGGGCACCAACATCATCGCGCCCTATATCGTGACCAAGCGTTTCTGGGACGAGGATCCGACATCGGCCGCTGCCTTCGTCGAGGCCGTCTTCAAGGCGAACGAATATATCAATGCCACCGATCCCGCCAAAGTCGTCGAGCATGTCCTCGCCTACTATGCCGACACCGGCATCGAGGGCGACGACGTTAAGGCCGAGTACGCGATGCGCATGCGCGATTGGGTCACCTTGGACGAGGCCATCTCGGACGTGGAATCCGGCCTCACCAACGAGACACTGACCGGTGCCGCCGAAGTCCTGGTTGCCGGCGGTGCTCGCGACACCGTCCCGGATTTCGGCCCCATGCGGCCGCTTGCCCTCGAAATCCTGCAAGCCGCCAAAGCCCTCCGCTAGGGTGTGTGCCGCCCTCATTGACTCGGACCGCCTTTGCCTGGGGCGACGGTTTGCCGCCAGGTTTGATGGGGTGAGAGCCGGGCTCTGAGGTTGACGATGGAAGATGGATGCGGCGGTGCATGAATCATGTGCCGCCGTATCGCTGCGTAGGGAGGGGTTTCTTGAACATCATTCTGATTCTGGTGGACAGTCTCAATAGTGACTGTTTGAGCGCTTACAATCCGGAAACGCCCTGCCGCACGCCTTTCTTGGACGCGTTCGCCAAACGGGCTGTCGTGTTCGACAATCACTTCATCTCGAGCCTGCCATGCATGCCGGCGAGGCGGGAAATTTTCTCAGGCCGAAAGGAGTTCATGTGGCGTCCCTGGGGTCCGCTCGAGGTGTTCGATCCGCGCCTGCCGGTGATCCTACGCGACGCCAACTACAACACCGGCATGGTGACGGACCACTATCACTACTGGGAGGAGATGGCGAACGGCTACATGCAGGGGTTCTCGTCACTCGAACTCATTCGCGGCCACGAGACCGACTACTGGAAACTCCCCGAAATCGGGCCGGTGCCGCCCTGGGTCGACAAGATCTCCGAATTCCGCGCCGCAGTTCACCCCCGCCAATATTACGCCAATGTGAAGGGTTTTTCGGGCGAAGGGGATTTCTTCCCAGCCAAGGTATTTTCAATAGCCGCTGAATGGTTGGACGAGAACGCCGCGAAGGGCCCGTTCTTTCTCCAGGTCGAAAGCTTCGATGTGCATGAGCCGTTCGACGTGCCGGAGCCCTACGCCTCCATGTACACCGATGGCTCGAAAGACGACTTCAACATCTGGCCGCCCTATCAGATCTACGCGGATCTGGACGCTTTCATGGCGCAGACAACGCCAGAAGAGCTAGCGTTTCTGAGGGCTCAATATATGGGTAAGACAACGATGGTCGACAAGTGGCTCGGGCAATTCCTGGAAAAGATCGACGCGCTCGAACTCTGGGATGACACTATGGTCATCTTCACCACCGACCACGGTCACGATCTCGGCGAGCGCGGCGTCTTCGGTAAGCAGTTCCCCCACTATGACAGCCATGCCAACATTCCGATGATGATCTGGCATCCCGGCAAGAGCGGTGGAACGCGAAGCGCCGGCCTGACGCAGACAGTCGATCTGTTCGCCACCATCATCGATGCGGCGGGTGCAGAGATCCCAACAGCAAATCGCCATTCAAAGACCCTCTTGCCATTGCTCGATGGCGGGACCCAGCGCGACGCGATCCTTTACGGAACCTTTGGCCAAGGTGTCTGTCTTACGGATGGCAACTGGTCGCTGTTCAAGGCCCCAGTTAAAGGCAAGCCACTCTTTTCCTATTCAACGATGATCAACCGCCCGCTGATCGTCGACAACCCGGTCGACGGCAGGGTAGGACGTATGCCCGATCCGCCGGTCGATCAGGGCTATTTCGACGACAGCATTCCCTTGCCGCTCTGGAAGATGCCGATCACCATCGATCCGCGCACGAACGAGAATTTTCTTTTCGATCGCAAGAACGATCCGAACCAGACGACCAACCTCTGGGAAAGCGAACCGGCAACGCGTGACCATCTACTCGCCCTTATGCGCACCATGCTTGCGGACGAAGGCGTACCGCCGGAACAGTTCGATCGACTAGGCTTATGAAAAAGCGGTCTAGGGCATCTAACAAGCTGAAAGCACGCTGGCCAGTGCCAGGATGGAATAGATCCCATTGATTTTGTGGCGGTTGAAAGAGATGACTGGCCTTTAGGTTGCGGATTCCGATGAGCCGATTGCAAGGAAGGCCGGCAAGACCACGATAACATTTCATAGCTCGGCCAAGCCGGCTCCGTTGCCAAACGGGAAAGCCACTTCGCGCACGTTATTCGCAGTATATCTAGGAATAAAGGCCCATCTTCGACTGCGCGTACGTTCAAGTAAGGTCCGGATTGGGTCAAAAAGTTGAACGACGGCGCTGCAACCGCTTGCCCATAATGCGCTGGAAAGCTGCCGGAAGGGCGTGACCATCGCGCGTTTTCGCCGACGAATTCCGCCCCAGGGGCCGCTTTCGGATCCAAGAATGTGAACGCGGCGCCGGCGGCCGTAGAGACAGCCTGGTGCCATCTTCGGACGCGAGCGCGC
>JBCCIN010000036.1:0-21027 GCA_039028235.1 Pseudomonadota bacterium
GATCACCGGTACCATGGCGACCGAGACCTTGTCGTAGACGAGCCCTTCGATGCCGTTCGCCACCAGCATCTTGATCTGCGGCGAGAGCTTGTCGATCGGCGCGTCCTCGTGATGACGGATGAAGACGGAGGCCGACGACGGCTTGGCATTGCGCCTGCCGAGATCGTTCTCCGGCAGGACGACATGCACGCGAGCCGACATCACGCCGTCGATCTCCGAGATGGTGCGGGACAGGTCCTGGCTGAGCGCGCAGATCAGGCGGGCGCGGTCTTCGACCGGCGATGAGATCATGCCCTCACCGGTGAACACCGAGCAGAGATCGCTGAATTTTTCGCGTGGCAGGCTGTGGGCCTGGAGGATGTCGACCGCCTCGGCGAAGCGGTCCTCCTCGACCATCACCGTGAGCGACCTGTCCTTGGCGACGTCGCGGCTGGCGGCGATGCCGTTCTTCAGGAGGATCGCCATGATCTCGTTGGCGTCGCGCTCGTCGAGGCCGCTATGCAGCTCCACCTTGCAGGCGGCAAGGAGGAGGCAAAGGCCAAATCCGATCAGGCGGAGCGCGCCGGACAGCTTATGAATGCGCATGCTCTCGATTCCGGTCGTCGAAGAGAGCGGCAGGACGCGCTCTACTGACCTCGCATCAATGTGTTGACGGCGGTGGTGAAGCGGGACGAGCTGTTGGAGATCAGCGTCGTCTCGATCGCGTAGTCAAAGGCGAGCTTCAGGCCGGAGAAGGTGTTGGGCTCTGCGGTGCCCGCCACATTGGTCGACGCTGGCCCCGCCATCGCCGGGTCACCGCCGCCGGCCGCACCGGCCGTGGTCGAGGAGGTGCCGCCATTGCGGAACACATCCTGATAGTCCAGCGAGCGCTGATGCAGGCCTTCCATCCGCTGCAGCACCTTCTCGCCGAGGGCCGCGGGATTGGAGAGATATTTCGCTTTGCCCTCCGGCTGCAGCGTTTCGATCGCCGGGGCTTTGTTCTGCTGTTTCGACGTGTAGTCGAAGAGATCCATCTGAGACGTCTGATCGGTGCGCTGGGCCGCCGTCGCCGTCTGCGTGTTCGCTGTCGCCAGGTTGGAGGTCGCCGGATCGGCACCGGCTGCCAGACCTCCAGCGCCACTTGTCGCTGATGTCACGGCTGCCATGGGATCGATGGTCATGGAAACGGCTCCTCCCGAACTCGGGCTCTCTGTTTTCTTGCTTGGTCGAACCTAGTGGTGAGACGGCATGTCCGAAGTGATGGCGATCACATCCGCCGGATCGTTTCGTCAGACTTCACCAAATCGACGCCTGCTTACCGCATCGGGGCTTTCCTTGTCCACGGCATTGGAGGGATGGAGGGTTGCCGCGGTGAAAACACCCTTATTGCGATTGGGCATCCATCGTCAGTCGTCGATCATTCCTGACTGCCGTTCGTTGCGGTTGGAGGGTTCCGCCGAACAGGCAAGGGAACGACCTTGGGAGCGACGTCCTAACGATGTGTGAAGTTCTGATCTCACTCAGTGGAAACGAAGGGCGGATGGAGTTGACAGAGCAGGATCGACGCCTGGCGATCCGACATGCCGTCTCGGGGTCAGTGCCCCGGTCCGCCGCCGCCTGCGCCTGCGCAGCGGATGCCAGCGAGCATCAAAGCCTGCGCGGTTTTCAGCAGGAGGGAACTGAAGAGAGGTTGAGGTGAGGAGAGGAATTTGCCGACCGGCCTGGACAGCGAGCGCACGACGCGCTTCAAAAGCCCTGTGCCGGTCAGGACCGAACGGAGCAGATCGGCGCAGCCGCCGCGGCGCAGCAAGGATGCGCCCATCGTCCGGGCCTCCTTTTGCTTGTCACCGTCTATGGTCGTCCGATCCGTCATGTCACGCTGGTCTCTGTTCCTATCCTCTGGTTTCGAGCACGAAGGCCGTACGGCAGGTTTCGGTCGGGGGGAACTGACTTCCGCCTGCCGTACCGCCCCCCATGCTCAAAGGTGTCGATACGACGGATGATCAGGCGGCATGCAGAATGCCGGCATCGATCAGCTTGTCAGTTTTGTCGTACCGGCCATCGCCATTGAGGTCATTGGCGGCAGGCTTGCCGTCAACGCCACCTTCGCCCATGAGCATATCGATGACCGAATCGAGCGCCTTGCTCTCATTGCAGCCGCTCAAATTCCCGTCGTCGATCTGCTCGAGCATCTTGCGCCCTTGCTTCACGACGTCGTTGTCATAGGAGTTGCCATCGATCTGCTTGATGACCTTGCCGAACAGGCCTTTGTCCTTCGGGCCGTCGCCGAGCATGTCGAGCGCCATGTCGATCAGCTCGCGCTTCTGGTCGGGATCATCGGTGTTCCGGGCCTGCTCAAGCAGCCTGGCGGCACCGCGTTCGCGATCGAGGCTGGGTGACTTGTCCTTGCCATCCCATTCGGAGTCCTCGACGCCGCCGCACTCATGCTTGTCGCCGCATTCCGGTTCCTTCGGACCATCGCAGCCGTGGTCGTCGCCACCGCCGCATCCGGGCTCCTCAGGCTTATCGCAACCATGGCCGCGATCCCCCGGCATCGGCTTAGCCGAGCAGTCATGCCCACCACCGGCACCACCAGGCCCGCCTTTCTGATCGAGAAGCTGACCCAGCATGTCCTTGATGTCGCCGAGAAGATCGTTGGTCTGCTGGCTACCTCCCGGCTGCTGACCGCCGCCGAAGAGATTGCTGATCAGGCCGCCGAGGCCGCCATTTTGCATCAGACCACCCATGAGGCCGCCCATCAGGCCACCTCCGCCGGCGCCGCCAAACAAACCGCTGGCACCGCCGCCAAGTAACATACCAATGACTGGACCCATTATTCCCTCCTGAATAAGTCCAACTCTGACAATAACGGCTCAGGACGCCCCCTCCCGACAGACCCGACGCCGCCTATTTTTCGGACAACTCACCTGGCCGAAGCCGGCACGCCGCCGAAAAATTCCGTGCAATATGTTGTGACGGCCGCTCAGCCGTCGCTGCTCATGATGGAGCGCATGATTGAATAGTGCAGCACGGCGACCGAGGTGCCGGCCTGCAGGACGGCATTGTTGAACGCCTCCTGTTCCTGCGCACTGAGACCGCTCGCCTGCTGCTGTTGCTGCGGGCTGGTCGCCGTGTTGGCCGGGGCCGCATTGCCCACACCGGTTACACCATTCATCGACCCATCCTTTCCTCAAAAGAAACTGTCTGGTCTTCGTGTTCCGTCATGCCGTGGCCGCGCCGCGAAGCCCGGCATCGATCACCGGCTTCAGGCGAAGGGCGATCTGCCGGCTCGGGCCGTCGCCGCCATTCAGCAGCCGGCGGCAGAGAAGGGATGCATCCACCTGATGACCGGCGAGGCAAAGGGCGATCAGCAACACTGCCTTCAACTCGTCCGGGCAGGTCTCGTTCATCACACCCGCCGTCCTTAGCCCGGCAATCGCTTCCTCAGGCCGGCCGGCGGATATCTCACCGAGGGCTCGACCGATCGCGGCAAGCGGATTGGCGGGCCTGAACATGCCGAGCGCATCGAAGATCGGTGTCGCCGCCTCGCCGCAGCCTCTGACGGCTGCCGAAAGGCCGATTTCCGCCAGCAACGTCAATGCATCCTCATCGGGCTCGTACGCCGCCTGAGGGACATGCATGACGTGCTCTTCCGCTGCTGCCAGTGTCGTCAATGCCGTCACTCCACCAAGTCTCAAGTTCCGCCCGCACGGGCACGGCCGTGAATTACGTTGACCGTGCGTGTCGGCTCCGGCGCGAGCACACGATCGATGACGGGCGCTGCGATGGCCATGTAATGAGGCGGTGCGCTGAGGCTGAGTTCTCTGCGGCCCGCGTCGTAGACAACCGGAAAGCGCGTATCGGCGATCTCGGCCTCGGCGAGGGCTGATCTGGCACGCTCAAGCGTGGCGCCGTCGCCGCTCCAGGATCGAACGCTCTTTTCATCGGCCGACGAGATGAACAGACGGCCGCGATCGAGAACCCAGTCAAGCCGGTGTTCCGTAGCGAGATAACTCAGGAACTCGCCGGACGTCCCCTCATGCTCATATCGCTTCACACGCCCCCTCACGTCGGGGCTGATATCGACGCTCAGGTCGAGATTGAAACCGAACTCGCTAAGAGCTTCAGGCAATGCCTGGTCGACGATCAGATAGGGATAGTGCTCGTCAAACCGATCCGACGAAGCGAGATCGTCCGCACCTGCGCCGGCGGCCAGGCCGAGCGCCGCAACGAAGCCCGTGCCAAGCAGAACGGTCGAAAGAAGATGCTGTCTGGTCAATCCCACTGAATGCGCCCTCGACGATGACCTCAAACAAAATCGATCAGATGCTATTCATGTGTGCGTCGAACGATAGGCCGGACGTTAGCTGACGGACCAAGTGAAGGCAATAGAAATCGACTAGTTGTTTAATTGAATGAAACAAATGAATGGCAATTGGTTATTGAATGATTTGCAGTTTCTAAGTGTACGGATTGCGATTTTGTAAACTTGTGGTTTCTTTTTGAAGAATTTCTCGACGAATTGCTTGACGGAATCCAGCTCGTATGTCTTCCATCAGCGCGTTTCCAAGTTTGTGATTGTCAAGTGATCAAGCGTTGAAGCTTAGATGATCCGGTGAGGTGATGCCATGATGTCAGCTCAGTTTCCGATTGTGGAAATCGATCAGGTTCTTGCGCAGGATGCGGATGGGGGGAAGGTCCGGTCGCTTCAAAAAAGCCTGGTGGATGTGGCCGAGCAATGTCGGCTGAGGCTTGATGAGGGCGTGTCTCCCGAGGAAGCCAAGCGATTGAACGCGATGATGGCGGCATGCAGCGCAGGCTTGGGGCTTCTGCCAGCTCTTTGGCAAACTCAGCAGGAAAGGGTATAGCTATGGGAATATTGAATGCAGCGGCCGGCGCTGTTAAGGGCGCCGTTGACGGTTTCACCGGCGGCGGCGGCGAAGGTGGCACCGGCGTCAACGGTCCTGATTTCGGCAAGCTTGCCGAGACTTTCAACAAGGCGACCGAAGACACGCTGAAGATCACCGAGATCAAGACGGTCGGCGACGTCGCCAAGGATGCGGCCCGTCAGCGTCCGTCCTAAGGTCGACGGTCTTACGTCCGTCTATGGCAGCGGTCCGGCATCGAGAGGTGTCGGACCGTTTGCTCTCATCTCATGGCCGATGATTTGACGTCTTGAATTGACAGGCGAGGCACGAGCCCATGAGCGCCGATCCGAGCAGCGTTTTTACACTATTTATCAAATCCGGCATTCACGCCGGCACGGTTCAGCGGTTGTCGCCAGGCATTTATACGCTTGGCAGCGAACTCGACGCTGACATCATTCTTTCCGATACTTCGATCAAACCGGTTCATTTGCTCCTCGAATTCGACCACCGAGGTCTTCGACTGGAGCCGCTTCAAGGCGCGATCGCTATCGAGGGTGAAAGCGCCGAGCTGACGCCCGGCGGAGAGCGCAACCTGGCTTTCCCTGGCATCTTCTCCGTTGGCGAAACGTCGATAAGGATCACCGCACCTCAGGATGACGTGCGCAAGCGTCGTCGTGTGCGCAGCATGGCGATAGCCGCCGGTGCCGTGCTTCTGGCGGTGGTCGGTCTTCAGCTGGTCGGGCCTTTCGGAGGCGTCGGGGACAGTCCGACGATCGCCGCAACATCCAGCCTCGATTCGCCGCCCGACATGGATGGCCAAGCCGACAATGGCGCATCCGTTCAATCGATCAAGGCAAAGGCTGATCACTCCTCGGCCGGAGCTGACGTCGAGGATGGCGCGTCTGAGGCAGCGCTCGAGCCCGAGATCACGCTCGATGATGCCGCGGCGGCCCTGCGGGAACGCCTCGCCGCGGACGGCTTTGCCAATGTCGACGTCAAGACGGCGGTTGATCGCATCATGGTCAGCGGTGAAGCCGAGCCGGCACGCATGGATGCATGGCAGGATATTCGCTTCTGGTTCGACAGTGCTTTCGGCCAGGACATCCTGTTGATCGCGCATGTCGAGCCTGCCGAGGAAGAAACGCCGCCGCTGCTGGCGATCGAGGCGGTGTGGGCCGGCGACGAACCTTATCTCATTGCCGGCGGACGACGTTTCGCCGTCGGCGCCGACATCGGCGATGGCTGGACGATCGAACGGATCGCCGCCGACGCCATCACGTTCAGACGCGGCGATCGATCCTTTTCGCTCACCTTGTGATCTGGCGCACATCGGTTAAAGGGCCGGCTCGGCTTCAATGAGCCAGGAAGGAAGCTCATGTCGACAGTAAGACCGGATCCCGTTCGCCTCGATCAGGCCCTGGAGCGTATCGGACGAAGCGATCGTGCCGATGTCAGCCGACCGCAGCTCGAACGCTTTCAGGCGGTCTGGCGTGATCCGACGCCGGTGGAAGAGGGGCGGGCGAGCCGCGACGGTCTGGTTGACGAGATCTTCGACTTCATCATGCCTGAGCTGAAGAATCCTGGGATGTTCGAGGGCAGCCGCTATCTCGATCTGCTTGAAGATCTTTCGGAACAATTCGGTGATCCGGAGGACGCGACTGATCAGATCGATCGCTGGGGGGCGATGGTGCTCCGCCACGAGGTCAGAAAGCACCGTCTTCTCTGGCAGTATCTCAACAGCTTGGTCGATAGCTGAGGGCGGATCGGATGACACCTGATCAGCAGGATCTTCTTCAGGCGCTGGCCTATCTCTATCTCCGTCACGGCCAAAACCGTCGCGCGCTGACGCTGATTTTGCTGGCGGCCCGCGCAGCACCAGATGATGTCGGCATCCTCCGTACGCTCGCTTATGCCTTCGTCGCCAATGATGCGCCGGAGGAGGCACTCGACGTGATCGAGCGGCTGGAGACGCTGGACTTTGCCAGCGGTGCCGAGCAGATCCGTCGGCTCTTGAAGGCGCGGGCTCTTCTGCATGCCGGGCGGCGGGTCGAGGCCAAGGCGGTCTTTCGGCAGTTCGTCGACATGCGAAAGGCCAACGGCGACTTGGCCGGGGGTGCCGACGTCGTGGTCGATGCCAAGGCCGGAACGGTGCCCGGCGACGACGCCTTCATCGCGCCGGCGACCGGTCGCTCCATGCCATCGGCGACGCCGATGCGTGCGGTGAAGTGACGTGATGACGCCGGTGATCAAAGACTGGCTAAGCAGGCTGGCCTCGCGCCAGGACCTGATGCTCGTGGTCCTCATGGTGATGACCATCATCATGATGATCCTGCCGCTGCCGACTGTGGTCATCGACGTGCTGCTCGCCACCAATATGGCGCTTACCGTGCTTCTGATGATGGTCGGCATCTACCTTCGGGACCCGGTCGATTTCTCGACGCTGCCGTCGGTCATTTTGATCTCGACGGTGTTCCGCCTCTCGCTCTCGATTAGCACCACCCGCCTGATCCTCGTCCAGGCCGATGCCGGCAAGATCGTCGAGACCTTCGGCGAGTTCGTCATATCAGGCAATCTGATCGTCGGCCTGGTGGTGTTCCTGATCATCACCGTGGTGCAGTTCGTGGTGATCACCAAGGGCTCCGAGCGTGTCGCCGAGGTCAGCGCGCGCTTCACCCTCGATGCGCTGCCGGGCCGCCAAATGAGCATCGATGCCGATCTAAGAAATGGCGACATCGATCAGGCCGAGGCCAAGCGCCGGCGTCAGATGCTGCAAAAGGAGAGCCAGCTTTACGGTGCCATGGATGGCGCCATGAAGTTCGTGAAGGGTGATGCGATCGCCGGGTTGGTGATCATCGCGGTCAATCTGCTCGGTGGTGTGATGGTGGGCACGCTGCAGCACGGTATGTCCATGGGCGAGGCGCTGCAGGTCTATTCGCTGCTCACGGTCGGTGACGGTCTGGTGGCGCAGATTCCGGCCCTGTTCATGTCGATCACTGCGGGCACCATCGTCACCCGGGTGACCACCGAGGAGACCACCAATCTCGGCTCCGACATCGCCGGCCAGCTTGTCCACAACCCGCGCACCCTTCGCCTGGCCGCCGTCGTGCTCTTCGGGCTTGGCCTGGTGCCGGGTTTTCCGACAGCGATCTTCTGGACGATCTCGGCGATCCTCGGCGGCACCGGCATTCTCTTCTATCTACGCGACAAGAAGCAGACCGAGGAGGAAGACGCGAGACGCGAAAAGGAAGCACTCACGGCGGTCGACAGCCCGGAATCCCTGCCCAGCCAGGAGGTGGTCGGCCTCAGCCTTTCACGTGATCTGTTCAACGTGGTGCAGGCGACGGACATCGAGGCACGGCTGCAGCGGCTTCGAAAGGCGCTCTACGACCAACTCGGCCTGCCCTTTCCGCAGATTGCGGTCCATGCCGACGATCAGCTCGGCGAGGGGCGCTACCAGGTCAAGCTTGACGACGTGCCCATGGACGACGGCACGCTGCGCATGGGCATGCTGCTGCTTTGTGACGAGCCCGATCATCTCGAGCTGGCCGACGTGCCGGGCGAAGCCGGTGGTCCGTTCATCGAGCGCAGCGAGACCATCTGGATCGAAGAGCAGCATAAGCCGACACTGGTCGACGCCGGCATCGGTCATATGGATGTGGTCGAGTGCCTGACCGCCTGCATTCGTCATACGCTCACCCGCTACGCATCCGAGTTCATCGGCGTGCAGGAGACTCACGCGATCCTGGCCAACGCCGACGGCGCTTATGGCGATCTGGTGCGCGAGGCGCAAAAGGTGGTGCCGGTGCAGAAGATGGCTGACATCTTCCGGCGGCTGCTTGATGAGGGGGTCTCGATCCGCAATCTCCGGATCGTGCTCGACGCGCTGATCGAATGGGGCAACAAGGAGCAGGACGTCGTCCTGCTTGCCGAATATGTGCGCTCGGCGCTCAAGCGCCAGATCTGTCACAGTTACGCCGATCCGCAAAAGGTGCTGCACGCCTTCCTTCTGGAGCGGGATGTCGAGCAGGTGCTGCGCCAGGCCATCCGTCAGACGTCGGTGGGCGGCTACTTGGCCCTGTCCGACGAGGATGGTGCCAGGCTCTTGACGACGTTCCACCAGCATGCCGAACGGCTGGCGGCCGACAAGGTGAGACCGGTGGTTCTGACCTCGCTCGACATTCGCCGCTTCCTTCGTTCCTTGCTGGTCAAGAACAACATTCAGGTGCCGGTTCTGTCTTTCCAGGACCTTGCCCCGGAGTTTACAGTGCAGCCCGTGGTGACGATCCGCATGGACGTCATGAGCAGGGATAAGGTGAGCCCGCCGGTAAAACGGCTCGAAGCCGCCCAGAATGCTGACGCTGCCGATTGATGGGAACGAGGATAACGATGTCAGGGAAGCCTACCTCAATGGACGATTTTCGGTGCCGCAGCATGACCGCCAGACCACGGAAAGCGACCTCGATACGACCGCTCGTGCTTGCCACTATGGCCTCGCTGGCCCTCGGTCTCGGCGCCTGCGCCGGCGGCAGCCAGCAGGTGACGCGGCAGCCGGAACCGCTCGCTGAAAGCCAAGATGTCGAGGCGCTCGTGCGGCTTGCCGACGGGCTTCGCGAGCAAGGCCAGCTGACCACCGCGATCGCTCTCTATCAGCGGGCCGCCGGCGCGTCGGGCGATGCGGCGGAGCTGGTTCTGCTCGGCCGCGCCCTTGCGGAGGCGGGCGCCGACGAGCTCGCTGCCGGGGCCTTTCGCCGTGCCCTTTCGCGCGAGCCCGAGAACCCCGATGCGCTTCTTGGCCTCGGTACGGCCTATCTGTCGCTCGGCGAGATCGACAGGAGCATCCAGTATCTCGAACAGCTGGTCGATCAGGGCAACGGCAAGGACACGGTGCGCTACGCCGCTCTCGGGGCGGCACTCGATATCGCCGGCCGCCATGAGAAAGCGGTCGCGACCTACACGGCCGGTCTCGAGCAGATGCCTGGCGATCTGGATCTGAAGAGCAATCTGGCCCTGTCCTACGCCTTCTATGATCGCCATGTCGAAGCGATCACACTGATGCGCGAGGTCACCGACGCGTTCGATGCCAAGCGCTCGCATCATCGGAATATGGTCCTGGTGCTCGCCCTGGCTGGGCAGGATCGGGATGCGGTCGCGACTGGCAGGCGCCTTCTCGGCGAGAATGAGACCCGGGACGTGCTGGCTCAGGCGGCATCCGCGCGACAGCTGCCCGCCGGCGCAGATCGCGCGCGCGCGATCGGACTTTCCTGAGACATCTCTGGGCGTACGGCGGCTTCCTGACGAACACCGGTGCTCTGGGGGTGCGGGCTGAAAGCCGCTTTCTAGCCGCTGCTGCCTGATCCTTGATTCGACGCCGGCCGGCGTCGTTCCTCGATCCACACGCTCGCCGCCGGTGATCGTCGCCAGCCTTCGACGTCACGGAGCGGGTCGACGTCCTGCCATTTGGGGTGATAGCCGACGGATTGCTGAAGCACCGGAAGGCGATCGAAGAACGAGTCGATGAAGGCCGACAGGACACGATAGCGCGGATTGTCGGAGCGCCAGTTGTAGCTGATCAGCAGGTTTCTGACCCCGAAGGTGTCGATGCTGTCGCCGGGCGCCAGCAGATGGGGATAGTCGACAGCGGTCAGTGCTCCTGCGCGATAGGCGTCGTCATCGATCGGCGGAAGGGGGAGGAGGCGCAGCCCGCTGTCCGGTGGCATCTCCGAAAGGAGCGGCATTGGTTTGGCGGAGATCATGAACAAAGCGGCGATGTCACCGCTTAGCAACTGCGCGAGCGCTGTGCGGTCATCAAAATAGGTGGGTTCCACCGGGAGCCTGAGCCGGTCGAGAATCAAGGAGCTGGTGAACGCCGCAGGGCTTCCGGCGAGGCCGAGATTTACCGGCCGGTCGATCAGGTCGTCCAGTTCCTGCACATCGTCCGATGTCAGGAGGTGAACCTCTTCGGTGAACATCTCCGTGGCATAGGCGATCTTGGCCTGGAGGTCCGGATAGACGTCCTGCTCGAAAGCGTAGGTCAAGATGTCGAGCGGCACCAGGGCGCTGTCAACGCCGCGCGCGTAGAGGACATGCGCAATATTCTCTGCCGGCGCCGGGCTGGTCATGCCGACCACGCGGATCCCGGTGTCGTTTAGGCTCGCCGCGAGCTCGCTGATCATGCGTGTCGATGTCTGGCCGGATTGGCCGCCGAGGACGGTGATGATGTCGTCGCCGAGACGGGCACGCGCTTCCTGTGCGGAGCTGAATCGGGCGAGAAAGGGCGCCTGGCTGAGGTTGCTAACGCGCACCGGCGCGGGATCAGGTATCGAAACGCCGACCTCGCCGTAATAGGCTCCGGCGCCGGCATGCACGGGTACGAGCAGCTGTGCGAGGGCAGTCTCCAGGCTAATGTCTGCCGTCGACGGGTGCATCTCTTTCAGGAAGAGCAGATTGTCGAAGATCGTCTTGGTGATCCGATAGACCACCTCCTCCGGCACGCGTTCGCTGGTGCCGAGCATGTAAGGCATCCCGATCGTCGTATGTTCTTGAGCCTGACCGGTGAAACTGCCGGGAGGGACGATCACCGGTGTCCAGGCCGGCGCGCCGTCATTGACGACGGTCTCGATATGTCGCTCGTCCAGGGTCAACGCTTTGATTCCGTCGCCGGCGCGGTCGAGAAATGCGGCGATGTCGGCGCCCTGATGCTCGTCGACCAGGAGAAAGCCATCCAGGTCTCCGGCGAGAAATGCCTCAGCCGCCTCAAGGCCGCCAAGACTGACCAGGTCGTAGGTCTGATCAAGATCGACATCGAATGCTGAGAAGAGGCCGCGTGCTTCACTCTGCAGTGACGAGTCGTCTTCGCCAACGGCGATTGGCCGTCCCTCGAGACTCAAAAAGTCGTCGAAGGTTCCGGTCTCTACATCCTGATCCCTGATGATGAAGTGATAAGCGCTGGTCCAAAGATTGGTGACATGCCTAAGATCGGCGTCGGGTCCCTGTTCCTCAAAGGGGCCGGACCCACCGACGGCATCGAAGGCATCGAGACCGCTCAAAATCGCAAAGTCGAGCGTGGCATCCCGAAGCGCCAGGGTATTGTCCCGCGACCCTGACGTGTTCCTTGCGTTGATGTCGATATTGGTCTGTGGCAGGAGCTTCAGCTTGATCAGAGCCGCGATGGTCACACCGAGCGGATGGGACACGCCGTCCGGCGTCGCGGTTCCAAGATCGAAGATTTGCCGCTCGCTCGTCTGGGCGATGACGGTGTTCTGCATGGCCACCAGGAGGCCGAGACCGAGCAGAAGAAACCGCAGAGCCGCCCTCGGCATATACAGCAGCAGGGAGCCGGCATGCCCGACCGTGCCGGCACCGGTGCGCCGAACCGGTTCGGCAGGGGCGATCGTCCTGATCTGCAGGCGCCCTTCGTCAGATGCCGGTCCCGAGGTCATGAATCCCTTCTCTTGCTGATCGGTAAGCGACTGCACCATAAGCGTCTTTTGGGGTGAACGGGAACACTCAGCACTACGTAGCAACAAATTCATCAATAAAAAGTTAACCATGTGAATTTTCTTTGAGACACGGGACCGATCGCTCAGGGCTTGGAGCCAAGCGCAGCACAATTATGGCGGATGCCTGGCCAAAATCGTCCTGGTAGCATGGCCATGTCGGGCGTATCGCTCGGCGGCCGGTCAAAACACGGCGACGTGGGACCTATCTGGCATCCGGGGACGGAATCGGATGGCCATTAGGTCGGCATTCTGATCTGAACTTTGATTGATGTTGGCGGCATCGCCTTGGCGAAGTCGAAGGCCTCGATGCTGTCGGCGAAAGCGAAATGATCGGTGATCAGCGGGCCGACATCAATTGCGCCGCTCGCCAGCATGGCGACAGTGCGCGGATAGACGTGGGCATAGCGAAAGACGTGCTCGACCCGCGCTTCTTTGACCGAGGCGCCGACCACGTCGTAAGCGATGCGGCCGAGCGGCATGCCGATATAGACAATGCATCCGCCTGGCCGGATCAGCGGGAAAACCCCCTCGGCGGCAGGTTCCGCGCCGGACGCCTCGAACACCACGTCAGCACCCCAGCCATCGGTTTCCCGAGCGACCACCTCCTCGAGGTTCTGGCTCTTCACGTTCACCGGCGTTACGGCGCCAAGCTTCGAGGCGATTTCCAGCTTCGGCTCCTGAACGTCCGAGATGATGACACGCGCGCAGCCGGCAGCGAGGGCCGCGAGCGCCGTCACCATGCCGATCGGGCCGGCCCCGGTGACCACGGCGATGTCGCCCGGCTGAATGCGGGCCTTGTTGGCGGCATGCACGCCGACCGCAAGCGGCTCGACCATAGCGCCAGCATCGTCGCTGACCGTGTCCGGCAGCTTGAAGGTGTAAGCGGCGGGATGGACACAGGTCGGACGTAGGATGCCATGCACGGGCGGCGTCGCCCAAAAGCGCACGGCGGGATCGAGATTGTAGAGGCCGAGACGCGCAGCACGGCTGTTCGGATCGGGAATGCCCGGCTCCATGCAGACGCGATCGCCCTCGGCAAGATGTGTCACCGCCGAACCGGTCTCAATGACCACACCGGAGGCTTCGTGGCCAAGGATCATGGGTTCCTTCACGACAAAGGGGCCGATCGCGCCATGGGTGTAATAGTGGACATCGCTGCCGCATACGCCGATCGTGCGAAGCTGGATGCGTACGTCATGCGCGCCGAGCACCTCTTCTGCGCGTTCGATCGGGTAGTCACGCAGGCTGAGCTCGTCCTTTCGTTCCAGAACCAGGGCATCCATGGGTCATCTCTCGCTATCGAAGGTCGCGTCTGTTCGATTTTAGGCATGGTGGATCGGCGCTCACAAGGGGCGCATCACGGCATGGGGTGGTGGATTTCCCCCGAAGTTTGCGCTTAAAGAACGCGCGTGACCCGTTCACCGCTGCTGCCTTGGACCATACGCCATGCTCACCGCCGCCAACCTGGATGCTATCGGCTGCCTTCGTCACGGTTTCTTCACGCGCGAAGGCGGGGCCAGCACCGGCATCTACGCCTCCTTGAATTGCGGCTTCAGCAACGACGATGACGACCGACGGATTATTGCCAACCGGTCGATCGCGATGGACCGGCTGGGTCTGCCGGCGAATGCGCTTACAACGGTGAAACAGGTGCATGGAACGGCCGTCCACCGGGCGCGCGTTGCGGTACCGGGTAAGCCTGTCATCGAGGCGGATGCTTTGGTGACCGATCGTCCGGGAATCGCGCTCGGGGTGTTGAGCGCCGATTGTGCGCCTGTCCTCTTGGCCGATACCGCGGCCGGCGTCATTGGTGCCGCCCATGCCGGCTGGCGAGGGGCACTCGCCGGCGTGGTCGATCGACTGATCGAGGAGATGATGGCGCTTGGTGCCGAGCCGGTCCGGATGGCGGGTGCGGTTGGCCCCTGCATCGCCAGAGAGTCCTATGAGGTCGGAGAGGACATGCGTGAGGCATTTCAAAACGCCGACCCCGATGGCCTGGGTTTGTTCACACACGACGCCGCCGGCCTCCGCTTCGATCTCAAGGCGTATGTTCTATCGAGGCTTGACCGGCTCGGCCTTGAAAACCGCCTGGCGCTCCCGGAGGATACCCATGCCGATGAGGCCAGGTTCTTCAGCGCGCGCCGCTCGAGAAACCGACGCGAGTCGGGCTTCGGCCTGCTGCTCTCGGCGATAGCATTGGATGATAAGAGGTGAGGTGACGGCTTTGAGCGATGGTGATGGGCTCGATTTAACCGACCGCGACGTTTTCAGACACTGGCAGCGGATCACCATCCGCAGCACCGACGAGGATCCCCTCGGCCATGTCAACAACTGCGTCTATGCCGAATGGACCGAAGTCGCCAGAGTGATGCTGATTCGACAATATCTTGCCGCCGCACCCGATGGCATCGATACGGCTCTCGTGAACATGACCATCGATTTCCTGAAGGAAACCGGCTTTCCGGGAGAGGTGGAGGTCGGGGCGAGGCTGCTCGGTATCGGCAACAGCTCGATGCGATCGGGCTTCGGCGTCTTTCGCGATGGCCAATGCCTTGCCACCAGCCGATGCGTCAATGTTTTCTTCGATCTGCAGGCGAGACGCGCGGTCAGGCCGACCGAGGCCATGCGCGCCATCATGGAGCGTGACCTCGTCTGACCTGGATAGGAGCCGCTTCATGCCCGGTTCATCGGCGATGTGATCAAATAGCGATGATCAGGAGGGGTCAGAGCTGATCTCGCAGATCGGACAAGGAAAAAATTTGCTTGGTTGAAAGAGGTTGCGTCACGATGTTAAAGTGCTGCCGCTTATTTTCCTCGGCCCTTAGCCGATATCACGAACGAAACTCGAAGCGCCGATGCATAACCCCCGCTTAGATGGTCTTGGTGACTATTTCTTTCGACGTCTGGCGGCATTGCTGGAGCCGGTCTCCCCTGCACCGGACCTGGAGCCGATCGACCTGTCGATCGGTCAGCCCATGCACGCCACGCCGGCGCTCCTGAATGAGACACTTTTGGAAAACGGCCACCTCTGGGGGCGCTATCCGCCTGTGGTCGGCACCCCCGCCTTTCGCGAGGCGGCCGCGGACTGGCTGACCTGGCGCTACGATCTTCCGGAGCGCATGCTTTCACCCGATCGCCATGTGCTGCCGGTCGCCGGCACTAAAGAAGCCCTCTTCATGATGTCGCAGTTGGTGACGCCGGAAAGCGTGAACGGCAAGAAGCCTGCGGTGCTGATGCCCAATCCATTCTACAATGTCTATCTCGGCGGGGCTGTCGTGGCGGGAGCGGAGCCGGTTCTCCTGCCGGTGACGCCCGAGACTCGCCACTTGCCGGATCTGGAGGCGCTGGAGCCGGCGTTACTGGAGCGCACCGTCGCTTTTTTTCTTTGCTCGCCATCCAATCCGCAAGGCAGTGCTGCCGGCATCGACTATCTGAAGCGAGCGCTGGAGCTGGCGAGGCATCACGATTTTCTGCTGATCCTGGACGAGTGCTACAGCGAGATCTACGGCGACCGGCCGCCGGCCGGCGGTCTCGAGGCGGCGGCAGCAATGGGCGGCGATCTCGATCACCTCGTCGTCTGCCATTCCCTTTCCAAGCGCTCCAGTGCCGCCGGCCTGCGCTCCGGCTTCGTCGCCGGCGATCCGGACCTCCTGAAGACGTTCGCCCGTCTGCGTAGTTACGGTGCTGCCGTGCAACCTCTGCCGCTGATGGCCGCGGCGACCGCTCTTTGGCGCGACGAAGCGCATGTGCGCGAGAACCGTGATCGCTACCGGGAAAAATTCGATCTTGCGGACAGATGCCTTTCCGGGCATTTGGACTATCACCGCCCGGATGGCGGCTTCTTCTTGTGGTTGAACGTTGGCGACAGTGAGGCCATAACCAGGAAGCTTTGGTCCGAAGCGGCTATCAAAGTCGTGCCGGGCGCCTATATCGGCTATGCGGATCAAAGCGGCTGGAATCCTGGCGCCTATGCCATCAGAGTCGCCCTGGTTCATGATCTGACGACGACCGAGCGAGCGCTCGACCGGTTGGTCAAAACGCTTTGCTGAAGCGGGAGAACGCCTGACGATGGCTGCTCCATCAATGCCCCGACGGGATCATTTCGACCTGATCGACTTTCTGGCGAGACGGTTCGCCGAGGCTGTCGGTATCGGCCTTTGCCTGTTCTCGCTGGTCCTTGCCGTGGCTTTGTGGGGCTATGACGCCAGTGATCCGTCGCTCAATCACGCCACATCAGGGCCGAGCAGCAACCCGCTCGGCAGCTTCGGCGCGGCCCTTGCCGACCTTTGTCTGCAGACCGTGGGCACGGCGGTCTGGTTCGTCGTGCTGGTTCTGCCGATCTGGGGTGTGCGGCTGATTCTCGATCGGGTGCCGAGCTGGATCTGGCTGTCGGTCGCGGCCTTGCCGCCGGCCGTCCTCGCCCTTGCTGCCTATTTCGCCACCTTCGACGTACCGCCGATCGAGGTCTGGCCGTACCTCGTAGGCCTCGGCGGTGTGGTCGGCGATTTTGCGCTGCATCGTCTGGAGCCGGGATTCGCTGATCGCTACGGCCTGTATACGCTGGCCTCCTCCGTCATCCTGGCGGTGATTGCCATCGGCGTCACGCCGGGTGAATTGATCGGTGGTCTTCGCAGCATGCTCGGTCTGACCACCCGCTTTGAACGTGCCAACAACGCCCCGCTCAAGGGACGCACACCAACGGCGAGGACGCGAGCGCAGGAGCCGTCGTCGGATGGGCCGGGCCTCTTCACGCGGGTTATCGGCGGCATCGGCGCCGGAGCCAGCGGCCTTCTCGGCCTGGTCCTTGCGCGGCGTGGCGGTGCGGAGGTCGATCGCTCCAGCATCACCAAGAATATTCGCCGCAACCGGAAACAAGATGAGATGCCCGACGATGGGCCGGAGGCTCAGCATCTTGATCGTCCGGCGCCGAACCCGCGCAAGCGATTCAAAGACGAGGCTCCAGCGGGCGACGCCGCGCCGGATGTTGTCGAACCGGCTGAGAAATTCGAGCTGCCGCCTCTGAAATTCCTGGCGCAGCCGAGGAAACGTGATCGCGTCAGGATCGACGATGCCGAGGCGCGGGAGACCGCGAAGGCGCTGGAGCGCGTTCTCGACGACTTCGGTGTGCGCGGCGAGATCGTCGAGGTCAAGCCCGGCCCCGTGATCACTCTCTACGAGCTCGAGCCTGCGCCCGGCACACGCGCCGCGCGCGTGATCGCGCTTGCCGACGATATCGCTCGCTCGCTCTGCGCCATGTCGGTGCGCGTCGCCGTGGTGCCCGGCCGCAACGTGATCGGCATCGAGCTGCCGAACGATCAGCGCGAGACGGTCTACCTGTCAGAGCTCTTGTCGAGCGAAGCGTACGAAAAAACCTCGTCGGGCCTGGGCCTCGCCCTTGGCAAGGACATCAGCGGCGAGCCGGTGGTGGTCGATCTCGCGAAGATGCCGCATCTCCTGATCGCCGGCACCACCGGCTCGGGCAAGTCGGTGTCGATCAACGCGATGATCCTATCGCTCCTCTATCGGATGCCGCCCTCCGCCTGCAAGCTGATCATGATCGATCCGAAGGTGATCGAGCTTTCGGTCTATGACGGTATTCCGCATCTGCTCGCACCTGTCGTGACCGAGCCACACAAAGCGGTGGTGGCGCTGAAGTGGATCGTGCGCGAGATGGATGACCGCTACCGCCTGATGTCCCATCTCGGCGTGCGCGACATCTTTGCCTACAACCGCCGGATCTCGGAGGCGATCGCCCGCGGCGAGCAGCTCTCCCGCAAGGTTCAAACAGGATTTGAACCCGGTACCGGGGTTCCGATCTTCGAGCAACAGCCGATCAAGATGGAGACCTTGCCGCTGATCGTGGTGATCGTCGACGAGGTCGCCGATCTGATGTTGACCGCGGGCAAGGAGATCGAAGGCTGCATCCAGCGTCTCTCGCAAAAGGCACGCGCCGCCGGCGTCCATCTGATCGTCGCCACACAGCGTCCCTCGGTCGATGTGCTGACCGGTGTGATCAAGGCGAACCTGCCCGCACGCATCAGCTTCCGGGTCAGCTCCAAAATCGACAGCCGCACCATCCTCGGCGAGCCCGGCGCGGAACAGCTGCTCGGCCAGGGCGACATGCTGCAGATGATGGCGGGCGACCGCACCACCCGCATCCACGGGCCGCTGGTCACCGACGAGGAGGTGGAACGCGTCGTCACCTATCTGAAGAGCCAGGGATCGCCTGAATATATCGACGCGGTCACCAACGAGGCAGCGCTCGACAATAGTGGCGAGACTGATGGCGGCGGTGGCGGCGGCAGCAATATCGAGATCAACAACGAAGAGGACGCGCAATACGCCCAGGCCCTGCAGATCGTGGCGAAGGAGGGCAGGGCGTCCACGAGCTTCCTGCAGAGGAAGCTCCGGATCGGTTACAACAGTGCGGCCAGGCTGATCGAGCGCATGGAACAGGACGGCCATGTCAGCTCGCCGGATCACGTCGGCCGACGAAAAGTTCTGATGGGTGGTGGGGACGAAGACGGACCAAGCGGAGTCGATGCCCCATGGTGATTTTTTCAAACTTGCCCGGGCTCTTGAACGTGTTCCGGCGCATGCTCTTCCTATCCCTGAGTCTGGCCCTGGCGTTGTTCGCAGTCTCAGGGATGTCAACGCTGGTAGCCGCAGCTACCCCCGCCCCCGGGTCGGTGGCGGCGGCGCATGTGGCGGAGATCGAGGATTATCTGAGCGCGATGAAGTCATTGCGCGCGGACTTCGTTCAGCTGGAGCCCAATGGCGGTACGTCCTCGGGCAATCTCTACTACATGCGCCCGGACAAGATGCGCCTCGACTATGACGATCCCAATCCGGTGCTGATCGTCGCCAATGGCTGGCAGGTGATCTACCACGATCGCAAGCTCGATCAGGTCAGCCATCTCCTGACCAGCCAGACGCCGCTATCCTTCCTCCTGAAGAAGAAGGTCAAGCTTTCTGGCGACGTCACGGTGACCGATGTCAGGGAACGGGAAGGCGAGATTCTGCTGACCCTTGTGCAGAGCGACGAGCCGGAACTGGGCACGGTCGAGCTCGCCTTCGCAAGTCAGCCGCTGGAACTCCGCCGCTGGGCAGTGACCGACGCGCAGGGGCTGACCACGCATATTCTGCTGGAGCGCGCCGAGGTCGGCGCGAAGATCGACAAGAAGCTGTTCCTCCTTTGCGATCCCGATGCGGTGATCAAGAAGGAAGGCTGCGAGGACGTCTATCGGCGATAGCGGGCGCCCTCCTCAGCGCGTCTTTCAGCCGCTCTGGCCGTGAAAGATCGCCAGATGACGCCCGACGATCTCGTCATAGCGCCCGCTCTTTCGAAGCGCGCTCAGGCCTGAATCGATCTGCCGCAAAAGCCGGATCGCGTTCGGGTGGCCTCGATGAATGATGAGATGCAGCCCCAAGGTGTCGGCAAGCTTCTCGGAGGCGGTGACCAGGTCGCCATAGCCAAGCTCCTTGATCGCACTCTGTCCGGTGAACTGATTGATGGTCACGAAGTCGACTTCGCCATCCACAAGTTTGCGAAAGCATTCGCCCACGGCCTGAGGCCGATCCAGCTCGATCGTTTCGCCGGGATTGAGGCCGCGTTCGCTGAGATCGAAGGTGAAATAGCCTGCAGGACGGCAAAGCCGGGTCCCGTGGAGGTCGACATCGGTCACGAGCAAGCGCCCGTCATCGCTGCGTTTGAACAGAACGATCAGCATGTCGAACAGGGGCTCGGAGAAATAGAACTCGCAGCGCTTCAGGTCGTCTTCCGAAAGGTTCTCCGGACGGTCGCAGTCGGGTTTGAACCAGGGAAAGCCCATGTCGTATTTGTGCCGGCGCAGCAACGGATCGATATGTGCGGACCAGTCATTGATCCAGTCGATGGAATAGCCGGATGAGCCGGAGGCCTGGTAAAGCGCGGCGTCGACGATTTCGGTCAGCATCCCGCCATTCTGCCAGTTCTGATCGGTGAACGGTGCATAGTCGCCGGCGGTCAGAGCCTCGATTGCTGTCGCACTTCGCTGCCCGCGGTCGTTCGCGATCGGCACGGTCGTCCCGTTTCTGACGGTTTCGGGGCAGGGGGGCAGGTTGAGGCTGATTCCTACTTCGATCAGACTCGGATCTTCGCCGACGACCGAGGCATTGCTGCTGAAGCCATAGACATAGGGCCAGAGGTTGGGGTCCTGGTAAGCCGCCTCGGCGATCTTTGAGAGGGTGTCGCCGGAGGCGACAGTATAGGTCTCGCCGCAGGCGGGAGAAGCTGCTTCGGCGGATTGATCGAAAAGGCTGAGCAAACAAAAGACGACCGCGGCATAGAGGCGCTTCATGATGGTTATCCGCTGGCTATCGCACATCTTCCCGTACCACCGAATGGAGAGCATCGTCGTGAGGTTGATGAAAGGAAGGTGCA
The DNA here is from genome assembly GCA_039028235.1 of Pseudomonadota bacterium. Lineage (GTDB taxonomy): Bacteria > Pseudomonadota > Alphaproteobacteria > Geminicoccales > Geminicoccaceae > JANQPX01. The sequence continues at coordinate 20,769 of JBCCIN010000036.1, forward strand.
AAGACTACCTGAAGGAGCAAAAATTGAGAAGTGACAAGCGTTTTGCTTCAGCTGAATGCCGAGACGTACTTGCGGGACCTGTACCCGACGAGGAAGCGGACATGATCTGGATCGGCCCGCTTGCCACTTGAGCCGCGGCCCGGGCACTATGGTGACCATCAAGGCGTCATGGGGGGCTGAGGAATGATGGATCGAGCTGTCATAGGCGTCGATGTCGGCACCGGCAGCGCGCGTGCGGGCGTGTTCGATGTCGGAGGGC
>JBCCIN010000037.1:0-20371 GCA_039028235.1 Pseudomonadota bacterium
AGAACCCCGCTTTACGACCTGCATGTCGAGCTTGGCGGCAAGATCGTCGACTTCGCCGGCTGGTCTCTGCCGGTCCAATATGCCGCCGGCATCATGGCCGAGCACCGCCATTGCCGGGAAAAGGTCGTAAAGCGGGGTTCTCTTGGTCTCGGATTCAGCAGCGCTCACAGGTCCGGTTCTCCAGCGTGGAGCTAAGGGGCATGTCACTGCCCACGAAAAGCCCCCTCTGTCCCGAACCTGAGAGATTAACGACTGTCGCGGTGGGGTGCTGCCCACGTTCGACTCGTCGTCTTCCCCTTCGGTGGAGAGGCCACTCCTAAAATTCGGCGCCTCTCACTCTCCAGAGTGTCATCATCCCACGGTCCCGATGCCTGAGAGTTTCCGGGGCGGTTGCTCCTTCGGCGCCGCTTTAGGTCCTTTCGGCCGAAAGCGATCTCTCCCGTGAGGATCATCTGACAATCGCCGCAACTTAACCGCCCCATCGTCTCGGTCAAGCATTTCGCAACCGGGCTCGCCGGATTGTGTTTCGAGGCAAGCCTGTCGACGGATCAGGATATTGTCATCCATAGGTTGAATAATTAATTTGCGCTATCGACATAAAAGAAAATAACGACGGGCGCCTGACATGCAGATGGAGTTTGCCATGCGGAACAGAGCTCTGGTTCTGGCGGTCCTTTTCTGGGCGATGCCCGTCGGTGTTGCGACGGCCCCGCCTGTTGCCGCCGATGAGGTGGTCGAGCAACTTGATGCGGGCCGGGCCTATTACCAGGATGGGGACCTGTCGCGGGCGCTGACCGAGCTGGAATTCGCGGTCAACGCGCTGCGCACGCAGTTTTCCAACGAGTTCATAGCCACATTGCCGGCGCCACCGGCCCTTTGGGCGGCGGAGAAACCGGCCCTTGATAACGGTGTGGCCCTGTTCGGCACTGGCGTGATGGTGACGAGGCGCTATCTCGAGGAGAAGGGCGATGGACGGATTACCGCCGAGCTTCTCGTCGACAGCCCCATGGTCCAGGCCTATTCCGCGGTCTTCAGGAACCCGGTCATGATCGCGAACGATCCCAAGCTGGAACGGATCCGTCTCGGCGAGCTGCATGCGCTTTTAAAGTGGGATGCGGACCGGCGGTCCGGTGACCTTACCTTGTCGCTCGGCGGGCGCGTGCTCGCCAAGCTCGCCGGCCGTGACCTGGACGACAAGACGATTCTCGTTGACCTGATGAAGGCCTGGGATCTGGACGCCGTCAAACAGGTGGCCGGGCTATGAACCTTCGCTGGCCGGCGCCCTGCCATCCGGCTGAAAGCCGAGATAGAGGCTGTAATTGGCACCGCTCGCCTCCGTGGACACCGGCAGGCGCAGGGTCACTTCCTCGCGAAGGGCGCTCAACGGCTGATCCGGCTCAAGCTTGAGCTCCACATCCAGAATCTGCTTGTCGATGATCTCGCGCTTCGGATCGACGGTCGCCAGAAAATAGACCAGCTCGACCGGCTGGTCGTTAAATGCCGGGCCGCGCTCGACGCTCAAGGTAAAGGCAATGTCGACTTCGACCTCGTCGTCCTCGATGCGGCAGTCGCTGACCAACTGCTCCATGATGGCGACGAAACGAAGCTCGCCGTCGGCGTTGTTGTTGCCGATCCGATCGGCGGGCACCGCGATCTGAGCGGGCGGGCAGGCGTCGCGCGCCGTCTCGCCGGCCTGATTGGCGCACGCACTGAGCCCTGTTGCCAGAATGAGGGCGGTCGCCGGAGCGACTAGAGGCGTTCCGGTCCTCATAGGTCTTTGTGGCTGCCGTCGCAGAAAGGCTGCTTGCCCGTTTCCTTGCAGCCGCAGAGGAACGCCTTGCCGTCCTTCTCCGCCGTGAACTTCAGCGGCTGCAGTGAGGTTTCCTTATGGCTGCCATCGCACAAAGGTTGATTTTTGCTACGTCCACAGGAGCACCAGAAGTAGGTTTTTCCGGCCTCGAGCTCGACCACATAGGGTTCTTTTTGGGCGATGACGGCGTCGCTCACGATGAAACTCCCTTTAGCTGCAGATCGTCAGATCAAGTCTCTGCTAACCCGAGCATCCGGCGTTTCGCAAGGCCGAAAGCGGCAAAGCCTCTGTGCATGCTGTCATTTTGTCGGTAACTTGATGGGCCAATGTCCTATCGCAAACGACATGTTTCATCCGCGGCCTCATCATCGACGCCCGTGCTCGCAGCGCTTGATCTCGGGACGAATAACTGCCGCCTTTTGATCGCGCGTCCCGATGAGGACGGCGACGGCTTCGCGGTGATCGACAGCTTCTCGCGCATCGTTCGCCTGGGTGAAGGGCTGGCCGGTTCGGGCGAGCTCAGCGAACGTGCCATGGGCCGGACCGTCTCGGCCTTGCAGATCTGTGCGCGTATGATGCGGCGCCATGGCGTGAATCGGGCCCGCTGCGTCGCGACCGAAGCCTGTCGGCGTGCGGCCAACGGTGCGGCCTTTCTGCAGCGGGTCGCGGAAGCCACAGGCATCGATCTGGATGTCCTGACCTATCAGGACGAGGTCGGGCTCGCCTTGCTCGGCTGCGTGCCGCTGATCGATCCGGCGGCGGATCATGTGCTGCTGATCGACATCGGTGGCGGCAGCACGGAACTCGCTTGGCTGGACCGGAGCGATGGCGCGGTGAACGATGTGCGCTGCGTCGAATCGCTGCCGGTCGGCGTGGTTTCGCTGACCGAGATGTTCTCGTCCGAGCCCGACCCCGAGACCTTCGAGACCATGGTGGGCTATGTCGCCAGGCTGCTGGCGCCGATCGAGAAGGAACATCGCCTCGGCGAGATGACCGATGGTGCCTGTTTGCAGATGCTCGGCACGTCGGGCACGGTGACCACGCTCGCGGCGGTCCTGCTGGACCTGCCCCGTTACAACCGGCGGGAGATCGATGGGCTGGTGGTCGACATGGATTCGATGGCCGCCGTGGCCGACCGGCTTCGCGCCATGAGCAACGGGTCGCGCACGCGGCATCCCTGCATCGGTCCCGGGCGCGCCGATCTGGTGGTGGCCGGCTGCGCGATCCTCGAAGCCATCTGCGATGCCTGGCCCGCCGACAGCCTCCGGGTCGCCGACCGCGGCCTGCGCGAAGGCATTCTTCACAGCCTGATGGGCCGCACCCTGAAAGCGTCTCTCGCAGGATCGATGGCGGCGCATCGGCCGGACAATCGCGCCGGCTGCGAAGAGCTGGCCTGAGCGCGTGGCCCATCGCACCCGAAAGTCGCGCGTGCGCGCCAGCCCGCAGCGCAGCGCCGGATCGTCGAGATGGCTGCAGCGTCAGGTCAACGATCCCTACGTGCAGCGTGCAAGAAAGGAAGGCTACCGCTCGCGTGCCGCCTACAAGCTCCTGGAGATCGACGACAGGCACCGGCTCCTGAAGCCGGGTCTCCGCGTGCTGGATCTCGGCAGTGCACCCGGCGGCTGGGCGCAGGTGGCGGCGGCGCGCGGCTGCCGGGTGGTCGCCGTCGATCTTCTGGCGATCGAGCCGATGGCGGGCGTCACCTTCCTGCAGGCGGATATCGAAGATGAAGCGACGCCCGGGCTGCTTCTCGAGGCGCTGGGCGGGCCGGCCGATCTTCTGCTGAGCGATCTTGCGCCCTCCGCCACCGGCCAGCGCGCGGTCGATCGCCTGCGTTCCGAAGCTATGGGCGAGATAGTCCTGGATCTCGCGCCGTCCCTTTTGAAGCCGGGCGGTGATCTTTTGATGAAGCTCCTGCGCGGTGCCGATGCCGTGCTCTCTGCGGCCGCGCGGCAGAGGTTCAAATCTGTCCGCCTGGTGCGCCCGGATGCGACCAGGCGGGAGTCGTCCGAGATCTATCTGCTCGCGCAGACGCTTCGGCAGGCAGCCCACGACCGCGAGACCGACTGAACGCCTTAGGTCAGAGCCGCACGTCGCACCGTGGGGATCGGCAGCATCAGCAGGGAATCGCCGCTGATCGTGGAAACGTCCGTCATTGCCGCCTCGGCCATGCCGTGCACGGTCTGAAAGTCGCGCCCGTGAAATGGGCAGATGGCGACGCCGACGCTCGCGGTGATGTGGATGTTTTCGCCGGCGATCGCGAACGACCGGGCGAGATGGTCTGGCAGGCGGTTGACCAGGGCGCTGATGTCGTCGATCGCCGGCAGCCCTTCGACCAGCCAGGTGAAGCCGTGATCGCGGGTTCTGGCGAGTGTGTCCGTCTGCCGCGTCTCGCCGAGGAGGCGCTGGCCGATCGCGGCCAGCAGGTCATCGGCCGCGTCCTGGCCGTAGTCGAAGGCCAGCTGATCGAAGCGATCCAGGTCGATCGCCACCAGGCCGACCAGGGTCGCGAAGCGATCGGCCCGCGCCATCGCACGGTTGAAGCGCTCCTCGATGAGGACGCTATTGGCAAGCCCGGTCAGCCGATCCTCGCGCGCCGCACTCAGACGCCGCCGCTCGGCGGCTTTGCGCGCGATCGCAATCTCTACTCGCCGCCGGATGCTCCTGTCGCTCAGATCCGGCGGCAGCAGGACATCGTCGATGCCCGCATCGATCGCCCCTGCTGCGAAGCGCGCATCATCATCCCGAGCGATCATCAGAACCGGCAGATCGGCAGTGCAGACGTTCAGCCGCACCATCTCCGGCAGATCGTCCTGGCCGATGAAAACGGCGTCCACATGCCTCAGCCGGAGCAGCGAAGCGGCCTCACCGACCGATTTCACGACAAGATGCTGTAGCCTGGTATTGTTGGTGTGGGGCAGCATCCTGCCGGCCGCCGAAAGGCCACCGTCGATCACCAGCACATGTAAGATCTGATCCGCCATGACCGTCCTTATCGGTCGGCAGCCGACAACCGCCCCAGCCACAAACGGGCGCGGCCAATGCTGCCATCACCTCGGAGGTTGTGAGATTGTTTTATGACAACCATCATTGGTTGATTTTTCTGGGTTTGTACAGTGTAGAAAGAAGGAAAGGTCCGAGAATTGATCAGAAAAGCGGGTCGCTGTCGTCGGTATCAGGTTCGGACAGGGCCGCACAGCCAACCGATATCGGCCGGAAATCCGGGGATTTTGCCACGGTGGTCCTCTCTTTTCTCGCGACCTGAAACCGTGTAGGGGTGACGATCGAACGCGTTTCGCGACTGCACATGGGGGAAAAGCTTGGACGACATCATCCAGACCGACATGATCATTATCGGCGCCGGTCCGGTCGGTCTGTTCACCGTGTTCGAGGCGGGACTGCTCAATATGAGCTGCCATCTCGTCGACAATCTCGACAAGATCGGCGGCCAGTGCGCCGAGCTTTACCCGGACAAGCCGATCTACGACATTCCTGCCGTGCCCCACTGCACCGGCCAGCAGCTGACCGATCTCCTGATGCAGCAGATCGAGCCGTTCAATCCGGTCTTTCACCTGAACCAGCAGGCCGATGCCGTCGAACGTCAGGAGGACGGCCGGTGGCGCCTGACCACCAGCATCGGCACGGTGCTCGAAGCGCCGACCGTGGTGATCGCTGCGGGTGCGGGCAGTTTCGTGCCGAGGCGTCTGCCGCTCGAAGGGGCGGACGAGCGTGAGGGCCAGTCGCTGCACTACGCCGTTCGCCGCATGGAAGATTTTCGCGGTAAGTCCATCCTGATCGCCGGCGGCGGGGACAGCGCGCTCGACTGGACCCTCAATCTCCAGCCGCTCGCCGAGCGTCTCGCCCTGGTCCATCGCCGGGACGACTTCCGTGCCGCCCCCGATTCGGTCGAGAAGATGCGCGCCCTGGTCGCTGCCGGCGATATGACGCTGCATATCGGTCAGGTGACCGAGTTGCATGGTGCAGCACCTGCGCTCGAAGCTGTCACCATCAAGAGCCCGGAGAGAGAGACCGTGGTGCCGTGCGACACCTTGCTCGCCTTTTATGGGCTTAAGATGGAACTCGGCCCGATCGCGAACTGGGGTCTCAATCTCGAGAAAAATCTGATCGAGGTCGACACCGAGACCTTCGAGACCAACGTTCCCGGCATTTTCGCGATCGGCGACATCATCACCTATCCCGGCAAGCTGAAGCTCATCCTTTCCGGCTTTCACGAGTCGGCGCTGATGTGTCAAAAAGCGTTTAAATACTGTTTTCCCGATGACAAGCTGGTGTTCCGCTACACCACCTCCAGCACGGACCTGCAAAAGAAACTGGGTGTTGCCTGATGGCCAAACTTCACGTCACCGACCGCGACGGTCAGGACCACGAGCTTGAGGCGACCAAAGGCTGGTCGGTCATGGAGATCATCCGCGAGAACGATCTGCCGATCGAGGCAGCCTGCGGCGGCTGCTGCGCCTGCGCCACCTGTCATGTCTATGTCGACGAAGCCTGGCTCTCCAAACTGAACACGGCCGACGACGAGGAAGACCGCATGCTGGACGAGGCCTATCAGGTCCAGGAGAATTCTCGCCTCAGCTGCCAGATCAACTTCACCGATGGGCTCGACGGTCTGAAGGTCACCCTGGCCCCCGAGTTCTAGGTGGCTCGGTGGCGCGGCCACCTCGTTAACGCCGCCGGCGCGGTTGTCCGGGGGACGTCGGCAGGCCGTTCACAGAATCGTTGCATCGCGGCTATCGGCATTCGCTGACGCCACATCTTTCCGGCGATGACATCAGTCTTGCCGCCGGCTGATCGTGACAAGTTCGTCGATGGCTTTCTGGTCCTTCGCCGCCGCTTCAAGTACGGCCTGGCTTGCGCGGCGCTCGGCTAGGCGTTCGTAGCGTTTCTGCTCGATGCGCTCGGCGAGCACGCGTTCGAGCTGGGCCTGACGTGCGTCTCGAAGCTGTTCCAACACGCCGTTCAGCTGCTCCAGGCGCTTGGTGGACGCCTCGATATAGGCGGACAGAGTGGCGCCTGACGTCATGAAATCGAGCCGTGCGGCCGCTTCACGTCCGATCGCCTGGCGAAGGGCGAGAATCTGCCCCTCCACCTCGGCGATCTTGCCATCGATCGCCAGCAAGGCCTGCCGCTCGCGGTCGACCGCCTGCTCGGCGAGACGCTCCAGGACGCGAAGAGATTTCAACGCCTAGACCTCCCTCTTCCAGGTGCGGCTGACCTCATTCAGTATCGGCGGGCGCCTGCAGCAGCGCGCCCAGGCCGGTGAAATCGGCGCGGATTCCTCCCTGCTCGCCTTCATCCTGCTTCAACAGCGCCTCGATCTTCGGGCGCAGCTCGATCGCGCGGTCGGTGAGCGCATCGGTGCCCGGCTTATAGGCACCGAGCTGAATGAGCTCGGCAGCATCCTCGTAGACGCGAAGGAGTTGCCGCGCCTCCTCGACCAGCGGCCGTTCCTCGGACGCATAGCAGCCGGGCGCCGTCCTCGAGAGCGATTTCAGCACGTCGATCGCCGGAAACCGCCCCTGCTCGGCGATCCGCCGATCGAGCACGACATGACCATCGAGAATGCCGCGCACCGCATCCGCGATCGGGTCGTTGAGATCGTCGCCTTCGACCAGAACGGTAAAGAGGCCGGTAATGCTGCCGTCGCCGTTGCCCGGCCCGGCCCGCTCCAGGAGTTTCGGCAGCTCGGCAAATACGCTCGGCGGGTAGCCCTTGGATGTCGGCGGCTCGCCCGCCGCCAGATAGATCTCGCGCAGCGCCATTGCATAGCGTGTGACGCTGTCGATCAGGCAGAGCACCGAAAGCCCCTGATCGCGCAGCGCCTCGGCGACCGCCATGGTGGTCTGGGCGGCACGGCGGCGCTGCATCGCCGGCATATCCGAGGTCGCCACCACCACGACGCTGCGCTCGCGCGCAAGCGGGCCAAGGCCGCCATGCAGAAATCCGTGCAGCTCCCGGCCGCGCTCGCCGATCAGGCCGAGCACCAGAGCATCCGCGCGGCTGTGCTGCGCCAGCATCGACAAAAGCGTGGTCTTGCCGACGCCGGTGCCGGCGAAGATACCAAGCCGCTGACCGCGCCGGCAGGGCGCGAACAGATTGAGCGCGCGCACGCCGAGATCCAGCCGTTCGCCCAGATCGCGCCGGCGATGAGCGGCGATGGCGCGCGCCTGCACCGGATAGTCGACGGGGCCGTCCTGAAGCGGCGGACCTTGATCGATCGGCTGGCCCATCGGATCGATCACCCGGCCGAGCCAGCCAACACCAGGCCGGATGACCGTGTGCCCGCGCGCGCGCCGGACCACAGCACCCAGGCCGATACCATCGATCTCGTCAAACGGCAGGAGCACGGCTCCATTTTCATCAAGAGCCATGACTTCGGCCAGCAGGTGACCTCCATGATCAGCGTCGACGCCGCTGCGCTCGACGGTACAGATATCACCGATATTGAGGAGGTGATGCAGACCCCGGCAGATCAGGCGCGTGCCCTCGCAGGCGCTGATCTCGCCGCGAAGCTCATAAGGCTCGATCCAATCGAGCTTGGCGAGCAGGCTGTCAATGCGCAGCTTGAAGGCCGCGAATCCGTCATCCGTCCTCGTATGATCCTGCATTCATCGTTCCACCTTTGTCGACAGGTCACGGTCTGGAGCGCTTCCGGTATGTTTTCCATTTTGTGGTTGATGATCTCTAAAAAAATACAACCGAGTTAACACTGTCTTAAGAAACTTCATTTTAAGGTTAGCCCATCGCAAATTTCTGGACGAACCGAAAAGGTGTAATGGCGATGCGGGCTTTAGTTGTTGAAGACGATCCGGTTTCGGCGAAGCTGATCGACACGGCTCTTCGCGGCGAAGGGATCATCGCGGAGATGGCATCCTGCGGCGAGGATGCGATCGATCTCGCCAAGCATTATGATTTCGACATCATGGTGCTCGATCTCCGGCTGCCGGATATCGAAGGCTTCGAAGTGGTGCGCAGGGTCCGGGCGGCCAAGGTGCGAACGCCGGTCCTCATCCTCTCCGGCAAGGGCGAGATCGACGACAAGGTGCGCGGTCTCAGCACCGGTGCGGACGATTATCTGACCAAGCCCTTCCACAAGAGCGAGTTGGTCGCGCGCATTCACGCCATCGTGCGCCGTTCCAAGGGGCATTCCGAATCGGTGATCAAGACCGGGCAGCTCGTGGTCAATCTCGACACGCGTTCGATCGAGATCAACGGCCGGCGCCTGCACGTCACCGGCAAGGAATACAGCATTCTGGAGCTGCTTTCCCTGCGCAAGGGGACGACGCTGACCAAGGAAATGTTCCTGGATCACCTTTATGGCGGCATCGACGAGCCTGAGCTCAAGATCATCGACGTCTTCATTTGCAAGCTCCGAAAGAAGATCGCGATGGCCACAGGCGACCATCACTATATCGAAACAGTCTGGGGGCGTGGCTATGTGCTGAAGGACCCGGACGAAGCTGCAGCGCCCGTGGATGGGACGCTGGCGGCTGAAGGCGAGGCGGAGACTAAGGCGGCGATCGAAGCTGATCTGGGCAGCCGCGCAGCCGTGGCATGAGCCTTCAGGCGAGACCGGCCTTACGCCACTTCGAGTGATGAGTGCCGCTATGCGCGGCTGTGGTCGATGGTCTCGGCGACGGCTTGGGCTGTGTCATGGCCGGCGGCGGACTTCGGGAGGCGTCATGCGGGTGATGACAGAATCCGGCGGACATTGTCGGCGGTCACACCGGAAACGCGGATGTCGGACTGGATCGTGGGCCCGGCGACGTGCGGCGTAAGGATCAGGTTGTCTAGGCCGCGGAACTTGGCGACGCTCTCCTTGGTGGGTGGCTCCACCGCCAGAACATCGAGGGCGGCGCCGCCGAGATGGCCGCTGCTGAGGGCGTTGGCGAGGGCCTCTTCGTCGACGATGCCACCGCGGGCGGCGTTGATCAGGATCGCGCCTGGTTTCATCAGCTGAATGGCCTCGGCATCGATCAGATTCTCAGTGCTCGGCAGCTTCGGCACATGCAGGCTGACGATGTCAGCCGCCGCCAAGAGTTCCGCGACATCCGTGCATCGAGACGCCAGCCGCCAAGCGGGGTCATCTTCGGGAAGATGCGGATCATAGGCCAGGATCTCGAGGTCGAGGCTGCTTGCTTTGGCGGCGAGCACGCGTGCGATCGAGCCGAAGCCGATCAGACCGAGAGAGCGGCCCTGCAACTCCTCGCCGACGAAGTCCTGACGCGGCCAGGCACCGTCGAGGATGCGCGTCGTGGCGGTGAACGCCCGTCGGATCAGGTGAAAGGCGCTGCCGATCACATATTCGGCGACGGAAGCGTCATTGGCGCCGCTGGCCGGAAAGACCGGGATATTCCTCTCGGCGCAGGCGTCCATGTCGATATTGTCGAGGCCGACTCCGAGCCGGCCGATCACCCGTAGTCTGGGAGCCTTGTCCAGAAGCTCGGCGGTCACTTGGGTCCGATTGCGCACGATCAGCCCTTCGGCATCGGCCATCAGACCGATCAGATCGTCCGGCCGCTCGAACAGATCCGCCTCATAGAGGACATCGTAGTCGCGGGCCAGGTCGTCGACGGACCCTTCCGTCATGAACTCGGTAATCACGATTGTTGCCACGCAGAGTCTCCCTTCCGGTCGCAAACGGCATGACCTTTTTTCCAGGGGCGGTCAATCCATGCGTGCGGAAATCTCAGCATTTGCAGGCCTTATGCCGACCTCACTGAGTTTCCATCGATAGCGCGCAACACCACATCACCTGCCGCGGATCGTCGTCCGTCCCCAGGCTTCCGTTAAGTCTGCTTTAAATGAATCATGCCATGATACTTCACGGTCCATGCGATCCTGGGAATCCAAGCCTTGCCCAGCCTGTTCCAGCGGGCGGATTCCCAGGATCGCATGGGCCAGCAAGACAGGCCGGACGATGATCATGGAGGGTTAAGGAAAGGTGAACGCAGTCGCTGGTCCAAACGCTTAGGTCTGGACCTCAAGCGGCCGGTCTTACGACACGTCATCGACGGGGTTCGTCATCCCCTGTTCGAGACGAGGCCGGGCAGGAAGACACAGGGCGCTGTCCCCGGGGATTTGCCAGAGTGTCGGTCGAAACCAGAGACGGATCTCCTCGTTCCGCCAGATAGTCTTCCGCCCAGATAGTCTTCCGAGAGGAGGCCCTGTCGCCCCAAATGGAACGAACGGCTTAGCAGAAGCGAGGGGTTCAACATGGGCAATAACGCAGCTGGATCTTTCAGCCCGTTGCTGCAAGCGGTCCTCAGTTCGCCTGACCTCAGTTTCGGTCGAACAGGATGACCGTCTTCAGGCCGTCGCCGCTTCTTGCCCTGGCGATGGCTTGATTGATCTGATCGAAGGAAAAGCGGTCGGTGATCAGCGGATCGAGTTTGAGATCGCCTTTCCGATAGAGATCGATCAGGGCCGGAATGTCCCGCTGGATGTCGGCATCGCCGAGCTTCGAACCGACGATCCGTTTCGAGCCGTTGGCGATGAGGATCGGATCGAACGCGGTCTCGGCGCCGAGTTCGGGAATACCGACGAGGACAGCGGAACCGCCTGGTGCCAGGAGCCCGAACGATCCCTCGATGGCGCGCCTCGAGCCGACGGCGACGAACACATAATCAGCACCGCGTCCGCTCGTACGATCGAGGACGGCCTTTTGGAGGTCGCCTTTCGAGACATCGATGCCGTCCGTTGCGCCGAACGCCTGGGCCGCGTCCAGCCTGCTGGCCATGCGGTCGACCGCGATGATGCTTTTCGCCCCGTGAATGCGCGCTGCCTGAATGCAGTTCAGGCCGACCCCGCCCGTCCCGATCACCACGACATGGGTGTCCGGCGGCATGGCGACACTGTTCGTCACCGCGCCATAGCCAGTGATCACGCCGCAGGCAAGGACGGCGGCGACGTCGAAGGCGAGATCGTCATCCACCTTGACGACCTGCGAGCGGTGAACCGTGGCGTAGTCCGCGAAGGCCGCGGTCTTCAGGCCCTGAAAGACCGGCTGTCCTTTGCCATCGACGATCTTGGCGCTGCCGATCCCTCCGAACATATGCTCGCAGCAGCCACGGTGGCCGAGAGAGCAGCAGGGGCAGCTGCCGCAGGATCGGACCATGGTGACGATGACATGATCGCCCGGTTCGACGTCGGTGACATCAGCACCGACGGCGGCGACCACGCCCGCACCCTCATGGCCGTAGACAGCGGGCAGATCGCCGCCCCAGCCGCCATCGGCGTAGATGATATCGGAGTGGCAGATCGAGGTCGCATGAAGCTTGACCATCACCTCGCCGAGATGAGGCGCTGCGAGCGTCACCTCTTCGATCGCGAAGGGCTTCTTGAAATCGCGGCAGACGGCGGCGCGCATCGCGCGCGCCGGTTCGCCGTCGAACGTCTCCAGCTCCGATGTCGCCATCACTCTCTAACCGCCTCACTCCCTGATCGGCACCGCGTCCGATCGACGTGATCCGATGCGAACGGTCACCTCCATCCATGCATCGACTATCGTGTGATTTGTCCGCCCTGTCCATCGAGCGATGGCGACGGCAAAGGCGCCGCCTGTCATGGGCCTGGCTGCCCCGATCTGGCCAAGCGCCTCGATTACCCTCACAATCCTCCTCTAATCAGTGCCGACGCTTCGCCAGATCGAGAAGACGATGATTCCCATTCGCGACTACAACCCGGCGACCAGAACGCCCTATGTCACCTATCTGCTGATCGCCGCCTGCATCCTGGTCTTCCTCTGGCAGATGTCGCTCGATCCACGCGCCGGCCAGGTGGTGGTGCATCAGCTCGGCTTCATACCGGCACTCTTGTTCGGACAGGCGACCTTCGGTGCCGACGGCGGCCTGGTGCCGCCATGGACCACCTTGTTCACCTCGATGTTCCTGCATGGCGGCGTGATGCATCTCGCCGGCAACATGCTCTATCTCTGGATCTTCGGGAACAATATCGAGGACGTGATGGGGCATGGCCGCTACCTGGCCTTCTACCTCATCTGCGGGCTCGCGGCCGCCATGGCGCAGGCGCTGCCGGACACAGGCTCGACCATCCCGATGATCGGCGCGAGTGGTGCGATCTCAGGCGTGCTCGGCGCTTATCTCCTGCTGTTCCCGAAAGCCAAGGTGCAGGTGATCATCCCCCTTGGCTTTTTCATGATGCGCACGCTGCCCGCCGGCTGGCTGCTGGGCATCTGGATCGCCTTTCAGGTGATCAGCGGCATTTCCTCCGGCATCGCCGGCGGCGGGGTCGCCTGGTGGGCGCATGTCGGCGGCTTCGTCGCGGGCATGGCCCTGGTGCATCTGTTCCGCCGGAAAGACGTCGTGCTGCCCAGCGATCCAGGGCCGCCGAGCGAGCGTGACCCCAAGTCATCCGGCAGCGCCAAGCCGAGTGGCAGGACGCGCATTCCCGACAGCCGGCGGGCGCCACGCAAGCGTAGCGAACCACCGCCGCTGCCCGATCCACCGACCGTGCAACGACGTCGCGACCCTTAGGTGGCGCGGCCACTGCGTCGACCCGGACCGTCGTAGCCCGGGCCGACGGTATGCGGCCTGGTTTGGGAGCGCCGCTGTCGTCAGGTGATGCCGTCGATCTGGGCTCGGATCTTGACGAAGAGCTCGTGGAAGCCGGCGATGCCGCCGAACAGCCCGCCGATCTCGGTCACCTTGACCCGGGTCTGACCGTCGGCGACCGGCGAGGGCGGCAGCTGCGCGAGCGCATCGGCAAAAGCCTCGTCGAAGGACAGCGCTGCGGAGCGGCCGGTGGCCGGCACGCCGCCGTCATGATCGTCGGCATAGCGGCAGCTTTCCTGATAGCCGTAGTCGTCGTCCTTGCAGGCCTCGACCGCTACTTTGTCGCTGCCCTCGGCGTGGTGCACCGTGATCTCCGGCACCTTGTCGCCGAGCGGGAAGCTCCGGCAGATCTTGTAGGGCGTGATCACCTGCGGGAAGACCCCGGGGAGACGACACCGCACGATGTTGTACTGCGGCGGAAAGATGCGCAGAGGACTCTGCTCGATCTTCACCTCGAAGCCGGGTGACGGCAGGTCGCCTTCCGCGCAGATCAGAATATTGCCGTCACATTGCGTGATACGGATCGAACTGCGGTTGGCGAGCTCACATTGGCTGGACATGGTTGCAATCCCTCATCGTGAAATCGGCAGCGGCCAGCCCCCATGGCTGGCAACGGCCTCTCGCACGACACTATAGGGATCGAATGATCGGGCCCTTGTGATCTGGTTCACCGGGGCGTCCGGTTGGCGGTGGAGGCAGCTGGCCGTCAGCTCGAAAAGAAAATCCAGGCGGCAAGGCCGAGCCACAGCGCGCCTAGACCGAGAAGCATGGAAATCCGCACCGTCACGGTCGTCAGATTGATCGGCCCTTTCCAGACGGCGGCATCAAACCTGTTGTCGTCTTTCTTTACCCACATCGTGGTTTTCCCCCACCCTTTTTTTTCCCCAATCGTCGGGGCGGCCAATGATCTGCGCGGCAGACCAAGCGGGAATGACACTTGCTCGATATGAGAGGCGAACAAGACCGAGGGCCGTTCATTCCGTGATCGGGTGCCGAAAATGCTGATTTAGCGCTGCATGGTACTGCATCGGCGGCGGATTTCCGCTTAAACGTCGTGGCTGACGGCGGCGACTCCTCGGCGGCCCGGGACGTTGGCACGGCATGACCGGCAAATTTTGCAGCGACAGCGCCGAGTTTCCCGCTATGCTGTCAGTCAACCGCTCGAGGACCGGCGGAACACGAACCTGATTCAGGCGAGGATGACGATGGCCACACTTCGACCCGATCCTACCTTCTACCCCTCCCCGCGTATGGCGATGAAGGCACCGCCTGAGACGCTCGCCTATGTCGTCGCCTTTGATCCCGACGGCAAGGTGCCGGATCAGATGACGGTGGTCGACGTCGATCCCAAGTCCAAGAGTTATGCCCAGATCGTCGGCAAGACCGACATGCCCAATGCCGGCGACGAGCTCCACCACTTCGGCTGGAATGCCTGCAGCTCCTGCCTGTGCCCGAACGCGCCGCATCCCCATACCGAGCGGCGCTATCTGGTGGTGCCGGGCCTGCGCTCCTCGCGGATGCATATTCTGGACGTCAAGCCGGACCCGAAAAACCCGAAGATCGTGAAGGTGATCGAGCCCGAGGAACTGGCCGAGAAGACCGGCTATTCCCGCCCGCACACCATCCATTGCGGCCCCGACGGCATCTATGTCAGCGCGCTCGGCAATCCTGAAGGGGACGGGCCGGGCGGCATCTTCCTGATGGATCACGAGACCTTCGATCTGCGCGGCCAATGGGAGATCGAGCGGGGCTCGCAGGAGCTGGCTTATGACTTCTGGTGGCATCTCGGTCAGGATACGGTGGTGACCTCGGAATGGGGCACGCCCAACATGATCGAGAACGGCATCGTGCCGGAGCTTCTGCTCGGCAATAAATACGGCCACAAGATTCACTTCTGGGACCTGCATAAGAGAAAGCACGTTCAGGAAATCGATATCGGCGCCGAGCATCAGATGGCGCTGGAGCTCAGGCCGGCCCATGACCCGACCAAGTCCCACGGCTTCATGGGCGTGGTGGTCAGCACCGCCAATCTCGCGGCCTCGATCTGGACCTGGTATAAGGACGGCGACAAATGGGCGATCAAAAAGGTGATCGAGATCCCGCCC
Organism: Pseudomonadota bacterium; assembly: GCA_039028235.1. Taxonomy (GTDB): domain Bacteria; phylum Pseudomonadota; class Alphaproteobacteria; order Geminicoccales; family Geminicoccaceae; genus JANQPX01. Next base: position 15,510 of record JBCCIN010000037.1, read on the forward strand.
GAGCCCGCCAAGGCCGACGATCTGCCGGATCTCCTAAAGGGCTTCGAGGCGGTGCCGCCACTGGTCACCGATATCGATCTTTCGATGGATGACCGCTTTCTCTATGTGTCCTGCTGGGGCACCGGCGATTTCCACCAATATGACGTCTCCGACCCGCTGAACCCCAAGCTCACCGGCAAGGTCAGGCTAGGCGGTATCGTCAGCCGGGCATCCCATCCGGCGAAGCCCGATCAGCCCTTGAACGGTGCGCCGCAGATGGTCGAGATCAGCAAGGACGGCAAGCGCATCTACTTCACCAACTCGCTCTACGGCGCCTGGGACGAGCAGTTCTACCCCGACGGCATCGACGGCTGGATGGTCAAGCTGGATGTCGACACCGAGAACGGCGGCATGACGCTCGACGAGCGCTTCTTCATGGAGTGGCCAGGCGTCCACCGCCCGCACCAGGTCCGCCTCGAAGGCGGCGACTGCTCATCGGACAGTTATTGCTATCCATAAGACGGACGCCACCGCGCCGCCGCCGGTGTCGCGGTTGACGTTTCTTGGCACGGGCCTGGACGTTTTGCGTTCAGGTCCGTGCTGCTTCTGAGATCATGCGCTCGTTCAGAACAGTGCTTTTTGCTGTCGGCTGATCGCGTCAGGGGGCCGCTTGTTACATAAGGCGGAACGTAGGTTTCTACTCTGATTGACCGATCTCTAAGGAAGTCGCTCAACAAGCCCATTCGTCAGACGTGGCGGCACATCGCAGAACAATCTGAAGTTTTGGTCAAACCCAGCCAGTTTTCGTTTGACGGTTAAGCGTTTCTAAAGAAATCGGTGCCAATGTCGTTCCCGGACGTTGAAATGCGAGGAGATGTCGGGTGCGCATTGTAAGTCTTGCCTGCTTGCTAATACTCGCAGCACCGGCTGTGGCCTTTTCGGGAGTCTTTGACATCTACGGCCGTTCAGCGGGGACCGACGTCGAGCAGATTGGCCGCGATGTCAGCGAACTAGCGGCACTTGCCGAGGCGCATATCGATAATGTCGGTCTCGGAAATGCGGTAAGAGACTTTCAAAAAGACCCCTGGATCAGGGAGGCCAACGGGCTTCATCTCTGGGGTGTCACTATCACCGGCACGCACTGGTTCGATGCTGGTCACCCCGAGTTCGTCGGATTGCAGGTCAATGAAATGAGTGACATTGAAGGTCGCCATTGGGCCAAAATGGCTATCGATTCGGCCACTGGCGACGGGCCGAAGCGCTTTGAAATCCTGTTCCCTCACCCGCGGAGTGGGAAGGCAGCCCGCGGCTTTCATGAATGCTTCATGCTTTCGGACGGTCAGCGCGCGCTTTGCGCAGGCGCTTTTCAGGACATCGAGTAATTGTCCGTAGGCAGATGGGCAATGACGCGACGCGGCGTCGCATTCAGGTCATCCTTTGGTCCGACACGCTGGTCTATCAGCAAAAAGATTGCGATCCCTCCCGTCGTCCTGCTGGGGCTTATCAGCCTGATCGTCTTTTTCAGCTGGTCGATGGCTGATGAACACCAACGACTTCTGAGCCAGAGCTATCAAGAACACTCCATGCAGGAGGAGGTTGCCCTTCGCCTACCTCACACCCTCGCACGCATTCAACGAGATCTCTACAAGCTGACAATCTGGGTCCAGATCGATGTCGAAGGCCCGGAGGTTACCTCGACACGCGAGTCGATAGGAATAGACCTGAACGACGTCAGCCTCATGCTCTCAAAGCTCGAAGAGCAGCCACTTCACGATCGATTGGATGAGGCTGTCCGGCGCTACAATAGGGCTGTCGGGCAAGCGCTTCTTCTGATCCAGCGTAGCCCCCATGTTGGCGCAACGGCAACGCGCGGGATGGAGCGCGTTTATCTGGAGGCCGATGAGGCGGCGAACCTTCTTGCGACCACAGCAGAAGAGCAGTTCCGTGAGAGACTGCAGGAGACACGTGCCTCATGGCGGAGTTTGGTGACGACGTTCCTGATCATGTTTGGCGTCCTCGTCTCATTGGTGCCTTTGCTGGCTCTAAGCTCAAGACGCATGATTGCCTTACCGATCAAGAATCTGGCCGGTGTCGTGGATAAGCTCCGACACGATCGGCTCGACGTCGATGTGCCTTCGACCGACAGACGCGACGAGATCGGCCTGGTCGCGCGCGCGATCGAAGCATTCCGCGAGAATCTCATCAAAAGCAAAGCCCTGGAGAAGGAACGCGAGGAGTTGAACCAATCGCTTGAGCGAAAGGTCGAAGAGCGCACGCAGCAACTCGCGGAACAAAAAGAGCGTCTGGCGCAGGCGCTCGAAAAGGAACATCAGCTGAACGGATTGCAACGACAGTTCGTTGCCATGGTTTGCCACGAATTTCGCACGCCGCTTGCGGTCATCGACGGCAATGCCCAGCGTATCATGAAGCGCCGCGAGACGATTGCGCCGGAGAGACTCATGGGGGGGCTGGGCAAGGTTCGGGTTTCCGTAAGGCGATTGACCGAACTCATGGAAAGTGTGCTCAGCGCCTCCAAATTGGAGGCGGGGTCCATTGAGTTCGATCCAGCGCCCTGCAATCTCGTAGGCGTGATCGAAGAGGTCGCAGCCAACTATCGAGAGGTCAATCCGAGCTACGACATCACAGCCGACGTTGCTAAACTGCCAGAACGCTTTGTCATCGATGCGAAGCTGATCAGACAGGTTGTCTCGAACCTGCTTTCCAACGCCGTGAAATATTCGCCGGATGGAGCGGAAGTCTCCATCGAAGCCAACTCATGCGACGACGGCGGTGTTACAATCGCCGTTCGTGATCAGGGCGTAGGCATTCCGGAAGATGAGCTCAAGAAGCTGTTTCAACGATTCTATCGCGCTAGCACGTCGACGGGCATCGCTGGCACGGGCATCGGCCTCCACATGGTGGAAGCGCTCGTAAACATGCATGATGGATGGATCGACGTCGCGAGTGAGGTAGGCGTCGGCACGACATTCACCGTCTACCTGCCAAAACGCGATGACATCAACACATCGGATTGTGACAAGATCGTCGACGCCGCATAACCCAAGGCATCTGCCCATCTCGACGTCCAACATTATGTCCGGCTTTGGCGCCAAGCTGACCTGAAAGCCGCGCCAGCGGGCATCCCGCCCTCACCCCATGGCCTTGACCGCTTCCAGCACCTCGTCGACATGACCGGGCACCTTGACCTTGCGCCAGGCCTTCTGCACGACGCCGGCGCCATCGACGATGAAGGTCGAGCGGTCGGTGCCCATGTATTTCTTGCCGTACATGCTCTTTTCGACCCATGAGCCGAGTGCTGCGATCAGCTTGGTCTCTTCGTCCGCAAGCAGGGTGAAGGGAAAACCGTATTTGGTCTTGAACTTGTCGTGGCTCTTGACGCCGTCCTTGGATAGGCCGACGACCTCGGCGCCCGCTGCCTTGAAGGCATCGTAATGTTCGGCAAAACCCTGGCTTTCCTTGGTGCAACCTGACGTATCGTCCTTGGGGTAGAGATAGAGGACCAGCGTCTTGCCGGCGAAATCGGCATTGGTCGCGCGTCCGTCGCTGTCGGTCGGCAGGTCGAAGGTGGGCAGGGTCTGGCCGATGAGGGCGTCGTCAGCGGTCATGGAGGGCATCTCCTGTTGGTCGTTCTACGTGTCGCTTGGGGTCGGCGGACAGTGGCGATCGAACAGTTTCGCGACGTTCCGCTGTAGATCGCTTAACGTTGCGCTGAGGCCGTCGATGTCAAGGCCGGGCCGTGCAATTTCGGGATCGATCGAGGCGGTGCGGATCAGGGCCTCGATCAGCCCCTTGGGCGCCGTCTTCGGATCGAACGTCTCGCCGAGCGAAAGGCGAAGCAGGCTCTGCAGCCGGCGATGGAGGTGCAGGGCGCGGACCAGGATCCGGCTGTCGGCGCTTCGAATACAGAGCCCCGCCGCCCGCTCGAAGACCTGCGAGGTCTGCGTTGACAAGAGGCTTGGGTGTGTGGAGCCGTGGCGAAGTTGAAGATACTGCGCCAGGAACTCCGCCTCCACCAGCCCGCCGCGTGCGTGCTTCAGGTTCCAGGGGTCCTCGGTGCCGTGCTCCTTGAAGATACGGAGACGCATCGTGCGGACGTCGGCGGCGAGCGTTTCCGGGTCACGCACTTTGGTGAGTGCCTGAAGAATGGCAGCATCGATGCGTGTGACGAGGTCGCCAGCAGGGCCTGTCAGTGCAACTGACCGGGCGCGGGTGAGCGCCTGGTGCTCCCAGGTCTGGGCGTTCTCCGTCTGGTAGCGCTCGAAGCTGTCGATGCTGCAGGCCACGGGGCCGAGATTGCCGGAGGGACGAAGGCGGGTGTCGATCTCGTAGAGGCTGCCTTCGGCGGTCTTGGCGGTCAGCGCGCTCACCAGGCGCTGGCCGAGGCGGGCGTAGTAGCTGTCGGCAGTGAGCGGCTTCGGGCCATCGGAGCGAACGCCTGCGGGGGCGTCAAACACGAAGATCAGGTCGAGATCGGAGCCGATGGCGAGTTCCTTCGAGCCCAGCTTGCCGAGGCCGAGGACGGCGAAGCTCCCGCCGTCGATCCGGCCATGCTGGCGGGCAAGCCAGGCCTCCACATGGGGCAGAAGATCGCGGAGCACGATCTCGGCGATCGCGGTCAGCGCGGCGCTCGCGGCCTCGCCGTCGCTCTGACCGAGGAGGATATGTATCCCGATCTGGAATTCCTTAGCCTGGGTCCAGCGCCTGGCCGCATCCAGCGCATCCTGCAGATCGTCGGCCTGCTTCAACGCCTCCGCAAACTCCGCCTCCAGTTCGGCCGGTGCTGCCAGCACCTCGAAGAAGGTGGGGGCGAGCATGGCGTCGAACAGGCCGACATGGCGACTCAGATGGTCGGCGAGCCTGGG
>JBCCIN010000038.1:0-20106 GCA_039028235.1 Pseudomonadota bacterium
CATCAACAATGTCGGCCATATTTGCCGGCTCGAAACCATCGCGGAATGCGTTGAGGATGATCGCCTGCTCGATACGTTGCGCGACCTGAAGGTGGACTACGCTCAAGGCCTCGCGGTTGGCACGCCGATGCCGCTCGACGATCTCGTCGCGGAACTCGAGGATTAAGGGCAAAGCAGGTGACGTTTCATCCATATTGTGGAGCTCCGGCGCGACCGGTAGGCTGACTGATGCCCGACGGGCCGGCATCACAATGGCACGTGGTCATGATGAGGAGCGGATGAGCAAGGAGAGCAAGGAGCGGCTCTACGCGGATCTGAAGCGCAGGATCCTGACGCTTGCGCTCGATCCGGGAGCGCCGCTGGATGAGACGACGCTCAGCGCAGACTATGGGATTTCGCGCACACCGCTTCGCGAAGTCTTCCGTCGCCTCGCCGGCGAGGGCTACATTCAGATCCGCGACAACCGCGGCACCATCGTTTCACCGATGAGCCACAAAAGCCTGCGCGATTTCTTTCAAACCGCGCCGATGATCTATGCGTCCGTCGCCAAGCTCGCCGCACAGAACGCCACCCCGGATCAGATCGAGACACTGAAGAAGTCGCAGGCGAATTTCCGAAAGGCGGTCGAGAGGGATGCCGCCGAAGACATGGTCTTTTGGAACGATCGCTTTCATCACGAGATGGGTGTCATGGCCGACAATCAGTATCTGATGCCGAGCCTGCAGCGCCTGCTTATCGACCATGCGCGTATCGGCCAGACCTTCTGGCGCGCGCGGGGTGACGAGATGCGACGCCGTATCGACAAGGCTGCCGACCATCACGATCGTTTCATCGGCGTGATCGAAGCCGGCGACGAGGAAGAAGCCGTAGCGCTCACCCTCGAACATTGGGCGCTGTCGCGCGACCATATGGAAATGTTCATCCGTCCTGAACCTCTGCCCTTCGAAACCATGCCCACACGCTGACATCAGCGATGCTCCGACTTGCCACGGGGATCGGGCACGCCTAGATTTGTGCACTCATTGTATACAAAAGAGACGGCCATGCGCTTTGAAGGGATCTACACGCCGATTGTGACACCCCACCACGACGATCATTCGATCGATCGGGATCGCTTTGCCGAGGTCGCCGACTTTCTGATCGGTGCGGGCGTTCACGGCATCGTGCTCGCCGGCACCACCGGCGAATACTACGCGCAGTCGATGGAGGAGCGCATCGAGCTCATGTCGTTTGCCAAGGCGGTGATCAAGGGCCGTCTGCCGTTGATCGTCGGCACCGGTGCCATGCGCACCGAGGACTCGATCGCCTACGCTGAAGCCGCAAAAGCGGCTGGCGCAGATGCTATCATGATCGCCTCTCCACCCTATGCGGCCCCGACCGGCCGGGAAAATGCGCTGCACGCGCTCGCGATCGACCGAAGCGCCAATTTGCCGGTTCTGCTCTACAACTATCCCGGCCGCACCGGCGCTGAGATGGACGAGGACTATCTCGACAGGGTCGGCCGATCGCCGAATTTCTGCGCGATCAAGGAAAGCTCCGGCGACGTCAATCGCCTCCACATGATCGCGCGCGACTACCCCCACATCCAACTCTCCTGCGGGATGGACGACCAGGCGCTGGAGTTCTTCGCCTGGGGGGCGAGAAGTTGGGTCTGCGCCGGCTCCAACTTCGCGCCGGAAGCCCATATCGCACTCTACAAGGCCTGCGCGGTCGAGGGAAATTTCGAGAAAGGGCGAAAGATCATGTCGGCGATGCTGCCGTTGATGCGCGTGCTGGAGCAGGGCGGCAAGTTCGTGCAGTGCATCAAGCACGGTCTCACCCTTCGGGGGTTGCCCGCAGGGCCGCCGCGCCGGCCACTGCAGCCGCTCAACAAGGAAGAGCGCCGCGCGCTTCAGGAAACCGTTGATGTGATGGACAGGACGATCGCCTCGATCGAGGCGGAGGGTTAGCCATGTCGGATGTTCTTTTGACTCATAACGAGTATGTGGCGATGGCGTCGGGCCTCATGCTTCCGCGCACCGCCTTCATCGACGGCGGATTCCGCAAGGCTAAGTCCAAGAAGACCTTTACGACGGTGAACCCGGCGACTGGCGAGACGCTTGCTGAGATCGCAGCCTGCGGCGCAGATGATGTCGACTTCGCGGTTACCAAGGCGAGGCAGGCGTTCGAAGACGGACGCTGGTCGCGCCTGCATCCTGCGGAGCGCAAGGACATACTCATTCGCTTCGCCAAGCTGATCCGACGCAATCGCCATGAGCTTGCGGTGATGGAAAGCCTGGACTCGGGCAAGCCGATTCGGGACTGCGTCACGATCGACATCCCTGAGACGATCAGCACCATCAAGTGGCATGCCGAGGCGATCGACAAGATCTACGAGCAGGCTGCACCTGCGGGCGAGGATGCACTGGCCATCATCGCGAGAGAGCCGATCGGGGTAGTCGGCCTGGTTCTGCCATGGAACTTTCCGCTCTTGATGATGGCCTGGAAGATCGGTCCTGCTCTCGCTGCCGGCTGTTCAGTGATCGTCAAACCCGCCGAGCAGACATCGCTTACCGCTCTCCGCGTCGCCGAGCTTGCGATGGAGGCGGGCCTGCCGAAGGGCGTCCTGAACGTGGTCACCGGCGACGGTCCGTCTGCCGGCCAGCCGCTGGGGTTGCACCCGGACGTCGATATGATCTCGTTTACCGGCTCGACCGAGACCGGCAAGCGCTTCCTTCGCTACTCGGCCGACAGCAACCTCAAGAAGATCACGCTGGAATGTGGCGGCAAGAATCCGGCCTTGGTGCTCGCGGACGCCGAGGATCTCGATCTGGTCGCAGGTCACGTAGTCAACGCCGCCTTTTGGAACATGGGGGAGAACTGCTCGGCCAATTCCAGGCTGATTGTCGATCAGAAGGTCAAGGAGCCGCTGTTGGAGCGCATCATGGCGCGTGCTCGCGACTGGCGCACTGGCGATCCCCTCGATCCGGCGAACCATCTGGGGGCCTTGATTGACAAGGAGCACGTCAAAAAAGTTTCTTCCTATCTGAAGAAAGGCAAAAAGACTGCGAGCATGGTCCTCGGGGGCAAAACGAAGGATGGCTTCGTCGAACCAACCATTTTCGATAGGGTCAAGCCCGATGATCCGCTCGCAGCGGAAGAAATCTTCGGCCCGGTTCTTTCGGTGATCACCGTCGGCAGCGTCGAGGAGGCCGTCGCCGTCGCCAACCACACCGAATACGGGCTGACGGCCTCCGTCTTTTCGGCGAATGGGAAGCGGGCGCTTCGGGCGGCGCGGGCGATCCGGGCAGGGACCGTCACGGTGAACTGCTATGGCGAGGGGGACATCACCACGCCCTTTGGAGGCTACAAGCAGTCAGGCTTCGGCGGGCGGGACAATTCGCTGCACGCCCATGATCAATACACCGAGCTCAAGACCATCTGGATCGATCTCGCCGACGCGGCGCCCGCTGACTCGGTCGATCCGTCGGTCTGACGGCGTCGGGTCGCAGACAAGACAACTCCTTTGACCACCGTCAAACGCTTGCCGAAGGACCCAGGTCCCGCCGCCTGGAACGCGCTCCTGCCGCCGGCACCACCGGCGTATCGACTAGAAAGCGACATCACCGCGGACTGGTTGGTGATCGGCGCCGGCTGGGCCGGCCTTGCTGCAACCTGCCGGCTTATGCAACTGCGCGCCAATGAGCGCATCGTCCTGCTGGAAGCCTCGCGCGTCGGCGAGGGGCCGGCCGGCCGCAATTCCGGCTTCATGATCGATCTCCCCCACGACCTCGCGAGCGATAGCTATGATGGTGCCGCTGAGAGCGATCGCCAGCAGATCCGGATGAACCGCGCGGCCATCAATTTTTCGGCGGAGGCTGCCGAGGAGCTTGGCATGCCGGCTGAGGCCTTTTCACGGTCCGGCAAGGTCAACGGGGCGGCGAGCGGGAAGGGTGCTCGTCACCTCGATGACTACGCCAATCATCTCGAAGGCCTGAACGAGACTTACGAGGTCCTCGATGATAAGGCGATGCAGGCGCTCACCGGCACGACCTATTACCGCCAGGGTCTCTTCACCCCAGGCGCCGCCATGGTTCAGCCCGCTATGTTCATCCGGACGGCAGCGGCCGCCTGCGCGGACTTGTTCGAGCTAAGCCCGGTAACAGCACTAGAGCGGGTCGGTCAAGATTGGCGGGCGGACACGCCCAAGGGTTCGGTCACGACGCCCCGTGTCATTCTGGCGGTCAATGGCCACGCCGAGAGCTTCGGTTTTTTCGAGCGACGCCTGATGCATGTCTTCACCTATGCGTCGATGACGCGCGAACTCACGGCGGAAGAGGTCAAGCGCCTCGGCGGCGAGCCGCGCTGGGGCATTCTCCCTGCCGATCCCATGGGCACCACGGTCCGGCGCATCTCCGGCACCGGTGGTGACCGCGTTGTGATCCGCAACCGTTTTTCCTATGACCCCTCGCTCACGGTCAGCGACCACAGGCTGGAGACCATGGCCCAGAGCCACGAGCGAAGCTTCGCCGCGCGCTTTCCCATGCTGTCCGGCGTCGAAATGGACTACCGTTGGGGCGGTCGTCTATGCCTGTCGCGAAACGGTGTCCCAGCCTTCGGCGAAGTGGCGGAAAACGTCTTTTCCGCCTGCTGCCAGAACGGCCTCGGCACCACCAAAGGCACGCTCGCTGGCATGCTCGCCGCCGAGCTTGCCGCCGACACCAACAACCCGATGATCGCCGAGATGCTCGCCTTCGAGCCGCCGTCTCGTCTGCCGCCTGAGCCGCTCGCCTGGCTCGGCGCCAACGCGACGCTTCGATGGAAGGAGCGAAGGGCGGGAACGGAACTCTAGCCACCGATCAGCAGTAACAAAGAATCAGCGACGCGGCTCACCTTGCGCCCGCAGGGATCGGAGGTTGTGGACGTGAACGAGCCCGCCCTTATCGACGTCAGCGGTGAGGACGCCGATGACGTCGCCATATTTCAGGATCTCCGATCCTTTCCTGAGAGGAGCCACACTGATTTTGTGAAAGATCGGAATTCCCTCCGCGGCCACCACGTGGCGTTCGCCGGATTGCGTCGCGATCGACACAGTCTCGCCCGGCTCGATGCGGCGGAGCGATGTCGCGACGTTGTCCGCCGGCTCCAGGAGGATGGCGTCCCTGGTCGTCAAAGGGCTGGACCAAATCGGCTGATCACGTCGCCCTGATCATTCAGGATTTCGGCGAAAGTCAGGCTTCCGGAGGCGACGTCCAGCAGGGTCGCTCGCAGCCTCGCCGCTGCTGATTCGAGCGTATCGTCACCGTCGACGACGGCGCGTGCATCGAAATCGAGCTGCTGCGTGAGCCGCGTCATCGTTTCAGGGTTGGCGCTGAGCTTGATCGTCGGCATCAGGGCGCTGCCATAGCTGTTGCCGACGCCGGTAGTGAAGAGGGCGATATTGGCGCCCGCCGCCGCAAAACCAGTCAGAGATTCCGGCGTGTAGGCAGGCGCATCCATCAGCCAAAGACCTGATTCCGACGGGGCCTCGGCATAGTCGAGCACCCCGCTGATCGCGGATCGGCCGCTCTTGGCGATGGCGCCGAGCGACTTTTCTTCGATGCTGCTGAGCCCCGCGTCGATATTGGTCTGGCCGGGGTTCTCGCCAAGGAGATCGATGTCGGCGTCGATCGCCATGGCTTCGCGGCGAAGCACCGCAGCTCGGATCGCCTCCGCGATCTCGGCGGTCTTGGCTCGGCCGGTAAGGCGGTGCTCGGCACCGAGCCATTCCGTCGTCTCGCCGATCACCGCCGTGCCGCCCACATCGACGACAGCATCGCTGACCATGCCGACCAGCGGATTCGCGACTAGCCCGGAGCTCGGATCCGAGCGGCCGCACTCCAAAGCAAGAAAGAGCTCGGCCATGGGCATAGCTTGCCGTCGTTGCCGCGAGAGATCGCGGAGCAAGCCAGCTGCAGCGCGCACGCCACGATCGACCAGCGTCAGCGCGTCATGGTCGCACGCATCGAGGCTGAGCGCTTCTACGGCACGGCCTGACGCATAAGCCGCGCTTGCGACACGTTCGACCTTCGGCGGATCGGCACCGATCACCAGAACCGCGCCGACATTGGGGTGGGTGGCGAAGCCGTCGAGACCACGGTCATGGGCCGCACGATCTTGCCCAAGAAGGCCCGCATCGTACGGGGTGCCAAGACAGAGCGACGGCCGCACACGCTCGGCGATCCGTGCCGCGGTCGGTCCGGTCAGGCCAGTCACCGACAGAATAAGCAGATTGTTGCGCGTGCCGGCCCGGCCTTCGGATCTGGGATAGCCGAGAAAATCAGTCATCGAGGCTGTCCGGGTCGAGAGTCACACCATGACCTGGGCCGACAGGCGGCGGCAACGTGCCGCTGCGGGCTTTGAAGGTGTCCTTCGGCACGAGATCCCAGAGCCATTGATGCAGCATGTGATATTCGACCGAATGCGCATTCGGGATGCTGCAGGCAAGGTGGAGCGAGGCGGCGAACAACACCGCGGATGAGGCCGCATGCAGGGTGGCCGGTCGGTGGAAAGCTTGGGCGAGCTCCGCAATTCGGCGGCCCTCCTGAACGCCGCCACAGGCCGCGAGATCGAACTGCACCAAGTGGGTGGCGTGGCGCGTGATCAATTCCCGAAAGGGGGCGATCCATGCGAGCGTCTCGTTGCCGCAGACGGGGATCGGACTGCTTCGGTGAACCTCGGCTTGGCCCGCGACGTCGAACGGCGAAACCGGTGCTTCGAAGAAGGTGATGTCGTAGGGTGCGGCGGCGTTCGCAAATCGCAGGGCCTCGGCAACGTCGAAATTGTAGAGCGCGTCGACCATGAGCCGAACATTGGGACCGACTGCCTCGCGTACCAAGCCGACGCGTCTGAGATCTTCCCTTAGCGGCGCGCCGCCGACCTTGATCTTTACAGCATCGAAGCCCTGATCGACCCAGCTCTTCACCTCGGCGGCGAGATCGTCGGCGGTCTTGCCTTCTCCGTAAAGCCCGGCGCTGGCGTAGACCGGCACGGCATCACGGCATCTGCCCATCAGATCGACAAGCGGCAGGCCGAGTTGGCGGGCGCGCAGGTCCTGGAGTGCCATCTCAATGCCGCTCCAGGCGGCCGCCGTAATTCCTGCCTGATTGCTCATCTCGGCGGATCGCCGCAGCCGCTCTGTTACTGCGCCGGCGCAATGCGGCTCTATGCCGAAAACCAGTGGCGCAAGATCATCCTCGATCAGTGCGATCAGCGCCCGCGGCGTGGCGGCGTGCAGCCAGCATTCGCCGACACCGAGGCGGCCGGCCTGATCTTCGACGAACACCAGGAGAATCTGTTTCCTGTGGAAGCGGGTTCTTGGGTTCCAGGCTTTGCCGTCCATCCCACGTTCGATCAGCCGCGGAATCACCTTTCGGATGGACGTCGTCATGATGCCTGTTTCCTTCGCCGCCATTCACCAATGAGTGGCCAGACGAGCAGGATGATGGCGACGCCGAGGAAGAGGAGGGGAAGGGGCCGCGTGTAGATCGGCTCGATGGAGCCTGCGGTCATCATCAACCCTGAGCGCAGTTTTTCCTCCATCAGGGGAGCAAGCACGAAGCCGATGACGAAGGGGCCTAGAGGGTATTTCGCGCGCTCCAACAGGAAGCCGATCACGCCGAAGATCAGCATCACCCAGACATCGAACATGGTATTGTCGAGCCCGAAGGATCCGACCACGCAAAAGACGATGATGACGGGCAAGAGAAATGTGCGCGGCAGCTGAGCCAGCTTCGCGACCCAGCCGACGCTGCCCAGCATGATCGCGTACATCAGCACATTGGCGACCAGGCAGGCGGCGATCATTGCCCAGACGACGTCGTAATTCGTCAAGAATAGCGTCGGGCCGGGCTGGATCGAGTGGATCATCAGCGCGCCGATCAGGATCGCATCAATCACGGAGCCCGGAATACCCATCGCGATCAGCGGCACCAGTGCCCCGCCGACCGTGGCGTTGTTCGCGGCTTCGGACGCGATAATGCCTTCTTCAGCACCCTTCCCGAAATTCTCAGGCGTCTTCGAGAGGTTTTTCGTGGTCGTGTAGGCGATCACCGAACCGATCGAAGCACCCACGCCCGGCAGAATGCCGACCCAGGTGCCGATCAGGCTGGAGCGCAGCATGTTGGCAGCACTCTTTTTCCAGTCCCGAAGCGTCATCAAAAGCCCTCTGGTCGAGGCGCTGATCCGCTCCATCGGCCGGCCGATCTCCAGAATGTCGCTGATGATCTGGCTGACCGCAAAGACGCCGATGAGGACAGGGAGAAGCTTCAACCCACCGTTCAGCATGTACCAGTCGAAGGTGAGGCGTGGCTGTCCCGCGGAAGGATCGACGCCCGGCATCGAGGCGAGCATGCCGAGAAGCCCGGCGATCAGCCCCTTCACCAGGCTTCCCTGGCTGACTGAGGCGATCAGCACCATCGCCATCAGGATCAGGGTGAAATATTCGAACGGACCGAAGCGCGTCGCCCAGATCGAGAGCGGTTTCGCAAGGAGGAACAGAAAAAACCAGGAGACGATGCCGCCGACGAAGGATGCCGAGATGCCGAGCCCGAGCGCGCGTCCCGGCCGTCCGGCTTTTGCCATCGGGTACCCATCGAATGTGGTCATGACATTGGAGGGCGTGCCGGGCATGCGAAAGAGTGTGGCCGTGATCAGCCCGCCGGTGATAGCACCCACATACATGGCGATCAGCAATACGACCGCGTCGGTCGGAGTCATGTAATAGGTGAGCGGCAGGGTGAGCGCGATGAGCATTGCGCCGGTCAGCCCCGGTATCGCGCCGACCGCGATGCCGAGCACCGTGCCGAGTACACAATAGAAAAACGCCCAGGGTGTGAAGACGATGCTGAGGCCGAGAAGCAGTCCGTCCATTCGTGATCAGAGCCCCGGCAGATCGACGACGAAGACGCGGGTGAAGAGATATTGGCAGCCAAAGCCGGTGATCGCGGCGACCAGGAGGATGACCGGCAGCCTGGCGACATCGAAGCGCACGAGCACAAAGATAGTCGCCGTCAAAAACACCGTGGTGATGATGGCAAAGGTCGTGATCCGAAAATGCAGGGCCGCGACATAGAGAACCGTCAAGCCAGCCACAATCCCCGCGCGGGCGGCGCCCGCGTGCTCGACGTCGCTGGTGCCATCGTCTCGCAGCATCGCACGGATGATGACCCAAAGCGCCAGGAGGATGATCAGCCCGGCCGTCATCTGCGGCACGCGCGCCGAGCCGAGCGGCTCGAAGGTGCCGGGCGGCAGATCGGCTGCCTGCCAGATTGCGACCGCGGCGATTACGATCAGAACGAGCGCAACGCCGATATCGAATCGGCGATCGACTTGGTCATTCATGTCAATCCTGACCCAAACCGCGGTCACGCATACTGTCCTCGCCTCCAATCATCACCGAGCTTCGCTTATTGTTGCGGCGGCCCAACACCGTGTTTGCCAACACCGCTTGATGCATCGTCAGTCTGCCTTTTGCAGCAGTGCGATCACCGCACTTCCCCACCAGCGTCGTAACCTTTTGATAACCTTTCGATGTCATCCTCGTTTCCCGGTCCATGCGACCCTGGGAATCCGCCCGCCCGTAGAGAAGGGTTGGGCCAGGCTCGGACTCCCGGGATCGCATGGACCATCAAACCAACGCTCACGCTGGCAGAGCAAGGTTGAACCCTCGTCAACGTGGGCGATCTAGTCTCAGTGCTTGAGCAAGACTCCATGCTACTTGCGATCGGCCGTCCCTTCGATCGGCTAGCTGTGTGTCGAGCCTTCGCCAAGCCAGATCGACCCCATCAAACAAGGTGACGGCATCCCGACCCGGAACAGCGGCGTTCTCCCTCCGTCGAACGCTATCGTCGACGACTTTCATTACAGCCAAAACCTACCCGCAATCGGACACGGACCAGCGAGCCCCCACGACCAAGTCAACGAGGTGCGCGCCGCACTTACTTTTGGGCGGCTTGTTTGGCGACGGGTTCGATGCGGGCCCAGGTGTCGTCCAGGCTTTGCTGCAGCTCGTCGCCTTTCAGGAAGACGGGGGCGAAGGCTTTGGAGTCGTAGAACGCCTTGATCTGGTCCGTGCCGGTGGCCGCTTCGAGGGCCGCGGCCATGCCTTCGACCGCCTCTGCGGGCGTGCCCTTGGGCGCGAACCACCAACTGTCGATGCAGAACTCCATGTCGCGACCAAGCTCCTTGAGCGTCGGCATGTCCGGCAGCTTCTCGTGGCGCTCGGCCCCGGAATAGGCGAGCGCCTTGATCTCGGCTTCCGGATTATCGCTGCCGTCGGGGAGCATGGTGAAGTTCAGCACCTCGGCGCCGGAGAGCACGGTCGCGTTGGTCTGGTCGCCGGTGAGCGCCGTGAAGTTAGCTGTGCCACCGCCGATCTGCACGAAGCGGAACTTGGCGCCGGGCTCGGTGTTTTGCAGCATGATGCCGGCCATGTGGTTGATCGCGCCGAGATTGGCGCCGAAGATCAGCGTGTCCGGCTCGGCCGCGGCCTTGGCGAGCAGCTCGTCGACCGAGTTGATGCCGCTGTCCTTCCTGACCATGGGCAGAATGCAGAACTGGCCGGTTGCCGCGACCGGTTCGTAGTCGCGCCAGCCGAAGTCGAACATGCCGCCGCCTTCGCCGCCCATCAGCGCGATGTGGACGAGGAGGAAGTTGTAGCCATCCACGTCCGCTTCCATCACCTGGCGCGAGCCGACCGAGAAGTGGCCCCCGACATTGATGATCGTCATCGGCTGTGGCATCAGCTCGTTTTCCTGGATCGCCATCTGGAAGGCACGCGCCACCTGATCGGACGTGCCGCCGGCCTTGAACGGCACCACCACCTTCACCGGCTTTTCCGGCCAGGCTGCATGGGCTGCGGCTGAGAAACCGAGGGCCGCGGCGGCGACCGCTGCCATCATCCATCGAAAGGACATGTCGTTCTCCCTGATGTTGCCGATGCGGTCGTCGGGAAAGGCATCGGCTCTTCGTGTTGTTCTCTTCATGTGAACGGCTCTCGACGGCGCATGTCAAGGAAAGCTGTCAAAAGTCCTTTGATGAGACGCCCTTGTTCCGTGCTTAGCGAAGCCGCTACCATCAACGAAAACAAACCTCGGGAGGCAGGGCAGCGTGACCGACGATCGACCCAACATCCTTTTTCTGTTCTCCGACCAGCACGCCCAGCATGTCGCGGGCTGCTATGGCGATGCGGTCGTGCAGACGCCTGCCCTCGATCGGCTGGCGGCCGAGGGCGTGACCTTCGACAACGCCTATACAACGTCGCCACTCTGCACGCCCGCGCGCATGGCGATGCTGACGGCGCAATACAGCCACCGCATTGGCTGCTGGACCAATTCCGACATCCTCGCCTCCGATATCCCGACGCATGCCCACAGCGTGGGGGGCGCTGGCTATCGTCCGACCCTGATCGGCCGGCTGCATTCCATCGGCCCCGACCAGCTCCACGGCTATGTCGACCGCCGGGTCGGCGATCACAGCACCAACTGGGTCGGCGGCCATGCTCATGGCATGGGTGTGCTCGATCGGGCGCAGGAGCCGTTTCGGATCAGCCTGGAGCGTTCCGGTCCGGGGCAATCGGCCTACGAGGTGAAGGACCGTGACGTGCTCGCCGCGGCTCTGGATCACCTCGACGAGATCAAGGACGCCCGAGACAAAGGCGACGAGAAACCCTTCGCGGTAACCGTCGGCCTGATGCTGCCGCACCAGCCCTATGTCTGCTCGGCCGACGATTACGCGCTCTACCAAGGCAAAGTCGGCCTGCCGCGGCTCGCGGCCCCGGGGGACAATGCCGAGCACGCCTATCTCAGGGAGTGGCGACGCTTCACGGACAGCCTCGATCTTCCCGATGACTGGCAGATCCGTGCTCGAACCGCCTACTACGGCCTGACCACGGCGATGGACCGGATGATCCAGCAGATCCTGGACCGGCTCGAAGCCAATGGCCTCGCCGACAACACGCTGGTGATCTACGCGTCCGATCACGGCGATCAGCTCGGCGAGCGCGGCCTTTGGTGGAAGCAGACCTTTCACGAACAATCCGTCAAGGTCCCGCTGATCGTTCGCTGGCCTGGACGCTTGCCGGCGGGTGAACGGCGGGCGCAGGTCGTGAACCTGCTCGATCTCGCCGCGACCATGGTCGACGCTGCAGGCGCTTCGCCGCTGCCTGACGCCCAGGGCCGGAGTTTTCTTGAGGTCGCCCGAGACGACAGAACGCCCTGGTCTGATCTGACCTTCGCCGAATACTGCACCGACGGCATGGCGCGCTGGACGGGCGCCGTGGTGCAGCAGCGCATGGTGAGGGCAGGGCGCTGGAAGCTGGTCTATTACCACGGCGACCGTCCGCAGCTGTTCGATCTCGAAGACGATCCCGACGAGACCGATGATCTTGCTCTCTCCGAAAAGCATGCCGGCCTGCGTGATGCCCTGATGGCGCAGCTGCTCGATGGCTGGGACCCCGAAGCGATTGCCCTTCAGCAAAAGCGCCGTCTCGCCAGCAAGAAGCTTCTGTCGGCATGGGCCAAGACCGCGGAACCCGAGGAGGCTCATCGCTGGACGCTTAAGATGGAGGACAACTGGCTCGTGGAGCCGGCGTCATGAGCGGTCTCGGCGTCACGGTCATGCCGGAATGGGTGCAGGCCGAAGGGGCGGAGCGGGTCCTCGACAATCTCGAGCGCGCCGGCGTCCGCGCCGTCGCCACATCGCCCTACGTCATGGCCGAGAGCGACGCTGATGATGCCGGACGTGAGCCGCCGATCGATGCCGGTGCCGGCAAGGTCCGCCTGCTCGATCGACTGCTCTGGGGCAAGCGCGAGCTCCGTTGCCTCACAGCCCCTGGCTATGAGCCGGACCGGTCACTTTATCGGGGTCTTCCTTACCAGCCTTCCGAGCCAAACGAGCTGACGCGGGCGGAGGGACCGAAGATCAGTGCTTTTCTCGAAGCGGCCAAAGCACGTGGTTTCGACGTCCAGCTTCAGGTTCAGGCGGCGATCCCGCCCGGCTATCGTGTGCAGTTCGGCGGCCCATCCGAAGCGGACATGCCGCGTCTGCCCGATGGCAGCGCGCACCACGATAGGGTCGACAAGAACGGCAGCCTCGCGAGCCCGGCGATCGTCGACTATACCAGCGCGCTGATCCGCGACGTCGCCCAGGCCTACCCGATGATCGATGCCCTTCGCATCGACTGGCCGGAATACCCCCCTTACGACTTCAAGGCCTGGTTTTTCGATTTCTCGGAGCCTGCTGTTCGCGCTGCCCGTGGCCGGGCCTACGACGTAGAGGCGATGCGCCAGGACAGTCTCGCCCTCATGGCCGATCCGTCCCCAATCCTGGACCGCGGAGTGGACGCCCTTCCTGGCTTTGCCGCCCTCCAGCGGTTTAAAGCCGATCTCGCGCTCGATCTGATCAGATCCTGCCGCGAGGCGTTGCCGTCCTCCATGCGCCTCGTCGTCCACGCCTTTCCGCCGCCCTGGTCCTTGTTCTCCGGCATGGATTTTTCGCGAACAGCCGAGGTCGCCGACGACATCGCGGTCAAGCTCTACACCATGCACTGGCCGATGATGCTGTCCGGCTATCGGGACGCGTTCGTCGATGCGGGTGTCGATCAAGTGCGCGCGGAGAAGGGGCTGCTGACGCTGTTCGATACAGGCGCGGAGGCCATCACCCCTTACCCGGAACCAGATGAGCCGCACCCTGCAAGCGCCGATGCCCAGATCCGAAAAATCGAGACGGCACGACATGCGATTGGCCCGCGCGCGACGATCGTGCCGAGCGCCCATGCCTATGGACCGACCGACGATGTGCTCGCACGGGTTGCCGTGGCACTAAAGGCCGGCGGCGGCACGGCTTGGATCAACCGTTACGGCTATCTCGGCGATGCCAAGATCGACGGCATCGGGCGCCTGACTTGACCCGGCTGCTCTCCCTCAGTCGTAGCGAAGCTCGGTTGCTTTGCCACGAAACACGGTATAGGCGAGCGCCGTATAGCCGAGGATCGCCGGCAGCACGAAGGCCGTGCCGAGCAGGATGATGAAGAGGCTCTCAGGGGCACTCGCGGCGTCGTAGATGGTCATCTTCTGCGGTACGACATAGGGGTAGAAGGAGTAGGCAAGACCGGCGAAGGCGAGGGCGAACAGCGCTGTCGCTGCGATGAACGGCAGCCAGCACCATCGGTCGTTCCGGTCGGGCAGATGGCGAAGGGCGATCCAGAGCGTCACCACCAGGCCGGCGGACATCAGCGGCAGAGGGGCGAGCAGCAGGACCTCCGGCACGGAAAACCATTTGTCGAAGATCCTGGGGCTCACCAGCGGGCTCGCGATTGAGACGGTGACCATCCCTGCGATCACACCAAAGAGGCAGATCTTCGCCAGACGCACCGCCTTTCGCTGTAGCGCGCCGTCGGTCTTGCCGATCAGCCAGGTGGCGCCGATGAAGGCAAAACCGGCGGTCAGGCAGAGCGCCGTCAGAATGGCGAAAGCGAGGGTTGCGAGGTTGACGTTCAACCCCATGATGTAGAGACCGAGCATCGCTCCTTGGGCAAGCGTGGTCATCAGGGAGCCCGCGAAGAAAATCCGGTTCCATCGCTCCTTCTTCGCCGCTTCCGCCTTTGCGCGAAACTCGAACGCGACGCCGCGCAAAATCAGGCCGAACAGCATGACCGCCACCGGCAGATAGAGGGTGCTCAGGATCAAACCGTGCGCGACGGGAAAGGCCACCAGCAGCAGGCCGACCGCGAGCACCAGCCAGGTCTCGTTGGCGTCCCAAAAGGGGCCGATCGACGCGATCATCCGATCCTTCTCGGCCGCATCCGCCATCGGAAAAAGGATGCCGACGCCGAGATCAAATCCGTCGAGAACGACATAGATCAGGATCGAGAGGCCCATCAGGGCGGCGAAGGTGACGGGTAGCCAGACGGCAGGGTCGCCGAAGTACGTCATGAGGCTACTCCGCCGGGATGAGGCCGGCGCTGGCCGCACCGGATGTCGGCCGCTGCAACTGCACCTCCTCGCCGCGCGCGGCTTTCCTGGCGAGGTAGAAGACGACGCCCACATAGGTGATGATCAGCGCAGCATAGAGCAGGAGATAGGCGATCAGCGTGCCCATAACCATCGGCGACGGGATCGCGGCCACGGCCTCGGCTGTCGTCAAGACGTCCTGCACCAGCCAGGGTTGACGGCCGATCTCGGTGGTGTACCAGCCTGCGATGGTGGCAAGCCAGCCGGAGAACGTCATGGCGACCAGACCGATCAGAAGCCAGGATGGCGCCGACAAGGTGCCCCGACGCCAGAGAAGGATGGCGGCAAGCCAGGAGATCGCCAGCATCAGGAGCCCTGTGCCGACCATGATCCGAAAGGACCAGAAGACCGGTGTCACCGGCGGATGCTCGACCAAGCCATCCGCGGTGACGAAGTCATTGAGGCCTGGTACCACACCGGCCGGGTCATGCTTTAGGATCAGGCTAGCGCCGTTCGGAATCGCAAGCTCGAAACGATTGCTGCGTGTCTCCTCGTCCGGCCAGGCGAACAGGAGCAGCGGCACATGGCTGCCGGTCTCCCAGTTGCCTTCCATGGCCGCCACCTTCTGTGGCTGATGGTCGAGCGTGTTGAGCCCGTGCAGATCACCGGCGAGAATCTGGATCGGGATCAGACCCGCCGCCAGGATGATCCCGAACTTCAATGTGAGACGCGTGGCTGCTAGGCGGTCGCCGATAAGCAGGCGAAACGCGGAGATCCCAGCGATCAGAAAGGCGATGGTCAGGCCCGATGCCAGCAACATGTGGGCGAGGCGGTAGGGCATGGACGGGTTGAAGACGATCGTCAGCCAGTCGGTGGCATGAGCGACACCATCCCGCATCTCGAAGCCGACCGGCGTGTGCATCCAGGAATTGAGAACGATGATCCAAAAGGCGCTCATGGTGGTGCCGAACGCTACGAGGAATGTGGCTGTTGTGTGCAGCCAGCCGGGCACGCGAGAAAACCCGAACAGCATGATACCGAGGAACACCGCTTCGAGGAAAAAAGCGGTCAGGATCTCGTAGGCGAGCAGCGGACCCGCGATATTGCCGACGGTTTCCATGAAGCCCGGCCAGTTGGTGCCGAATTGAAAGCTCATGGTGATGCCCGAGACCACGCCGAGGGCGAAGGACAGCGCGAAAATCTTCACCCAAAAGCCGTAGGCGTCCATCCATCGCCGATCGCCAGTGAGTGAAAAGCGCAGCTTGAAAAACAGCAGCACCCACCCGAGGGCGATGGTGATCGTCGGGAAAAGAATGTGGAACGAGATGTTGGCGCCGAACTGGATGCGCGACAGAAGTAAAGCGTCCAAGATCACCTACCTCCGGGAGTCAGCTGCTCACTGGGCATGTAACGTCCCCACACGTCAGATCAACCTGACGCGACCACCGGCCACATGATCCGTGTTTTGATGTGCAGCGGTGCCCCTTGACGTCGTCCGCAAGCTGGTTCAGATCAACAAAAGGTCGTTGTCAAAACATCATATTCTTATCACACAATCCCTCTCGAAAGACCCCAATGACTTGTCGATACGCCCTGATCGGTTCCGGCATGATGGGCCAGGAACATATCCGCTTTTTGAATCATCTCGAGGGTGCCACGGTCAGCGCCGTGGCCGATCCCGATCCTGCCATGCGCGAACAGGCAGCGACGCTTGCCGGCGCTAAGGCCTTTTCCGACTACCGAGCGCTTTTGAGCTCAAACCTCGCCGATGCGCTGATCATCGCCAGCCCCAACCACACGCACCACGACGTGCTTATCGACGCCATGGCGACCGATCTGCCGATCATGGTGGAGAAGCCGCTCTGTTCGACGGTCGACGATGCCAAGGCGATCGTCCGCCATGCCGAAAACCGCAGGGCGCCTGTCTGGGTGGCGATGGAGTATCGCTACATGCCGGCGATCGCCCGTCTGATCGACGAGGTAAAGGGCGACCGCATCGGCCGGCTGCGCATGCTGTCGATCCGCGAGCATCGCTTTCCGTTTCTGCCGAAAGTCGGCAACTGGAACCGCTTTGCTCATATGTCCGGCGGCACGCTGGTGGAAAAATGCTGCCACTTCTTCGATCTGATGCGCCTGATCATCGGCGCCGAGCCGACAAAGATCTACGCGTCCGGCGGCCAGGACGTGAACCATGTCGACGAGCGCTATGAAGGCAAGCGGCCAGATATCATCGACAATGCCTATGTTGTCGTCGATTTCGACAATGGCGTGCGCGCCATGCTCGATCTCTGCATGTTCGCCGAGGCCAGCCGCGATCAGGAGGAGATCGCCGCGATCGGTGATCGTGGCAAGGTGGAATGCGGGATTCCCTCCTCAACGCTGACCATTGGCGAGCGCCGGCCGGTCGAGCGCATGGGCATTGCTTTGCCGCTCGAACGCGAGATCGTGCCGGTCGACGAGGAACTCCTGGAGATGGGTCACCACAACGGCGCAACGTTCTACCAGCATGAGCGCTTCAGAGAGGTGATCCTCGGACGCTGCGAGCCCGAGGTCACGGTCGAGGACGGCCTGCAGGCGGTGATCATGGGTGCAACCGCCGAACGTTCGATCGAACTTGGCAGACCTTTATCCTTGCACTTGTCAAACGCCGATGGCTTGGCCGACGATGGGGAAAGGTGGGATATGGCGAGTTAAGGGAGGTCAGCATGGTGTCGAATGGCGGGGTGCGCGGTTTTCAGGGCAAGGTCGCGGTCATCACCGGCGGCACCCAGGGCTTGGGCGAAGGTGTCGCCAGGCTGATGGCGGCCCGTGGCGCCGAGGGGTTGGTGATCTGCGGCCGCAACGCTGATCGCGGCGAGGCGATCGCAAGCGAGCTTTCGGACGCCGGCACGAAGACGGTTTTCGTGAAGGCCGATCTGCGCAAGACAGCGGAAGGCCGAAACGTTGTTGACCAGGCAGAGAAAACCTTCGGTCGCCTCGATTGCCTGGTGAACTGCGCCGCCTCGACCGTCCGCGGTAGCATCGAGAACACCACCGAAGAGGTTTGGGACGAGTTGTTCGATCTGAACGTGAAGTCCCAATTCTTCATGGCTCAGCGCGCCATCGAGGTGATGCGTCACCACAAGATTGAGGGCACGATCGTCAATATCGGCACGATGGTGGCCCATGGCGGGCCTCCTTTTCTGATCCCCTACTCAAGCTCCAAAGGCGCTCTGATGACCATGACCCGGGCGGTCGCCAATGCCGTCAAACGGGACCGCATCCGCATCAACACGCTGAATATCGGCTGGACCAACACGCCGCGGGAGCACATCGTTCAGACCGAGGTTCATGCGAGGCCGGAGAACTGGCTCGAGATCGCAAGCGAGGCACAGCCGTTCGGCCGTCTCATCGAGGTCGACGACGTCGCCCGTGCTGTCGCCTATATGGCGTCAGACGAAAGCGGCCTGCTGACCGGTGCGGTAATCGACTATGATCAGACGGTGATCGGGACGATGGACGAAAATCCCGGCATGTAGTGGCTACGGAAACCTGCGGCACGCCTTCTGCCCTTTGCGATGGGGCGGCGACGGGGTAAGTTGTGCCTTTGGTGCGCATGCCCAAGAAAAGGGAGGATGGGATGTTGGATCGACGGTGGCTGCTGGCTGCGACGGTTGTGGCGATCATGGCTGCCTCCCTGCCGGGCCGGGTCCAGGCTGCAGCCGAGAATATCGGCGTGCTTCGCTTGGGCGTGCTCGGTTTCGGCACGGTCAATTGGGAACTCAACGTCATCAAGCATCACAGTCTCGATGAGGAGCGAAGCTTCACCCTTGCGGTCGAGGGCTTCGCCGGTGGCCAGGCGACCAAAGTGGCCCTCCAGGGTGACGCCGTCGATGGCATCGTCTCTGACTGGTTCTGGGTCTCGCGCCAGCGTGCCGAGGGCGAGAACTTCGTCTTCATTCCCTATTCCAGCACGGTTGGCGCGCTGATGACGCCGCCCGGCTCCGACATCCAAAGTCTCGAAGACCTGAAAGGTAAAAAGATCGGTGTTGCCGGCGGCGAGCTCGACAAGAGCTGGCTGATGGTTCAGGCGGTCGCCAAGGAGCGCCACGGCATCGATCTCGCAAGCGAAGTCGAGCCGGTCTTCGGCGCTCCGCCGCTTTTGAACGAAAAGGTCGAGACCGGCGAACTCGATGCCGTCCTGAACTACTGGCACTTCTGTGCCCGTCTAGAAGCCAAGGGCTATGATCGCCTGCTCGGCGTCAACGAAGCGGCCAAGGAGCTCGGCATCGCCGGCGACGTCCCGCAGCTCGGTTACGTCTTCCGCGAAGACTTCGCGAATGAGAATGCTGATCTGATCGAAGCCTTCGCCGATGCCTCACGCGCGGCCAAAGCCTTGATGCAGACCGACGAGGAGTGGGAGCGCCTGCGCGAGAAGACCAAGGCGGCGGACGATGCGACGCTGGAGACGCTCAAAGCCCGCTTCCAGGAGGGCATTCCGCTCAGCTGGGGTGAGGTCGAGCGCGCCGATGCCGCGCAGCTCTACGACCTCATGGCCAAGCTCGGCGGCGAGGATCTGGTGGGGCCATCGCCGGTGCTGATGGATGGCACCTTCTGGCCGAACGTCGCCTACTAGACGAGGCGCGCGCACGCGTGGCGATCGGCATCGACGCCGATGTGAAAAAATCGGAAAGCCCTGTCGCGGCCGATGGATCGGCCTTGTGGCAGGGCGTTCTTCAGGCGACGCTGTCGATCGCCCTCCTCCTTTTGTTCTGGCACCTCGCGGCGGTCATCGCGGACGATCCGCGCCGCCTGCCGACACCGCTTCAGGTGATCCAACGGATCATCGAAGAGACAGCGAAGGGTGACCTGCCCTACCATCTAGGCATCACGCTCGCCCGCGTCATCGCGAGCTTCGTCGTCGCCATGGTGATCGGCACGGCACTGGGATTCGCCATGGGCCGCGTGGCGCTGCTCGACCAGATCGGGCACGCTTGGCTGGTGTTTTTTCTGAACCTGCCAGCCCTCGTCACCATCGTGCTCTGCTATATCTGGATCGGCCTCGTCGAAACGGCGGTCGTGGTCGCCGTCGCCCTCAACAAAATCCCTAATGTGGTCGTCACTATCCGCGAGGGCGCGCGAGCCCTCGATCCCAACC
>JBCCIN010000039.1:0-20014 GCA_039028235.1 Pseudomonadota bacterium
AAAGAGGCCGTCATCAGGATCTCCTGAAACATGAGGGCGTCTATGCCGACATGTGGGCAAGGCAGCAAGATTCGATGCGCGACGACGATGTCCTCGTCTGATTTTGTGCTAGCTTGAGGGAAACTGGAACAGGCGGAGGCATGACATGGGGCTTCTCGGATCGTTGAAATCGCTCTTTGGCGGCGGCGGTGATGGACAGGATGGAAGGGCTGGCGACGCGGTCGACTATAACGGCTTTCAGATCCAGCCGTCTCCGGAGCGGCGTGATGGCGGCTGGAATACCGCCGGAGTGATCAGCAAGACCATCGACGGCGAGGAGAAGGAACATCGGTTCATCCGGGTGGACACCCACAGCAATCTGGATGACGCCGTCAGCTTTTCGATCACCAAGGCGCAGCAGATCATTGATGAGCAGGGCGACAATATCTTCCGATCGAAGCGCTGAGGCCGAGATTGTCAATCTCCTGCCCTTTGATGGCGAAGCCTATCTGTTCCAGGAAGCTCTTCCGCCCAACGTCGCTGATCATGCCTATGCGGAACTCCTGGAAAGCATCGATTGGCGCCAGGAATACGTGCAGCTGTTCGGCCGGAGGCTACCTGCCCCAAGGCTGACCGCGTGGTACGGAGCCCACGGTTACAGCTATAGCGGCATTCATCACAAACCAGCGGCGCTGACACCGCTCCTCGCCGAGCTGACGTCGGCCATGGAGGACCTGGCCGGCAGCAGCTTCAACAGCGTGCTGGTCAACCTCTATCGCAGCGGCAGCGACAGCATGGGCTGGCACAGCGACGACGAATCCGCGCTCGGCCCCGAACCGGCGATCGCCAGCCTGTCACTTGGTGCGGAGCGGCTGTTCCATTTCCGGCACCGGGAACCTCGCGACAAGATCACCGTCAGCCTCAAGCACGGCTCCTGCCTTCTCATGCGAGGACCATGCCAGGCTTGTTGGCAACATCAGCTGCCAAAAACCAGGCGAGCAAGCGGCAAGCGGATCAACCTTACCTTTCGACGAATCGAGGCTTAGCATCGACTATCACTGACAAGCCTGATGATTTGGACGGATGCGCTGGACGCGACTACGCTATTCGCTAAGGTCTGTGCGACCGCACAACAAAATGACAGCCAACGAGCCCGAACATGAAGATTCTTTTTCCTGACGCCACGTTCGACGATGATGCCGCCATCGAGCGCGGCGTCTTTTCATCAGATGCTGAATTGATCCTTACACGTGCCGAGCGCGCATCGGATGTCGACGATGCCACCTGGCGCCAGGCGGAAGGACTGATCGTCTATATCGAAGTTCCGATCGATACCGCCGTCATCGACAAGCTGGACAACTGCCGGATCATCACACGCGCTGGCGTCGGCTTCGATCATATCGACATCGAGGCCGCGGCAAAGCGCGGGATTCCCGTCTGCAACGTGCCGGACTACGGCACCACCGAGGTTGCCGATCACGCGATCGCGCTGATGCTCGGCCTCACGCGCGGCCTCGTTTCCTATCATCAGCGGCTCATCGCCAATCCGGTGGCCGGCTGGGACTGGTCGGGCGTACCATTGGTACGTCGCATCAGACGCACGCGCTTCGGTGTGATCGGCCTTGGCCGAATCGGAACCGCGGCGGCGCGGCGCGCGCAGGGCCTGGACATGGACGTGTCCTTCTACGATCCCTATCTGTCCGACGGCAGCGATCTTGCTCTCGGTTTTCGACGGAGGCCGTCGCTCCAAGCCCTTTTGGCCGAGGCCGACGTAATCAGCCTGCATTGCCCGCTGAACGACGAGACCCACGGCATCATCGATGCCAATGCGCTTGCTGCGATGAAGCCAGGCGCTCTCCTGATCAACACGGCGCGCGGCGGACTGATCGATATCTCCGCCCTCGAAGCCGCCCTGCGCGACGGGCGGATAGACGGCGCCGGCATCGATGTGCTCCCGAACGAGCCACCGGACGCGAATGCACCGCTTCTCCAGGCCTTCAAGCGCAGAGAGCCCTGGATCGACGGCCGTCTTCTCCTCACCCCGCACGCCGCCTGGTACTCTCCCGACGGGCATGCCGATATGCGCAGGAAATCCGCAAGCACGGTCGCCGACTTCCTGCAGCGAGGGGTTCTGCGCAATGTCGTAAACGGCGTTCAGCCCTGACGGCAACACCATCCGGCCATTCCGTCGATCGGCGCGACAAGGTCGCGGAGGTCTGCCAATAAGTTCAAAAGGGCTGCCGAGGTGTTCATCCGACGTGGTCGTACCACCTAGCCCACGGCCTTGGCCTTCAGATGTCTCAGCATCATCGGCGACGGTGGCTTGATGATCTGGCGGAGAAACGCAAGCACGGTTCCGTCACCGAAACGCGCGGCGTGCGGCAGGACGTAGATGAGGACGGCGAGCTCGACCACAAGCGTGGCCAGGGCGGCACCGGGAAGGCTGAACATGTGGGTGAGTGGCACGGCGAGGGCGAGGCCGGCGACCCCAAGCGCGAGAAACACGACGGCAAAGTGCTGGTGATTGTTGGTCGCCTGCAGAACATTGGCGGCAAGCGTGTGAGCGGCCCAGACCAAGACCGCGGCAAGCAGTGTCAGATACACGCCCGGCCACGGATCGATCTGGCCTTGTGTCCAGACCGCCAGGATCCAGGGTGTGGCGACCGCGAGAAAACCGCAGGCCAGAAGAGCTGCCCATAGCCCGATCCTGCAGACCTGCCAGTGTACCTGCCGTACCAGCGTCATGTCGCCCTTTCCATAGGCATAGGCGATTTCCGGGCTGCCGATGCGGGCGAAGGTGACGGTGAGATGCACGGTATAACGGCTGAGCATGCGTACGGTGTTGAACACCACGACCGCCGATGGGCCGAGAACCGCACCGATCACGATCAACGTACCCTGTAAGCCCATCGCCTGCCCCAACGGAAAGGCCATGAAGGCGAGCGAGGGCAGCGTGAACGTCCGGACCGTATGAAAGCTCGCCTTGTCGAAGCCGAAGGTGATCCAAGACGCATAGCGGGTGAGGACTAGACGCAGCAGCACGAAGCGAAACAAGCTGCCGGCTAGGTAGCAGGACAGACCCATAACCTGCCCCCCGCCTGCCACCAGCACAGCGACCACCAGAGCGAAGATGACGAGATCGCTCAGCATGATCAGGAACGTGCTGAGGCCATAGTGCCCCTCACAGCGAAAGCCGGCATCGAGGACTTCGACCTGCAGATTGATCGCGATCACGCAGCCGAGGATCATGAAGGCCTGCTGCAGACCGTCGATGCTCAAGATCTCGAAATTGAGAAAATCGTGGATGGTCGGTGCCGCGAGTGCTGCAAGACCGACCCCGACCATGACAAGAAGGCCGATTAGCAGGAAGAGGAGACTGGTGCTCTGAAAATAGCCGAGCGCCCGATCACGCTCGCCGGCACTCACCTCCATGGCCATGCGGTTACGCGTTGCCTGGCCGAAGCCGACACTGCTGAGACGAAGATAGCCGAGGATCGCGGTCAGCAGTAGCCACTCGCCGTAGCCTTCGCTCCCCCAAAAGGCCAGGAACAAGGGTACGCCGCCGACTTGAACGATGACCCGCGTGAGATTGGCGAAGATCTCCGAGGCGATGCCCTTACGCAGCCGATCGACGAGAGCGGCGTTCATGAATCCCGTTGCCTGATGCGTCGGAACGCGGCCCGGATCGTTTCACCGCCGGCCCCAAGATCGGGGCGTGCCTCTTGATCATCGGCGCGATCGTCGTCTTCACCGGACACGTCGGATCTGTCGTCGAAACGGAACTCGTCCGAGTCCAAACGCGCGAAATCGTCTGTATCGACTTCAGTCGGCGCTGAACGATCGACTCGCGGTTTCCAGTCCTGAGAAGGCGCTTCAGCGAGGCCCGGGCGCAGCGATGGGTGCAGCGGCTGTGTCACCACGAATCCGCTCGAAGCGCTACGCGATGCGACGGCAGATGATCGCTGCCGCCAATTCATCGCGCTCGCCTTCAACGCAAACAGGACGGCGACCATCAGGAAACCATTGGTCAGGCGACGCTGCGCGCCGAACGGCGAGAAGAGAATGTCCCAGATGAAAAGAAACATCAAAAACACGAGATAGGGTCTAAGCGGATCATCGCTGGCATAGAGGCGCCGAAGCGCCGCGATGATCAGGCCGAGCACGCCCACCCAGAACAGCGCGCCTCCAATACCAGCTTCGACCCAGGACCCGAGCAGGTGCGAATGGGTCGGGATCAGGTCAGTTTCAGGTTCGATGAACCGGTTGACGAAGCCAAGACGGTAGAGCATCAGCTGGCGCAACTCGGCATAGTACCGGTCCTTAGCCCAGGAGCCGTGGCCAATCAGCGGTGAATCCTGAATGGCCTGCACGGTCACCAGCGACTCGCTGCGACCACCGAGCAGAACGCCTATGTCGCCGAGAGCCGACTGCGTCTCATACTTGTCGCGCGACCTTTCGCCGAGCATGCCGCTCTCGGCAGCAAGACCGTAGAGCTTGAGCGCACCGTAACCGGTCGCGAGAAGGACCGTGCCCATGATCAGCATGCGGCCATAAGAGAGCGGCTTCGGTCGCAAACCGACCAGGCGCAGAACGGCGGGGATGGACAGAAAGGCGGCGCTGAGCATCAACACGCCGCCCCAGGACCGAAAATCCATGAAGGCGCTGAAAACGCCGAGGGCGGCGAGGATCATCGGCCCGACCAGACTGCTCGGGCTGCGCAGGACCGGCACGAGCGAAAAGCCGATCAGGATCAGCGTGGTCGTCGGCCCGGCGAAGCCAAACTTCCAGCCGATCGACGAAAGCGGGTTGTTGACGACGAGATGGATCGCGGAGCCGACGACGAGGCCGTAGGCAAAGCAGATCAGCCGTGCACGATCATTGCCGACTAGGAGGTAGGTGGAAACGAAGCTGAACAGCAGGAAGAGAATTCGCGACCAGCCGCGGGCATAGTCGACGAAGGGCGTCTCGCGGATGACATCCGTGATCACCTGGGTACCGAAATAGATCAGCCCCATGGTGAGGAGGAAGGCGAGGGCCTTCGATTGCAACATGCGCCCGCGCAGCACCAGGAGCACGGGCAGCAGACCGATCAGGCAGAGTTCCGCCAGATAGATCGTACCAAGGCCCGGCACCTCGACCGCGATCATCACGGGGATGGCAAAGGTCAGAAGACGAGCGCCAAGCTCCTTGCTGCCAAGGCGCGATGCCGAAGCGGTCCGACCTGCCGGCCATGCCGATGGCCGGGTCAAGGATGCCAAGTCATCATCCTTCAACCCCCGTGAAACATGGGAAGTGTGATGTTCGAGACCCCTTTCCTCTATCGCAACAGCGATGATGGCGTAAAGCGTCGATCGCCGATTTACACAACTATGAGTTAAATTTTTCCCTTGACATGCACTCATATGTCGATGGCATCGGCATGAGAAAACCGGCATCGATCAGCATGATGAGCTGACAGGGCAGGTCCTGGCTTTCATCAGGCACTGGACAGCATCATGAAATCGCTGGATAAATCGATGATCGCCTCGGAAGAATGGACCTGCTCAGCAGATCCTCAGCAGACCGGACGTCATGCCGGTCAGGAGCGATCGCCTTGGAACTGGTCGGCATCGTCATCGCCGTGATCGCAGCGCTGTTCGTGCTTTTTCATGCACGAATACGGCAATTATCGCTTTGGGCGGCAATTGGCTGGGCACTCGGCACCTTCTTTCTCCTGATCATCGCGCTGCCGATCTATCTGCTGATCCACGGCCCGGAGCCTAAACGCGAGGAAGGTGACAGCTGACGACAGGGAGAACACGCCCAGCGTCACGACCCATCAGGCCTGACGCGCAGGCGGATCGGCCCCTTCGCTCCGGCGATGGAGACCGCTTTTCCCCTTTGACACACCTCGATCAGCCCTTTCTCGGCGAGCCGTCCTGCGGCATCGCGTACGTCGTCCATCAGACACCGCCAGTCCGGATCAAACCGTTCACCGGCCAGCAACTTCGCCGCTTCGGAGGGGCAGATAGTCTTTTCCGGGCCGCGCTTTCTGCAGAGGTCGAGAATGACGCCGACGATCTCCGCGTCGGTGGGCCGGCCGCTCACCGGAGACGGTCCAAGAATTCTCTGGCGCTGGCACGGTAGGATTCTCTCTTGCCCGGGTCCATGCGGCTCCAGGTGCGATAGACCGGTCCGAGACGCGGGTTGTTCTTGAGCTTGTCCTCGTTGCGCGCCAGAAAATCCCAGTAGAGGTAGTTGAAGGGGCAGGCGTCGACGCCGGTCTTTTTCTTCACCTTGTAGCGGCAGCCGCTGCAATAGTCGGACATCTTGTTGATGTAATTGCCTCCGGCAGCGTAGGGCTTGGAGCCCAAAAAGCCACCATCGGCGAACTGGCTCATGCCCAACGTGTTGGGGAGTTCGACCCACTCGAAGGCATCGACATAAACCAGAAGGTACCATTCATGCACAGCCTTCGGGTCAAAACCCGCCAGCATGGCGAAATTGCCGGTGACCATCAGGCGCTGGATGTGGTGGGCGTAGGCCTCCTCCCTGGTCTGTGTGATGCAGGCCTTGAGGCATGCCATGTCCGTCGCGCCGGTCCAGTAGAATTCGGGCAGCGGGCGCGTCGCGCCGAAGAAATTCTCGTCGACATAGCCAGGGCCGGCGAGCCAGTAGATGCCGCGCATATATTCGCGCCAGCCGATGATCTGTCGGATGAAGCCTTCGACGGCGTTGACGGGTGCGAGCCCCTCTTCGTAAGCCGTCGCCGCCCGGCGACAGACCTCGAGCGGGTCGAGCAGGCCGACATTGATGTAGGGCGAGAGGACCGAGTGGTAGAGAAAGCGCTGGTCCCGGAGCATCGCGTCCTGATAGTCGCCGAATGCTGGCAGCATCTGCTCGACGAAGTGATTTAGGGCCGTCTCGGCATCTTTTCGGGTAACGGCGAAGCGGAAGGGTTCGAGATCACCGAAATTTTTCTCGAACTTGCCTGAGACGAGGTCAAGGACATCCCGCGTTATCTTGTCGACCTCGAACCTGGCAGGTTCCGGAATGAAGAGATCATCACGCGCGGGTTTGCGGTTTTCGCTATCATAATTCCAAAGACCACCTTCGGGCTGGTCGCCGTCCATGAGAAGGCCGGTTTTCTTCCGCATCTCCCTGTAGAAGAACTCCATGCGCAGCTTTTTTCGGGCGCCTGCCCAGGCGGCGAACTCCTCGCGCTTGCAGAGGAAGCGGTCGTCGGAAAGGATTTCGACGGGAACGCCCAAGCGTTCGCCCCAGGTCTCCATCATCTCGAGAACGCGCCACTCGCCTGGTTCGGTGACGACGATACGGGCGGGTTTGTGACGCATGACCGCGGCCTCTAGAGCGGCAGTCAAATTGCGTTCACTGCCATCCAGCGGCACATAGTCGACCCGCCAACCAGCCCGTTGAAGTTCGTCCCGAAAATGGCGCATGGCGGAAAAAATGAAGGCGAGCTTTTTCTTGTGATGTGGGACATAGCTTGCTTCCTCGATGACCTCGGCCATCAGGACGATGTCCCGACGACGGTCTCCCGCGCGGAGGCTGGACATGGTGGGTGAGAGCTGATCCCCAAGCACGAAAATCAGATCCTGCGAGGACGGCATTGACGTTGATCGCGGCATGATACCTGGGCGTGATGGAACCGAAGTCAGTCGTTATACGTAACACCCATGTCAAAAGATTGACTCTTGATGAGAAGGTTCACGTTCTCATGTCGTCAGCGCCTGTTCTTCTCTGGTTCCGTCAGGATCTCCGCCTCGCCGACCATCGTGCGCTGGCAGCAGCGATTGCGGCGGCGCGACCGATCGTTCCCGTCTTCGTGCTGGACGACGAGACGCCGAGCGAATGGCGCATGGGCGGGGCGAGCCGCTGGTGGCTGCACCAAAGCTTGGCGGCGCTTAGTCGCGATCTCGAAAGACTTGGCAGCCGCCTGGTTCTGCGGCGTGGTCAAGCGATCGATGTGCTGGAGACGCTCGCCGAGGAGACCGGCGCCGAGGCGGTTTATGCCTCCCGATGCTACGAGCCCCGGGCCAGGCGACTGGAAGATCATATCGCCCGACGCTTCGAAGCCATCGGCAAAACCTTCCGCCGGTTTGCGGGCGGGCTGTTGTTCGAGCCGGAGGTGCCGACCACCAAGGCGGGCGAGCCCTTTCGGGTTTTCACGCCTTTCTACAAGGCCTGCCTCGCCCTCGATCCGCCCAAAGCTCCCCTGCCCCGCCCGGACAAACGCCTGCCCTCGCCTGAGAGCTGGCCGGGGAGCGACGACCTCGAGGACTGGGAGCTGCTGCCGACGAAGCCGGACTGGGCGGGCGGCATGCGTGAGACCTGGGAGCCGGGCGAGGCCGGGGCGGAGAAGCGCCTCCTGCGCTTTCTCGACATGGCCATGGCAGGCTACAGCGACAAGCGCAACCGGCCTGACATCGAGGGCACGTCGCGCCTGTCGCCGCACCTGCATTTCGGCGACATCAGCCCGCATCGTTGCTGGCATGCGGTCGAGGAGCGGCTGGCATCCGCGGACGATGGTCGAGGAGAGAGCGGTGGTCGATCCTTTCTGCGCGAGCTGGTGTGGCGGGAGTTTTCCTATCACCTGCTTTTCCATTGGCCTGATCTCCCGGAGAAAGCGTTCCGGCCAGAGTTCGAAGACTTTCCGTGGGATGAAGATGCCACGGCGCTGGCAGCCTGGCAGCGCGGGCGGACGGGCTATCCGATCGTCGATGCCGGCATGCGCGAACTTTGGGAAACGGGGTGGATGCACAATCGCGTGCGCATGGTGACCGCGTCCTTCCTGATCAAGCATCTGCTGATCCCCTGGCAGGCCGGAGAAGATTGGTTCTGGGACACGCTGGTGGACGCGGATCTCGCCAGTAATTCAGCGAGCTGGCAATGGGTCGCCGGGTCCGGCGCGGACGCCGCTCCTTATTTTCGTATCTTTAATCCGATGCTGCAGAGCAAGAAGTTCGATCCCAAGGGCGACTATATCAGACGCTACGTCCCGGAACTCGCCGAGTTGCCGACCGAACATCTTCACGCGCCTTGGGAAGCATCGGCTGATGTGCTGAAAGCGGCCGGCGTCAAGCTCGGTGAAAGCTATCCTAAGCCGCTGGT
This sequence comes from Pseudomonadota bacterium, assembly GCA_039028235.1. Lineage (GTDB taxonomy): Bacteria > Pseudomonadota > Alphaproteobacteria > Geminicoccales > Geminicoccaceae > JANQPX01. Next base: position 9,091 of record JBCCIN010000039.1, read on the forward strand.
CGACCACGGCTTAGCTAGAAAGCGAGCGTTGGAAGCGTATGAAGTGATTAGAAGAGCTGAACGATAACGAGCGGAAATACGTCGATAGTCCAACGACCAACATGGAACGCTAAGCTGCCAGCGCGCTAATCCGCGCTTCGCGCCAGAAGCCGCTAGCTCCTGGACGTAGCCACGAGCTTGCATTCTCAGATCCATCCTGTCTTTGCTGATAGGCGTATCGATTGGGTCTGAGGCGGGAGTTGGATGCGAACTGGTTTTGATCACGCTCGGCCGCCTGATACCATACAGAACAAGAGCCCCCTAGGAATCGGGATCGCAATCGTCGGCTGGCTGACTCTTGCCTGCATGAATGCAGGCAGCAAGATCCTCGTCACCGAATACCCTGTCGTACAGATCCTCTGGTACCGCTATCTGCTGCTTGTTATTGTCGCCTACTGGCTCGTGAAGCGTCTGAAGGTGAGTTTAGGCCTTCGTCCATCCCGGCTGCAGTTATCGCGCGGTCTGTTGCTGGTTGCCGAGATGGGCCTGGTTGTTTATGCCTTCGGCCAAATGGCGCTTGCCGATGTCCAGGCCATTCTGGCGATTTCGCCAATCTTGGTCACGGCATTGTCTGTGCCGCTGCTCGGTGAGAGGGTAGGTCTTCGGCGCTGGACCGCAGTCAGCGTCGCCTTTATCGGCATGCTGGTGATCGTGCGGCCGGGCATGGGTGTATTGAACCCGATTATGATCCTGGTGTTGCTGGCGGCTCTAATGTGGGCGCTCTATCTAATCCTGACCCGCCTCGCGGGCCGGACTGATTCCTCTGAAGTTTCCCTTTTTTGGCTCGCAGTAACGGGTTTCGTTGTTTTGAGCGCCATCGTTCCGTTCTATTGGCATCCGCCGACTAACATGTCGGACTGGGCGCTGCTTTTCCTCGTCGCTGTCCTAGGGATCATCGGGCATTTTTGCTTGATCAAGGCATTCCAGATGGCTGAAGCTTCTGTGCTACAGCCCTACATCTATACCGAACTTATCGGCGCGATCGTGGTCGGCTACATCGTGTTTACTGACCTGCCTGATCTTCCAACGATTGTCGGCGCTTTGATCATCGTCATGAGTGGGCTCTACGTGTTTGCTCGCGAGCGGAAGCAACAACGCTAGCGGCGGAAAAGGGTCATTAGTACGCATAGGCAATCTTCTGCTAGTGTCCGGTTTAGACGGAAAAGCGGCTGCATTCCAAAGCCAAACACCAACTCAAAATCAACGCCGCGGCGCGTCGCCGCTAGCCCTTTGTGGCGCCCAGGGTCAGGCCGGCGATGAAGTGGCGCTGCATCAGGAAGAACATGATCACCGGCGGGAGAGCGGCGACGATGGAGCCGGCGGAGATCAGGTGCCAGGCAGCGACCCATTGGCCGTTCAGGGAGTAGAGGCCGGCGGTGACAGGAAGGGCGTGGCTGCCTTGGACCAGGACTGTGGCCCAGAAATAGTCGTTCCAGATGAAGGTGAAGATCAGGACGGCAAGAGCGGCAATGGCGGGCCGCATCAGCGGCAAGACAATGTACCAAAAAATGCGGAATTCGCTCACACCTTCGACGCGGGCTGATTCGATCAGCTCGTGCGGAAGGGCCTTGATGAAATTGCGCATGAAGAGCGTGCAGAAGCCCGTCTGAAAGGCGACGTGGAAAAGGATCAGACCCATCGTGGTGTCGTAGAGGCCGAGATTGAGGGTGAGATCGCGCACCGGCACCATCAGGATCTGAAAGGGCACAAAGTTGCCGGCGACGAACATGAAGAAGACAAGCAAGTTGGCGCGAAAGCCGTAAACAGCGAGCGCGAAGCCGGTAAGCGTCGACAGCGCGATGGTGCCGATGACGGTCGGGATCGTCACCTTGAAGCTGTTCCAGATATATTGACCGATCGGCGAGTTTTCGAAGACGGCCGTGTAGTTATCGACCAGCGCAATCGAGGACGGCAGGCCGAAATAGTTGCCGGCGGTGAGGTCGGCTGCCGGTTTGATCGATGTCATCATTACACCGAGCAGCGGCAGCAGCCAAAGGATCAGGGCCACTGGCAGGGCTATGTTGTAGCCGAAGCGTGTGGCGGGGGCAGCCTGCTCGATGGGTTTCGGAAACATCAGCGCACTCCCCGCTCGTCGTTGATCATCTTCCAGATGAAGCCGGTGATGAACAGCATCATGATCAGGAACAGGATGACGGCAATCGCTGCGCCGTAGCCCATGCGGAAGCCGTATTCGGAGAGCGCCTGCTCGTACATATAGAATGAAAGCACGCGGGATGAGCCATAAGGACCACCATCCGTCATGATCGAGATGAGGTCGAAGCTGCGCAGAGCCCCGATGATCGTGACGACGACGGCGATGAAGGTGGCGGGACGAAGCTGCGGGATGATCACGTACCAGAGCATGCGCCAGCTCTTTGCGCCATCGAGACGGGCCGCTTCGATCTGATCCGGCGAGACATTGTTGAGGCCGGTGAGGTAGAGGATCATACAGTAGGCAATTTGCGGCCAGAGACCGGCTGCGATAATGCCGTATGTGACGAACCGCTCGTCAGCGAGGATGGCGATGTCGCCGAGGCCGAGGCCGGCGAGGATCTTGGTGAGGAGGCCAAAGTTCGGCGCATAGAACCAAGCGAAGATCAGGCCGACGACGACCTGGCTGATGACGAAGGGGAAGAAGAAAAGCGATTTGTAGAGACGGATGCCGGTGACGTTCTGGTTCAGGAAGATCGCGATCAGCAGGCCCGCCGGCACGGCCAGCATGTAGAGCACCAGCCAAATGACGTTGTTCTTGAGCGAGACGTAGAAAGCGTCGTCATCGAAAAGCTCGATGTAATTGTCCCAGCCGATCCAGGTGGCATCGCCAATGCCGTCCCAGTCATAAAAGCTGATCCACATCGATTCGAAGATCGGGAAGATCACGTAGAGCAGAAACATGAAGACGCCGGGGGCAAGAAAGATCCAAGGCGCCAGTCTGCGCTGATTGGCCTTCCACCAGTTTTTTTTGACTTGTGACGTGTCCCCGACGGCCACCGACGTTGCCATGACACCCTCCCCCGCCGGGGGCGGGGGCCTTCACCGAACCTTGTCTAGATGGTGCGGCTTAAGCCCTCGCCCCTGAACGTAGTCATTTATGTGCGCGGCCTCGGATCTTTTCGAGGCGCTCCAGGATGGCGTCGGCCCGATCGGGCTTGACCATGAACTCCTGGAAACCTTCCATGCCTGCCTTGGCCATCTCGGCGACGGCATCGCGGTCATAGAACTGCGCAAGCGCGTAGGCGTTCGAGAGCATGTCGAAACCGGCGCCGAGGAAGGCGTCTTCCGGCACGTCTGACTGGTTGTTGACCGGCAGCTGACCGAGGGTCGCATTGATCTTGCTCTGCACATCCGCCTGGGCGAGATAGGCCAGGAACTTCTTGGCGTCTTCCTTGTTCTTGGCGTTCGCCGGAATGTGCATCGTGTCGGTCGGCGCATCTTCGGCCATGGGAATGCCCGGCGTGATCTCCGGGAACTGCATGAAGCCGAGCTGATCGTCGGTGAGACCAGCTTCGCGAAGCGGTGCGACCGCGAAGTTGCCGATCAGGTACATGGCAGCCTCACCCTGCACCAGCAGCGGCAGCGCATCCTGCCAGTCGAGGGCAGCGTGGTTCTGGACGAAGTAGCCTGGCTCGACAAGTTCGGCCCAACGCTCGAACACGGCCTTCACACGGTCATCGGTATAGGGCACCTCGCCTCCGGTGAGCTCCATGTGGAACTCATAACCATTGACCCGGAGATTCAGATAGTCGAACCAGCCGCCGGTCGGCCAAAGGGCCTTGGTGCCAATGGCGATCGGTGCCTTGCCCGCCTCCTTAATCGTGGCGCAAGCCGCAAGGAACTCATCCCAGGTCTTGGGGGGCTCGATGCCCAGCTCGGCGAAGATGTCTTTCCTGTAGTAGATGCCCCATTGATAGTAGGTGTAGGGGACACCCCACTTCTTGCCGTCCATGGTCATGGAGGCGGCGGCCGACTTCAACGTTTCATCGAGACTGTTGTCCGCCCAGACGTCCGAGACGTCTTCGAACAGACCGGCATTGACATAGGGCGCCATACGGTTGCCGGCATACCAAAGCGCGATATCCGGGGCATCGGCGGTCAGAAAGTTGCGGATCGAGGTCTTGTAGCCCTCGTGGTCGAAGATGTTCAGCTCGACCTCAACGTCGGGATGGGCTTCCTTGAAGCCAGCGATCACCTCCTCCATCGCCTGCTTTGGCGCCGGATCCGACGTATCGGCGTTGATGACGATGGTGCCTGCAAGGGCCGAGCCGGCGAGCCAGCTCATCACGGCAAGTGCCGACGCGGTGCCGGCGAGATATCGTTTCATGATTAACCTCCCGAAGACCTCGGCCTCCCGCCGCCGGCCTCATCTGTTCCATCGACGAGAAACTTGTTTCAATTTTCAGAAACTTGTTTCAACAATTGAAACTCTAGCCAGACCACGCTAAGCTGTCAACGTGTTCAAAAACGTCGGGACCGCGGGGAAACGGTCGAAACGGTATGGCAACGAGGCTTGACGATCAGGCATCAAGAGTGGATCCGGGCACCGGCACCCTATCCAAAGGGCTTGCGCTCCTGGAGGCTGTGGCGACCGGTGCGCAGCCGCTTCGTTTTACCGACCTTCTGCACGCCCAGCCCTATCCTAAGGCGACGTTGCATCGTTTGTTGAAAACGCTGATCGAAGCCGAGATGGTCATCTATGATGCCGATCAACGCACCTATCACCCCGGCATCCGCCTCATTCGCCTCGCCCATGCCACCTGGCTCCGCTCCAGTCTTGCCGACGCCGCGCGGGCGACATTGGACCGGCTTGCGACCGAGATTGACGAGACCATTCATCTCGCGGCTTTGGACAATGGTCAGGTTCTTTATCTGGACAAGCGGACCGCTGCCCGACCGGTCACCATGTTCTCGTCGCCTGGGAAGGTCGGCCCAGCGCATTGCACCGGCGTCGGCAAGGTGATGCTGGCTCACTTGGATAAGAGCGCTTTGGACTACGCGCTTGATCAGCAGTCTTTCCACAAACACATGCCGACAACGATCACCACGCCAAAAGCACTGCGTGCTGAGATCGCCGAGATTCAGGAGCTCGGCTATGGCTTCGATCGCGAGGAGCATGAGCCCCACATCATCTGCATCGCGGTCCCCATTCTTTCGAGCCGGGGCACGCTGCTCGGCGGCTTGTCGGTCACCTCGACCACCTATGTGACGGACCTTAAAACACTTGAGAGCTATGCGCCGCGGCTGAAGGCGGCGGCCGCCGCGATTGCCGAAGAGGCGGCTATCCGGATGTTGCCGGGAACATGAGCCAAAAAAAGGGGAGACGAATGTGTCTGGCTTGAAGCTCAACGACGTCATCAAACGCTACGGCTCGACAGAAGTCATTCATGGCGTCTCCTTTGACATCGAAGAAGGAGAATTCTGCGTCTTCGTCGGCCCCTCCGGTTGCGGCAAGTCGACCCTTCTCCGGATGGTCGCGGGTCTGGAAGAAATCACGGAAGGCACGATCGAAATCGGCGATCGCGTCGTCAATGACATCGACGCGTCTGAGCGCGGCATTGCCATGGTCTTCCAGTCCTACGCGCTCTATCCGCATATGACCGTCGAGCAGAACATGGGGTTCGGGCTACGCATGGCCGGGATGCCAAAGGCCGATATCAAGAAGCGCGTCGACGAAGCCGCACGCATTCTTCAACTCGATGCCCTGCTTAGCCGGACACCAAAGGCACTCTCCGGCGGTCAGCGTCAGCGTGTCGCCATCGGACGCGCCATCGTACGCAATCCGGGAGTCTTTCTGTTCGACGAGCCACTTTCCAACCTCGATGCCGAACTGCGCGTGCAGATGCGTGTCGAGATTGCGAAGCTACATCAGGATCTAGGCGCCACGATGATCTATGTCACCCACGATCAGGTCGAAGCCATGACCCTCGCCGACAAGATCGTCGTCCTGCGCGCTGGCAATGTCGAGCAGATCGGCTCGCCGCTACACCTTTACAATGATCCGGACAACGAATTCGTCGCCGGCTTCATTGGGTCACCGAAGATGAACTTCCTGAAAGCCCGCGTAGATGGGGTCGACGGACAGATCGCAACGATCGGTTTGGTCGATCAGCACGACACCCGACTGCCCGTGCCCATCAAGGATGCCCCATCTCCGGGAACTTCGGTCCGGCTGGGCATTCGGCCGGAGCATATCGCCATGGCCAATGGGGCCGATTTCAAGATCGAACTTCAGGCGGAAGTGACCGAACAGCTCGGCGGCGAATCCTACATCTATGCTCATGCAGCGAGCGGCGAACCGCTGGTCGTCCAGCAGCAAGGCTACAGCCCGGTGAAGGCAGGCGAGATGGTCGACTTCACCTTCGATGCTGACAATGCCTATCTCTTCGCCAGTGACGGTGCTCGAATTCGGTGATCGCCCGCTCCTTGGTCGAGCCAGGGAGACGACAGATGACATGGACCGGTGGATGTCTGTGTGGCGAGATCCGCTATCGCTCGAGTGAAGCACCAAATTGGGCAAGTTATTGCCACTGCGGCATGTGCAGGAAAGCGTCCGGCGCACCCTTCATGGGCTCCGTCGAGTTTCCCAAAAGCGCACTCAGCTGGACGCAAGGGGAGACAAGGGTGGAAAGCCGATCGACTAACGTCAGCGATCGATCATGTCGTCATAGAGCCAGACCATCCGGTCGACGAACCAGGTCTTGCCGATCATCGTCACCAGCAAGCCACCGATCGTCGCCCAGACATCGAAGACGACAAGGCCGTAGATCATGATCGCCGCGCCAACGCCCGAAAGAGCGGTCAGCCATTTGGCCATGATCTCGTGATGTCTGGGAATGGGCACGCGCTTTCGGTTCAGGAACAGACGCTCGCCCTGGGTGCCCTTGAAGGCCCATCCGTCGTTGCATGTCGAGGGCGGAAATGCACGAGGGTTATACCAGGTCCAGACGAATGCCAGTGCCATTGGAAGAAGTGACCACCAGCCGAGCCAGACGCGGCTCCAGATCGCGAGCGCGATCAGCGGCAGACAGGTAAAACGCGTGTAGACGCTCCAGGGATTGGCGTGGCGTTCCCAGGTCTCATCGTCCATCGACATGAGGCGTTCGGACAGCTTGAAGATATCCATGAGCGACGTCCGCTGCGTTCAGGCGATCGCAAATCAGCTTGAAGAGACTTGGTCACGCAAAGATGTCGTTACCATTCGAACGAACTTCATCGCCGTGCAACCAATAGCGCCAGACCGACCGTGACCGTGATGATCCCGGACCACTCCATTGGACCCGGGATCTCCGACAGCACCGGGACTGCCAGCAGTGCTGCCGTCGCGGGAACGGCCGCCGAAAAACCGGCTGTGGGCGTCGGCCCCAGATGAAAGGCGGCAAGCGCGAAAAGAATGACGGCCAGGAAACCTGGACCAAGTCCTTGAAAGACAGCCTGAAAGAGAACGGTCGAGGGATCAGCTTCGGCGATGCCGCTTGGCAGAAAAAAGTACCATAGAGGCAGGAAAATGAGAGCGTTTGGGACATTGATCAGCGCTAGCGCCTGCCTCGGCGTCAGAGCCCAGCGCCGCACCCCGACGATATACACCGACAAGATGGCGGAGCCGAGAAGAAAGAGGACGATGCCCGTCATCACATGGGCGCCCCCGGACATCATGCCCGGAAGGCCAAGCAGCAAGCCGCCTGCCACAATGATCCCGATCGCCAGAATTTGAAGTCGCCTCGGACGCTCACCGAAGACAACGACGAGCAGTAGCAACGTGAAGATCGGCAGCGAGCCGTTAGCGAAGACGCCGCCATAGGCTGCGGAAGCCTCCGTTAGGCCCAGATACGTCAGGACCGAATAGACGGCGCCAGGCCCGCAGATCGCCATGGCCGCCTGTGCTTTGATCGATAGATGACGCGGCCACCAGGCATAGGCGAACGGCAAGGCCAAAAGGCCGGCAACACCGAAGCGAAGCGCCGTGATGTCGAACGCCGTCAGCTCGGTGGTGACGCCAGCTCGAGAAAAGACGATAAACCCCGACCATATGAAGATCACGGCAATGGCAGAGGCCACGCCCAAAAGGACGTTCTGCCCGGCCTCCTGCCCGCCTTTACGATCGCTTGGAACGGAGGTCGCTTCCGACCTCATCCCCGTCTAATCAACATCGAGACGACGCAAGCGCCGCACCCTCGGCGAGCGTCTTAAGCTTGGCGAACGCGATTTCCGGATCGACGGCGCCAAATCCGGCAAAGGTGCCGAAGCCGCAATCCGTTCCGGCGATCACGCGATCCGCGCCGACGATGTCAGCGAACCGACCGATGCGTTGGGCGACGAGTTCCGGATGCTCGACGAAGTTGGTGGTGGTGTCGACCACGCCAGGCACCAGAACCTTGTCGTCCGGGATGTCGGCCTTGCGCTGTTCGAACACGGTCCACTCGTGAGCATGGCGAGGGTTCGATGTCTCGAACAGGACGTAGCGCGATTTGGTGCGCATCAGTGTCGAGAAGACCTTGGCCATGGGGATGTCGAGAAGATGTGGCCCCTCGTAGTTGCCCCAGCAAATATGCACCCGGACTTTGTCCTGGGGGATGTTGCGAAGCGCGTGGTTGAGGGCATCCACATGTTTTTCAGCAGCGTCAACAAAGTCCGCATCGGACAGGTCACTGTAGATGACGTGGCGCGAGAGTGCCAGATCGGGACAGTCGAGCTGAATGTCGAAACCAGCCTCGACGATGGTCTCGTATTCCCCCTGCATCGCATCGGCAAGGGCTGCGAGATAGTTCTCGCGCGACGGGTAATGCTGGTTGGGGAGAAATTGCGAGATCACTCCGGGCGACGCCGCGTTCATGAAGGCACGCTCGACGCCATGCTCGTTGAGTGCCGTCTTGAGGTTCGAGAGATCCTTTCGAAGATCGTCGCCATCCTTTGGTGTTACCTCACCAGTGCAGCATGGACGCGCAAACTGCGGGGTGCCGCCTGCCTTGGCGAGACGTTCCAGGAAACTGGGAAACATTTTCAGGTCAGCGGGTGCGTTGCGAGGGCTGTCGCCGGAGAAGCCAGTGTAACGATCCTTCACATAGGTCGAGTAGGAAATCTTCGAGGTTTCGCCATCGGAGACGATGTCGATGCCGCAATCCTTTTGGCGGCGCACGGTCTCATCGACCGCTGATGTCATGCAGTCGTCGAACGCGGCCTGGTCATAGTCTTCGCCGCGCTCGCGCGCAAAAATGAAATCGGCGACAGCCTGCGATCGCGGCAATGAGCCGACATGGGTGGTCAAAATTCTGGTCACAGTCTCGATCCTTAAGTCAACGAGATCCGCGTCGGACCCAGGTCGGACCCGCGGGGTCATCAGTGTTGCGAACGCGGAAAAGACTGGCTTCGCCGGTCATGCTCGGGCTAAGGGCACGGGCCAGACCGGGCGGAATGGCGCAGACGTCGCCAGGTGCCAACGTCGTGCGACCGCCCTCCCAGCCGAGTTGCCAGTGGCCGCGCATGATCATGACGACCTCGTGCGACTCCACCTCGTACGGGCCATCGTCAATCGAGCCGCGCGTCAAGAAGTCAACCTCAAAGCCGGGGCGATCCTTGATCAACGCGTCGGCGCCAATGACGTCTGCAGGTGTCTTCGCTGCCAGCGCCATCATGTCCTGATATCGGGCAACATACGCCGGCACCACGTCCTTGACCGGCGTCTCCGGAAACTCGGCGAGTTCGGACTCGGTCAGCAGCGGCATGGGCGCGACCCCGTCAGGCAGCTCTTCGCCTTTCTTGGTGTCATATAACGAACCGTTCTCGCCAAGCATCAGGCCGTGGTCGCTCGCCTCCTCGATAACCTGCGGCGCCCAGATGACACCACCACCGGCATCGTCGCCGCCGAGGATCGCCATGATCATGCCGTAGTCGGTGCCGATATTTTCGAAGCCGCGGAAGATGCCGGTCGGGATGTTGAAGATATCTCCCTCTTCGAGCGTGACGTCTCCCGCCGTTCCATAGCGTCCCCAAAAGAAACGCCAGCGACCCTTGAGGACGAAAAACACCTCCGCAGTGCGATGCGAATGCAGCGAGTTGCGGCATCTCGGCGGCTGACCTGCGGCACCGATGTTGAAGCCCGGTGTTTCCTTGATGTGGACATGCTGGTCAGGGCTTTCAGACACACCGCCGCCGATGATCGTGAAGTTCTCCTTCTGATCGGAGCCAGGTGTATGTGTGTCGATGAACGCCGTCTTGCAGGGTTTCAAATCGCCGTAACGGACGATGCGCTTTTCCATATCTTGGGGTGTCATGGCCCTTATCCAGTTTGAAGAATGATCTGCTTCCAGATCGCCGTTTCGTCGATGAGGGTATAGTCGCGCCTGAGGCCCCACGGCCCAAACTCGGCATGGCTGATGCCCATCACGTAGACATCGGCTCCAGTCGGGATCCCAAACGTACCCCAGCCTTCATGCTTGCCATGAAGCGACCATCTGATTGCCGAACGCTCCGGCATGCGTTCGTCGGCGCGGCCGATCTGATGGTCGATGGCGAACGTTGCTGACGGAAAGCTGGCGCGCAATCCCATCCAAAACTGGTCGGCGGTGCCATGGCCGTGACCGGTGACGCCACCAGGCAGTTCGAGGTGGCAGGCATGATCGTACTCCGCGGCAATCACGGACATCTCCGCCGACATGATGCGCTTTAGGATGTCGGCATGGCGATGACCGATCTCGTGGTCATTGCCTCGCCCGGTGTAACGCGCGCTGACGTCGTTGTCAGGCGTGATCGGCTTGACGCAGTTTTCCGGCCCACCTTCACGCTCGATCAGATCACGGGCGTAGTCTTTGGGATCGAGGCCGAGTTGGCGAACGATCGCACCCTGATCGCGCACCATCCATTCATCATAGATCTGATCGTTAACCGCCGCACA
>JBCCIN010000040.1:0-19919 GCA_039028235.1 Pseudomonadota bacterium
GAGCGCGCGCTATCGTCAAGCATGTCGACGACTTCAGAACCGTGCACAATCTCGCCAGTCTCGAAGATCTGGGTGCGGCGCTGGGGGCAGGCGGGCCGCGAGCTGCTGCCTGAACACCGGATGTCTTTATCCGTGACGTTGCCGTCCTCGATCAAACCGTGCATTTTCCCGACGATCTGATGGTGATGCTCAAGCAGGACGGATTTCAGGCGATGGTGAGCAGGCGACGATTTTGCGAACGGGCAGGATGGATGGTGGCCGGTCTCGGCGGGCTCGGCTCGACGCTGTTGACGGGCTCTGCGGCCGAGGCGCGCTGTTTGGACGACGTTCGCAAACATCTCGTGGCGGCGCTGCCGAACCGCCAGCACGCCGCCGTGATCGGCAAGGCGCGCCTGGCAGCGCTCGACCGGCAGCCTGATCCGGAAGAGCTGGTCGGACGTGTCGTCGATGCTTTGAACCTGTCGTCTGCACAGGTTCACCAGTGCACGTCCGCTGATCTCCGCGCGGCCATCAAGGCTGCGACCACCTCGGACTTCGCCGGCAATCGAACCACGCGCCTCGGCGGCTGGGTTTTGGGTTCTACCGAGATGGACCTTTTCTGCCTCGCCGCCTTGACGCCGGCCTGACAAAGCGCGTCGCTGGCGAAGGCCGGCCTGCAACGAAAAAACATCGGGAAACGCCATGTCGATCCAGTCGTCGACGAAAAAGCCCATTCTCAAGGCGGCACTCGCCATCGCCGCGATCCTGGTGCTGCTGGAAGCCGGCGCCTATGTCTTCATGATCGTGCTCGGCAAGAATTTCTATTTGCCGCTCGCGCTTACTGATCTGACCGAGGACACCATTCCCGAGCGCATGCAGTCCGAGTTCAGCCCTGAACTCGGCTGGGAGCCGGACCACCCGAACGCCCATGGCTATCGCGGCGAAGCCAAGCCGGTGGAGGACGCGGCGATTGCCGTCTTCGGGGACAAATACACGGTCGGCCATGCCGACATCGACAAATCCTGGACCGCACAGCTCGAAGACAAGCTCGGGCGTCCCGTCCTGAATTTCGGCGTCGGCGCCTATGGCCCGGACCAGGCGCTACTGCGCTTCGAGCATCGCTATGTCGACAAGCTGGAAACGCCCTACGTCGCCCTGGTGATGATGTCGGGTGCGGGGGCGAGGATCGTCAATCGTTATCGCGGCTTTTATGCGCGCGGCACGGACATCCGCTACCCGAAGCCGATGTTCGCCAAGGTCGAGGGGGGCGAGATTGGCCTTCTCTCCAACCCCGTGGAAAGCGTCGAAGGTCTCGTGAAGCTGAGCGACTCGGCTTTCCTTGAGGAGATTGGCGAGCAGGACTACTGGTATCGCTATTTCGAGCACTACGGCCTGAACGAGCACCCCAACTTCTCCTATGCCTACCATCTCGCCAAGGCGGTGCCCTACTACGTCAAGCGCTGGCACGGACACAGCTGGACCAATCGCCAGTCCTATCAGGCCGTCTATCAAGACGACGACGCGGTCGATGTGCTGCGCTTCATCGTCCAGCGTTTCATCGGCCAGGCCGAAGCCGAAGGCGCCGTGCCGGTCTTCGTGGTTCTACCCAACCGCGCCGATATGGAAGCCTATGTCGAGCACGGCAGGACCAGCTATGAGTCCGCATTCGACCAGCTCGAAACGATCGACCATCCTCACCTGGTCGATGGCCTCGACTTTTTCAAAGCGGAACTGGAGGGCGGGACCGGGGTCGACGCCTTCTTCCAGGCGAGAGGGGACGATTCGCTGACGGCCAGGGCCGAGCAGATTATCGGAGAGGCCATGCACCGGCTCATAATCGATATCGATGCCGGTGAAGGTCTTCTCGAAGGACCGGCGAAAACCGCCGACGTGTCAGGCTAGGCCGCGGCGTCCAACCGTCGATCAGAGCCCTATGCCAGGATTGCTTGGAGGGATGAGCGGCTGGCGGCATCGCTCAAGCTTGACATGTTGTCCTCGATCATCGGATGGCCCCAAAAGCGCTGCTTCCGAATCCGTTTGGTCACCTCCCTGATCGAAACGTCGGATCAATGTTGATCGGGGGCCTTTCTTTCGGTGATCTAAACGCGCCGCAAAGGCCTGGCGCCGGCGATGTTGCTGGACTTTTTCCTTTCGCGCGCGAAGACATAAAATCCGGCGGCGGCGATCATGGCGATGCCCGACAGCACCCAGCGATCCGGGAAATGGCCGAACATGACCCACCCCCAGAAGATCGACAGCGGCAGCGCCGTATATTCGAAGGGCGCAATCGTGGCCGCATCGGCCAGACGGTAGGCCTGAGAGAGCGCATAGCCGATCACGGCCGACATGCCACCAAGGAGGAGGAAGGGAAACCAGTCGTCGCCCGACGGCCATGTCCAGGCGCGCAGCAGGAAGATCAGGCTCTCGTTCTCGATCCCTTCCGCAAACCGGCCGTCGCCGGCGATGACCCAAAAGATCAAGCTGACCGCGATGAAGGTTCCCTGGAGATAGACGGCCATGGCCGACGCTTTGGATTCGACGCCGAGCTTTCTCGTCAGGATCTGCATGCAGGCATAGCCGAAGGCGGCAACAATCGGCAGAAGCAGGACCCAGACGTCCGGCGTGGACTCGGTGTTGAGACCACCAGGGCGCAGCATGATCAGAACGCCAAGAAAGCCGAAGGCCACCGCTCCGAGCCGACGCGCGCCCACGCGCTCGCCGAGGAAGGGGATCGCGAGGAGCGTGATGAACAGTGGCGCCACGAAGAACAGGGCCGTCGCGTCCGCCAGCGGCACGACGGCGATCGCTGCGAAGAACGCCATGTTCGCCCCGACGATGCAGAGGCCGCGCAGGAGATGCAGCCATCCCTGGTCGGTCCGCAGCAAGCTGAATCCGCCCTCGAATTGAAGGATGAGAAGGCTGACAGATATGCCGATCGCCGAGCGCAGAAACACCATCTGGTGAAGGGGATAATCGCCGGAGAGAAGCTTGATCAGCATGTCGTTGATCGAGATGCAGGTCATGGCGAGAATGATGAACATCATCGCCAAGCCGGGATTGTTGCCACGAACTGCGGTCACGGCTTGCTACGGCAGGTGATGTTCGACATGCGATTTCGCTGCGACGCGGGATGTCGATTGTTCTCGATGTTCCTGCGTCGCCCTGATGTGAGGTGGTGCCGCTGAAGGGACTCGAACCCCCGACCCCATCATTACGAATGACGTGCTCTACCAGCTGAGCTACAGCGGCGCCAATCCGGCTTGTACCCGCACCATCGACATCACGCAAGATGGAGATGCAGTCGCGCCGCGCCATGCATTCGCTTTGCCCATGACGGTTTCGAGCTGTGCCCCAAAGACACCGACCAAAGTCCATGAGGTGGCCACGCCACCAGCCCTGGGTGGGCCAGGCGGCCAGGCGCGGTGTTCGTCGTCGATGACGAAGACGTGGCGATGTCGCCAGACGCCCCCCTGGGAGGATCGCGTCTTTAAGGAGGGGATGACCACTCGGTACGTCGTCGTGGACATGCTCGACCATCTCGGGATCGTCGGCAGGCCAGGCGAGCCTGGCTGCAAACGTCCTGAGCAGCGCGACGGCGCCGAAAAGTGGCATGACCGGCTCCATGCCGAAGGTGCGAACCGTCGAAATGCCATCGATACAGACGATGCCCTCGCTGAGGCAAAAGCGATGCCTGGTCTCGCCGAACAGGGTCTTTCGGTGTCGCTGAGCAGGCGTCTCGATGTCAGGCGGCGTCGACCCTCTTGTCGGGTTTGGCATCCCCTTCCGGCGGCGGTGCAGGACGGGACGGGGCGACAGCGAGTTCGTCGTTCGCGTCACGCGCCGGTACGTTGCGCGTGCTGTCCGGCAAGATCAGCTCTGCCGGCGCATCCGCGTTCAGCATGGGCACGATCGTCGGCGGCGAGCCCCAGCGCAGGCTGTCGAACTTGCCGTCGGGACCGAAGGCCGACCAACTCGCCTGCGTCTCGCCGGTGGCCTTGCATATCCAGGTGGGATCGGAAGGTGCGTCCACCGCCTTGGCAAGCCAACCCTGGATCTTGTCGGCATCGCCGCCGGTGGCGCGCTCGACATCGGCCAGCAGACGGAAGACGGAGGCGGTCGCACCAAGCTTCACCGCACGCTCCAGCGCTTCGCGTGCGGCGGGCCATTGTTCGGCCGCTACCGCCTGCTCGGCCAGCGCCATCTCCCCTTCGAGGCTGCTTGGATTGAGCTGATGCAGCCGCTCGAAAGTTCTGTAACGATCGGTCGGGGTCTGATCGGCATTTTGCCGGGCGATGGCTCTGGCAATCGCCGGATGCGGCTGCGCTTTCCACGAGGTTTCCAGCAGCTTGCGGCCGGCCCGGTGCCGATCGTTCTTGACGGCGAGCGCTGCGGCGTTGACGGCGATCGGCGCGAGAGACGGCAAGAGCTTGTGCGCCTTCTTGGCATTGTCGAACGCTTCCTGCAGGCGACCCTCGTCGGCTCGCTTCTCCGACTGGAGATGCAGGAGAATGGCACGGTAGCGATTGGCGGTCTCGGCATCGATCAGCTTCTGCCTGGCCATGTCGTTGGACGTCGCCATGGCATCGCGCCACTCACCGCCCTCGGTCTGAAGGTCGAACAGGGTGGTGAGAACCCAGGCCGTGTTCGGCCGGCGGAGATAGGCTTTCTTGGCGAGTGTGAGCGCTTCTTCACGGTCACCGTCCTTGATCGCCTGGGCGAGGAGGCCGCGCAGACCGAGAAATTCGGTCTCCTTGTGCTTGAGCATCTCCTTGAACTTGCTGCGCGCCTCGCCTTCATTGCCGTCGAGCTGGGCCGAGCGCGCGCCCAGGAGGAGCGTGGTTGGTGCTTTCTCCAGCAGCTTCTCGGCCCGCCTTGTCGACGCCTTGGCGTTGCTGACATCACCGGCTGCCGCCGCTACCAGGCCGGTCGCCAGCTCTTCATAACCGCGTTCTTTGCGCTTTTGGCGACGATAGCGGCCGATTTTTTTCGGCGCGGTCACGACCACCCGGTAGAGTTCGTAGATCGCGGTGATGGCGACGCCGACCAAAAGCACGCCCAATAGCAAAATGCCGAAGGGCGGGCTGAAGGAATTGCCGAAGAAGGGCTCGGTGATCTGCACTTCACCCGGATTGTCGGCGAACCAGACCGCAGCCCAGGCGGCGGCGATGGCGATAATCAGGAAGATGATGAGCCGAATCATGGCCTACTCACACTGCTTTGGCTGCGTCTGCTCGCAACCGATTTCAAGAGAGCCGCATTCCTAACGGCCGGCCCGAACTCCATCTCAAGATCCCTTGGCGACGAGTCCCTGCGCATGCGCCCTAAGATCGAACACCGCATTGTCGGCGGCTAGCCTGCCCTTCGCACGCTCGACCCAGCCTGTCGCCTGTTCGGCAGCAGCGCCTTCGAGTTCGGCAAGTTGATCAATGGCGCCCTGGACATCGTCGCCGGCTAGCTCGGCCTGCGCGCGGGCAAGGACGGCTCGGCTGCTGCTGCCCTCCGCCTCGGCACCGGCCGGGCGCATCTGGAAGATGCCGAAAACATTGTTGCTGACCTGATCGGCAAGTGATCGATCACCCCCCTCAGCCAGCAGCACGCTGCTTGCCATAGCGCCGAAATCGCCCTTCAGGTTGGCCAGGGTCGGCACGCCGTCCACCGCCATCGGCTCGAGCACCGCCAATGTCTCACCGAGAACCGCGTCATCGCGCAGGAGCGACTTCAGGGTCTCAAGCGAGTTGTCGAATGGTTCGGCTCTCGCGATCGCACGGTCGACGTCTCCAATGGCGACGATCATCGCCGCACCTCGCTGATATTCGCCGCCGAGATGATCGAGCCGGCTCTCGGTCTCGCCGACGCGCGTTGCCAAGGTCTCGACGTCTCCGCTCAGAGTTTCGACGTTCTGGCCAAGCACGTCCGCCTGCTCGCTCGTCTGTCCGAGCGAGGTGCTGGTCGCGGTCAGGGTCTGTTCGAGTGCCGGCAGTGCGCTCTGAAGACTGGTCAATGCTTGTGAATTGGCATCCTGCGCCTCGGCCGCCGACTCCAGGTCATCGGCAAGAGCATCCACCCTCTGCTGTAGTGGCGCCACTTGCTCGAGGCCGGATAGCTGGGCTTCCAGCGCATCCAGCCGTTCGGTCAGCGCACCACCATCGCTTCCACCAGCGGCGGCACCTTCGCCCAACTCGGCAAGTTTCGCCTCCAGCTCACCGAGCCGCGCAGCCGTGTCATCGGACCCGCCGGCCGGCTCGGCTTCGACCGCTGCCACGCGCTCGTCCAGGGCCGCGATCTGACTTATCTGCTGCTCAGCCGCGGCCAGCCGGCTCTCCAGTTCCGTCGTCCCACCGCTGTCCCCCATCCAGAAGAGAGAAGCTGCAAGTGCCGTGGCGGCACCGCCGATCACACCACCGATCAGCCCGATGCTGAAACCCCCGCCTGAGGAGGCGGAACTACCCTGGCCACCGCCTCCGCCAGCTGGGGTCGATCCGCCAGCTGGGGTCGATCCGGAAGTGGGAGGTTTTGTCGCCGTCGTCGCCGAGCCGGTTTTGGGCGTGCTCGAGGCAGCGACAGTATTCGACGCCGCCGTCGCTTTGCCAGCGGTCGATGACGATGCCGTCTTCGCCATTCCACCGGATGTTACCGCAGCACCGGGCTCTGCAGCTTTGGCCGGCGTCGGTGGATCGATCTTGGCAGCGAGGGCCTTGTTGCCCGAGCCTTGGGGCTTGGCATCGGCCCTGGCGCCGGCGTTTTGTTCCTTGCTGTCCGCAGCACCGCTTGTCTTGGCACCTTCGGCCTTCGACTGTCCTTGACCGGAAGACGCCGATCCCGAAGCGGCACCCGGCCGCTTATCTCGATTGCGCGCCATCAGAGCCCCTCATGTCGACTTTGCATTCATGATTATGTGAAGGCGCGCGACAGCAATGGCGCGACACCCAACTGTGATGCTCTAGCATACACTGATACTGCCTTCCAATGCCCGAATCAGCGCTTCTCGATTCGGCCGCGCCGCCAGACAAATGGTCCTCCAATCGAGCGTTCGACAAGGCGTGGCAGTTGACTCACTGACGCATATCGCCGTGGTTCTGTCAACATGATCCGCGAGGCCATGCTCTATCAAAAGATGCACGAGAATTTCTGCGGTTCTCGGAGAAAATAACAGCACCGCGGCGATCTCGCGAGCCTGCCAGGCCTGCGTGACGGCCTTCGAAAGACCCGTGCTGGCGTGCGCTCGATAGACGATCTCCCGGTGGATCTTGAACCCTTGGTCCTCGAGGATTCGATTCAGATCGTCGCGAACATGCTCGCCGGCGACATGCAGGATGACGCCACCCTCCGGGCGGAGCTGCTCGCCGATCAGGCGGGCGAGGTCGGCCCCGTCACCGTCGCCGGAGATCACCTGAGCGCAGCCTTCCACCTGCGCAGCCTCGGTCGTCGCCTTGCCGACCGCGAAGACCGGCAGCTCTTTAGCCTCCGCGTTGAGAGCTTTGACGGCATGGGCGCTGGTTAGGACGATCGCCTGGACATTCTCCGAAAGCCGCGCCATCGATCCCAATCTTTCGATGGTGAGCATCGGCTCGACCAGGGTTGCATAGCCCTTGGCCTCAAGGTCCTGCCTTATGCGCCTGGCGGACTCCTCCGGCCGGGTGATCAGGACCAGCGGCGATGGCCGGGCCGCCATGGTGTCAGTCGAACAGGTCGGCGGCGCCGCGTTCGCGCAGCTCCTTGCCGGCGTCGCGTCCAAGGTCGATCGCCTCGGCCGGAGCGCCAAACCGCTCAGTCTCAACACATTCAGTGCCGTCGGGCCGCGCCACCAGCCCACGCAAGTGAAAGCGGCCGTCGCCGACGGCCGCATAGGCGCCGATCGGTGTATGGCAAGAGCCGTCCAGCACGTCGAGCATCGCGCGTTCGGCATGCACTGCCTGGCTGCTTGGTGCATGGTCGATGGCTGCCAACAGCGCGATCAGCTCTTCGTCCTGTTGTCGGCACTCGATACCGATGACGCCCTGGCCAACCGCCGGCAGCATCTCCTCCGGCGACAGGACCGATGCCGGGACGTCCGGCAAAGCGAGGCGATCAAGGCCGGCGCGCGCCAAAAGCGTAGCATCCACTTCGCCCCGATCCAGTTTCTCCAGCCGCGTACCGACGCTGCCGCGGAAATTGATCACCTTCAGATCTGGCCGTTTCGCCAGGATCTGAGCCTGACGGCGAAGGGACGCCGTCCCCACCACCGAACCTTCGGGCAGCGCTTTGATACTGTCGGCCTTCCGGCAGATCAGCGCGTCCCGGGGATCGGCGCGCTCAAGCATCGATGCGATCACCAGGCCGTCCGGCAACCAGGTCGGCATATCCTTCATCGAATGCACACCCGCATCGATCCGGCCATCGAACAGCGCCATCTCGATCTCTTTGCAAAAGAGGCCTTTCCCGCCGATATCGGCGAGCGGCCGGTCCGCCACCTGATCGCCGGTGGTGCTGATCACCACCACCTCGATCGCGCCGGGCTCGCGCAGGTCCTCAAATGCCGCCATCAAGCGTTCCTTGACCATATCGGTTTGGATACGGGCGAGGGGGGAACCTCGTGTGCCGAGGCGGATGGGAGTGTTAAGTGCCATGATCGAAATCTTCCGAGCGAGAACGAACCGCAAGTCAACCGCGCGGCCGGCGGCTACTGACCGTCTGGCCAGTCCGGGCACGCCGCGCTATGTGGTCCCATCATGTCCACTTTGTCCAGCCCAAGGACCGGATCGGTCGTTCTCGGCATCGAGACCAGTTGTGACGACACCGGCGTCGCCCTGGTTTCGGCTGAGCGTGAGGTCCTCGCCGAGCGCCTCTCCTCGCAGCTCGATCAGCACGCGCCCTTCGGTGGCGTCGTGCCCGAGATCGCGGCGCGCGCCCATCTCGACATCCTCGACGTCATGATTGCCGACGTGATGAGCGAAGCGGGGATCGACTTTCCCGGCCTCGACGGGATCGCCGTCACCGCCGGTCCGGGCCTGATCGGTGGTCTGATCACCGGCCTGGTGACTGCAAAGGCGATCGCCGCCGTCCATCGTCGCCCGCTGATCGCCGTTAACCATCTGGAGGCGCACGCGCTCACCGCGCGCCTGACCGAGCCGGGGCTCGACTTCCCCTATCTCCTCCTCCTGGTCTCCGGCGGCCATTGCCAGCTGCTCATGGTCGAGGGCGTCGGGCGCTACCAGCGCCTGGGCACGACCCTGGATGATGCCCTGGGCGAAGCCTATGACAAGGCCGCGAAAATGCTCAATCTCGGCTATCCCGGCGGCCCCGCTATCGAGAGCGCGGCGCGCTCAGGCCGATCTGATGCCTTCGCGTTTCCCAGGCCGATGGTAGGCAAACCCAACTGCCACTTCTCCTTTTCCGGCCTGAAGACCGCGCTTCGACACGCCATTCAGGATCTCGGGGCAGACGCGCTAAAGCCACCGCTGATCAATGACCTGTGCGCCAGCTTTCAGGCCGCGGCGATCGACAGCCTGCTCGATCGGACCACAAGCGCCGTAAAGCTTACGCAACGTATGAGGACGCGACCAAAAGCCCTTGTGGTTGCAGGCGGCGTCGCTGCCAACGCCTATCTCCGCAACCGTCTCGATCATCTCGCAGCGAAGGCCGGGCTTCCTCTCCTTGTCCCGCCGTCCAGACTGTGCACCGACAACGGAACGATGATCGCCTGGGCGGGCATCGAGCGCCTGTCTCTCGGCCTGATCGACGACCTCACCGCCCGCGCCCGTGCCCGCTGGCCCCTCGATCCGAACGCCGAACCCGCTTTGGGGGCAGGCGTCAAGGCGTGAGCTATCGCTCGACCTGCCGATGATTGTGCCCACTTTTGTCACCGATCGATGTCAGAAGGCGGCTGATGTCGGTGGGGATGTTGATGGTCCAACTTAAGGACCAGCGAACCTTGGTGGTGATGCTGCGCCAGCAGTGCTCAAGGATTCCAAAGGCCGAACGGCCAAGCGTTTGTTCGTTTTCTGCATCGGCACGACCATGCCGGCCGTCGAAACCGGGTGGTCGCCTTTCTCCGAAAATTCGAAGAGGCGCAGGAGCGATCCTCCGGCAAGCGCAGGTAACGGAATCATCCGTCGCCAGCCCCAAAGCGTTTCTCCCGATAACGCGTGTCCGCGCCGTGATGCACTGGTTCAGTCGGGCGCAGGACATCATCGGCGTCTGCCAGCCGAAACGGCAGCGACCATGTCACTGGCAGCCGGGCGAGGGCACAAGGTTCAGCGGCGAAAATACCTGCTTTCGACTGAATGGCATCACGCGCAATTAGACCGGCCGCTCAAAGTCTTGACCTATGCGTCTGGGACAGCGGCTGCGTTCATCTTTCCTTAACCTGTCATCGCTATCGGCCGGCATGTCTCGCTGGTCCATGCGACCTTGGGAGTCCGAGCCTCGCCCAACCTTCCGGGCGCGCGGGCGGATTCCCAGGATCACATGGACCATGAAACAGCATGACATCAAGGCGTTAACGAAAACCTAAAGTCACACGAAAATCCGCCGCTGGCGTCGTTGGCCCGCATTCCATCAATGGAAACTTGGAGCGGATCCCGATCGGATATGATCGGGATACACGCTCTACCTCTTTATTTCGCCGCATTTCCTTCTCGAACAGGTGCAACCACCTGTTCGAGAGAAACTCTCGTACGGTCGGTGCCAGCTCCTTCCGAACGAGCACATCTGCAATCTTTTCTTAACCTTCTCCCGTCATCATCGTTCGCTGGTCCATGCGATCCTGGGAATCCGGCCGCCTGCGGAGAAGGAATGGCCGGGCTCGGACTCTCAGGATCGCATGGACCAGCGAGACCGGAGGAAAGTAACGAGCACGGGTTAAGAAAAGGGTAGTTCTGGTTCGCAGGCGCGTCATTGCGTAGAACCTGTTGCGATTCGGTGCCGTTCTCTTTCATGCAGTCTTATCTCGAAGGCCAGATAGAATGTCAGACGACAAGAAAATCGACCCGCGCTATGCGGTGGTGCTCGGCGCCTGTCTGACTCAGTTCACGGTCATCGGGCTGCTTTTTTCCTATTCGCTGTTCTTCAAGACCTTCGAGACTGAATTCGGATGGTCGCGCACGACGCTGTCGATTGCCGCGTCCCTCGCCTTTTTGATGATGGGGGTGCTGGCGACACCGCTTGGCCATTTGAGCGATCGCTTCGGACCGCGGCCGGTGCTGGCGGCAACCGGCCTTGCCTGTGGCCTCGGCTTCGCCCTCATCTCGCAGATTGCTGAGCCCTGGCACCTCTTTTTTATCTTCGGGCTATTCATCGGTCTCGGCATGAGCACCCATGACGTGGTCACGCTGTCCTCGGTGGCGCGCTGGTTCGACAAGCGCCGCGGTATGATGACCGGTGTGGTTAAGTCCGGCACGGCCGCAGGCCAGATGCTGCTGCCGCCGGCCGCGGCGTTCCTGATCGCCGCCTTTGGCTGGCAAACCGCGGCGATGGTGCTCGGTCTCGGCGCCTCCCTGCTCCTCCTGACCGGGGCGATGCTCATGCGCATGCCGCCGGCGGTCGTTGAGCCTGCCGCGGCGTCCACGTCGTCCGCCGATAGCCGCTCCTCGCTGATGAGAAACCGGGTTTTCTGGACGCTTTGCACGATCCAGTTCCTGTTCCTGCCGTCGCTTACCACCGTCCCGCTGCACATTCCGGTGCACGGCATGGACCTCGGGATGAGCACCGCCGGTGCTGCTGGGCTTTTGTCGGTCATCGCCGCCGCGAGCGTCGTCGGCCGTCTTACCATCGGCGCCTTTGCCGACAGCATCGGCGGCAAGCGCGGCTTCATCCTTTGCTTCGTCCCGCTGATCGCCGCCTTGATTTCCCTTCTTGCGATCGACTCGCCCTGGCTGCTATTCGCCGCCGTCGCCCTATACGGCTTTGGCCATGGCGGTCTCTTCACCATCGTCGCTCCGACCATTGCCGAGTTCTTCGGAACACGCGCCCACGGTGCCATCTTCGGCGCCGTCGTCTTCTTCGGCACGATCGGCGGCGCCATCGGGCCGATCCTCGCCGGCCGCATGTTCGATACCACCGGCAGCTACGCGCCGGCCTTCATGACGCTGACCGGGATGGCAGTGCTTGGGTTGCTCCTGGTGCTGTCCTTGCCGCGCTCATCGGGCGCGGAACGGTCAGCATCTGGCCCGACGACCGTACCCTCGGAAAGCGGCTCTTGATCACCCAGGCGGATCATCGGAGCACGCAGTCCCACCGCTGTGCGCCGGGATGAAGCAGGCAGACCGTCGACGCGATCTCCCCCTGGAATGATGTCCAAGGTCGATCGCACAAACCTCGATCGAATAGCCGCCCTGTTAACCCGTCGTTAACGCGCGATGCCTATCCTCGTGCCTGCGTCCCTGGTCCATGCGATCCTGGGAGCCCGTCCGCCCGTAGAAAGTTCTGCCCCGGCGCGGATTCTCAGGATCGCATGGACCAGGGAGCGATGATGACAGGGCGCAGTTAGGAATTCGTAAAGATAGAGAGATGGGAAAAGAAAACAGGCGCTGGTTCCACGTCTTCGGGAGATCTATGCCCAAACGCTGACCGAGGACGGGTTCGCACGGCTTACTCACTCTTCTTGCGAACGGCGCTCTCGATCGGCGGCAGGGACAGGAGATACTCGGCGATCGCTTCTCGATCCTCCGCGGTGAGTTTGCTCGTCGCCTCCTTGACCACCTCGCCCATGCCCGCACCGAAGCTGTCATAATCGGGGGTCAGGCCGCTTTCCAGCGCGAAGGCGATGTCGGTCGCCGACCAGTCCGCGATACCGCTCTCATGGGGCGTGATGTTGGGGGTCGATTTGCCCTCGGCGCCGAACGGATTTCCGGCGAGATAGCGGCTGTCGTCGGCGCCACCGAGCGCGTTTCTCGGCGTATGGCATTCGCCGCAATGGCCGGGACCCTGCACCAGATAGGCGCCGCGGTTCCAGCTTTCGGAACGGTTCGGGTCGGGTGCGAAGCGCTCGCCGTCGAAGAACAGGAGCTTCCAGCCGGCAAGCGTTTGCCGGAGGTTGAAGGGAAAGCCGAGATCATGGGCACGCACCGGCTCGCCAACCACATCGACCGTGTCGAGATGGGCCTTGAGGTCAATGAGGTCCTGATCGGTCATCTTGGCATAGGAGGGGTAGGGGAAGGCTGGAAAGTAATGTTGTCCGTCCGGGGAAAGACCTTCGCGCATCGCCCGTACGAACTCGCCGGTGGTCCATCCGCCGATGCCAGCGTCGGGATCGGGCGTGATGTTGGAGGAGTAGAACGTGCCGAAGGGTGTGGCCAGCGCCCGTCCGCCGGCGAGCAGGCCGCCGCCGTTCTTTTCGTCGGTATGACAGGCGACACAGCCACCCATCGCCATGACATACTCGCCGCGCGCCGGATCGCCCGTCGCTTCGATCGCCGGTGCATCGCCGTGCCAGGGGCCGAAAAGCCAAGCGATGCCGGCCAGCACCAGAAGCAAGAAAAGGATGGCCAGTTTTTTCATGACATCGCCTCACATGACCTATCGTTGTCTCACCGCGTCAGTCGGTTCAGCGCCTGCGAAAACACCGCCGGATCGACATTGCCGCCAGAGGCGACGACCGCAATCGTCCGCCCTTCGGTCTGGATGCGACCGGACAGGGCAGCGGCCAGAGCGACGGCGCCGCCCGGCTCGATCACCAGCTTCAGCGTCCCGAAAGCCGTTGCCATCGCCTCGAGAGCCTCGTCGTCACTGACCACGAGAGCGCTCTCAAGCCGGCTCCTGTTGATCGCGAAGGTCAGCTCACCGGGTGCCGGCCCCATGATCGCATCGCAAAGCGTCGGCGTGCCGGGAGTGATCGAACGGCGCTCGCCCGCTTCCAGCGACAGCCTGGTGTCGTCATAGGCTTCGGGCTCGACCGCATGGATCGGAAGATCGGGCGATTTTTCCTTCAGGGCCAACGTGCAGCCCGCGGTCAGACCACCGCCACCGCAGCAGATCAGGACGGCGTCGAGGGAGGCGTTTGCCTCGGCCGCCTGCTCGGCGATTTCGAGCCCGACCGTGCCCTGGCCGGCGATCACATTCACGTCGTCAAAAGGCTTGATCAGCGCCGCACCCTCGGATTGTGCGACTTCGGCGCCGATGTCTTCCCGGCTCTCCTTGAGGCGATCGTAGAGACGAAGCCCGGCGCCATAGGCTTCGGTATTCCGCCGCTTGATCAAGGGCGCGTCCGACGGCATGACGATGGTCGCCGGCACTCCCAGCAGTTTTGCCGCCAGTGCCACGCCTTGCGCGTGATTGCCTGACGAGAAAGCGACCACCGGGCGCCTGCCATCCCGCTCGATCACCCGGCTGATCGCGTTGTAAGCCCCTCGGAACTTGAAGGACCCCGTGCGCTGCAGTGGCTCCGCCTTGACCAGCAGCCGGCCGCCGACCCGCTCGTTCAGAAGGTCGGACTCGAGAAGCGGCGTTCGCCTCGCCATACCATCCAGCCGCGCTGCCGCCGCCTGGACGTCGGCAAAGGTCGGAAGCTGATCATCTGACGACATGGCTACGTTACCCCCAGGGACGGTGTCCCCTTAGGCGCCGAGCAGGTCGGCGAGCCCGGTAAGATCGGTCATCTCATGCTCGGGGCCACCGGGCAGGCGCTCGGAGGGCGCCCCGAAGCGGTTGATCCAGACGGGCCGAAAGCCGAAGACGGATGCGCCATGTACATCCCAGGCATTGGATGACTGAAAGGCGACTGCATCGGCCTTGACGCCGAGCCGGTCGACCGCGGTCTGATAGACCGTCGGGTGCGGCTTGTAGATCTGGAGTGCGTCGACCGACAGAACCTCGTCCAGCAGGCCAGAAAGCCCGGCGGCGTTGACCGCGGCCTCCAGCATATTGGGCTCGCCATTAGAGAGGATCGCGGTCTTCAGCCCTGCCGCCTTCAAGCGTCCGAGCATGGCCGGCACTTCGGGGTAGGCATCAAGACGGAGATAGGCATCCATCAGCCGATCGCGGATCGGTGCCGGATCGGTGCCGGTCCGGGCGAGCGCGTAGTCGAGCGCTTCGCCCGTGACCTGCCAGAAGTCCCGATATTCGCCCATCAGGGAGCGCAGCCAGGTATATTCGAGCTGCTTGGTCCGCCAGATCTGTGAAACCTCGTCGGCCTTTGGGCCAACATCGGCGCGCAGCCGGCCGACGGCGGAATGCACGTCGAACAGCGTGCCATAGGCGTCAAACACGCAAGCATCGATCCTGGTCATGACAACCTGGCTCATAGCTTCGGCGCCTGGTCCACTCCGTCGACGTCACCCTCTTCCACCGCCACGTCCCTGCTCTCGCCGTCATCGAAGCTGCGCTCGACGCTTTGCACCGATGACAACGGCTTCAGCACGGGACGATGCACGGCCGCGAGATCGGCATCGTCATTTCGGGTCACCCGGACATCATCGGCGATGTCAGTCGGCCGTGCCACTGGCACCGGCGGCGGATGCAGCAGATTGTAGCCGGGATAGTCGATCAGTTCGACATCCGGCTCGGCGAGGCGTCGCTTATAGACGCCATGACCTTCGAGCACTCGCTGCACGTAATTCCGGGTTTCGTCGAAGGGAATGAGCTCAATCCAGTCGACCACGGCGTACGCGTCACCGACGCGCGGATCGCCATGCAGCTCGTTCCAGCGCTTGACCCTGAGCGGACCCGCATTGTAACCGGCGAGCGCCAGCGGCAGCGATCCATCGAAACGTTCGAGCAGCGACTGGATATAGTGACCGCCGAGGAAAGCGTTGTAATTGGGATCGGCCGTCAGACGGTCCTGGTCGTAGGGCGCGTCCTCCTGTCGGGCGACGATACGCGCAGTCGACGGGATGAGCTGAAGAAGACCGCGAGCACCTGCGTGACTGGCGGCGTCGCTCTTGAACATGCTTTCCTGACGAGCGAGGCTGAGCAGCAGCGAGGGCTCGACTGCGGCAGCGGGCTCTAGCAGACCGGCGATGTTGGGTATCGGAAAAGCGGTCGCCTTGTGCACCACGCCGCCGAACGCGGCATTGCGCCCGAGCCTTGCCAGCAGGGTCGGGCGGCCGGCGGCATTGGCGTATTCAGCGATCATGGCGATTTCCGCCGGCGTCTCCGCGTCGGCGGCCAGCTGCACCAGGAAATCACCGAGATAGCGCCGGTCACCGACGGCGATCAGCATGCGCGCGACGGCCGCGGTCTCCTTGGCCTCAAAGGCGGCGCGCTCACCCTCGATCGGCTCCGTGACGGGAGCGTCGACGGCCTCGCCGGTCAGCTCCGAAACCGCGAGCTGACCATAATAGCTTGCGTCATGCTGGGCGGCGCGTCGATACCAGGCAACGGCACCGGCGTCGTCGTGGAGGGTAGCTGCAGTACGCCCGGCCCAATAGGCGGCTCTTGCCTGGCGCACCGGCGCCTTGACGCGGTCATACAGCCGAACGAAATGCCGAAAAGCGGTCTTTGGTCGCTTGACGAAACGCAGCGCCAGCCATCCGGACAGCCATTCCGCCTCGGCATAGTCCCCACCGCTGATCTGGCGGTGACGGCTTGCCAGGCGATAGGCTTCGTCGAACTGCCGAGCACTGATCAGGCGTCGGACGTGAAAGGAGCGCTCGAACCACCAGCGCTCCGGCCGTACCAGCCTGTCCGGCGGATCGAGAAGAATCTCCCGAGCGGCTTCATGCTTGCGTTTCAGCCGCCGCCATCGAGCGCGATCGAACAGGAGGCCAGGATCAGCGGCGAGTTCCACCGGGACCGCCTCGATCGCCCGATCCACGCCGGGCGACTGGGTCTGCAGGGCGAGGCGCGCTTTGCCGAGCCGGGCATGAGCATCGGAGACGCGCGACAGCATGCGCTTGGCGCTTCGCCAGTCGCGGTCCCAGAGCAACTGCTCCAGCCGAGCACTATTATCGCCAGCGCGCAGATGTCGCCGATGCCGCTCAAGAAAACGCGCTTCTTCCCGTTTCGAGAAATCTCCGTGGATCCAGGCTTGCCTGACCTGCTGCGCCGCCTCCTCCGCCCTGCCTTCGGCGAAAAGAGCTTCTGCGAAGCGCACACGACCTCGGGTGCTCAGCGGATCGCGCTGACTGAACAGCGTTGACGTCAGCCTCTTGTCCGCGGAGTCCGTAAGTTGCGCCTCGGCCAGCTGCTGCAGTTCGTCAAGGCGCGGCCAGTCCGGATTCTTGATGACGAAGGTCGACATCACATTGAAGTTGTTGCCGCCCTTGCCTTCTATCATCGAGATCCAATGAAAGAGCTTGGTCGCCAGCGGATCGTCGATCGATCCCATGAGGCGAAACGCCCTCGGCCACTCGTCCATCTCGGTCGCGTGCAGCGCTTCGCCGACGATCTCGTAGTCCTCGACCGAGAGCTTGGCCCTGACATCGCCTTTCAGCGAAAACGGGACGATCAGGAGAGCGAGTCCCAGGCAGGACCCGACAAACACACCGCGCCACCAATACCCGAAGGCCGAACGCGCTGACAGACGCCGTCGCCACGGATGCCGCCCCCTGACATCGTGACCTGCAACGTTATCGCTTACCGCCATACTGCCCCGCGTAGCCCCATCGCCAATCGCGCCACAACTACCAGGAATGCGCCAGATCCAAAGTAGCAGTTGTGTGCTCCACTTGCCGCACCCGCCGGCTGCTCCTATGGTGCGTCAGGGTTCACCAAGCCATAGTCTGCTTAGAGGATTTACACAATGTTTCGCGGATCCATTGTGGCGTTGATCACGCCATTTCGCAACGGGGCCGTCGACGAAAAGACGCTGCGCGAACTGGTCGACTGGCATGTCGATCAGGGCACCGACGGCATCGTCCCGGTCGGCACTACCGGCGAGTCGCCGACGCTTAGCCATGACGAGCATAAGCAGGTGGTCGAGATCACCATCGATGCCGTCGCTGGCCGCATTCCGGTGATCGCCGGCGCCGGCTCGAATTCAACCACCGAGGCGATCGATTTTACCGAGCACGCCAAGCGCGCCGGCGCCGCCGCCGCCCTGATCGTTACACCCTATTACAACAAGCCGACCCAGGCCGGCCTCTATGCGCACTACCGGGCGATTGCCGAGGCGGTGGATCTCCCGGTGATCATCTACAACATTCCGAGCCGCTGCATCATCGACATGAGCGTCGAGACCATGGCGAAGCTTGCAGAGCTGCCGAACATCGTCGGCGTCAAGGACTCGACCGGCGACCTCGCCCGACCGATCCTCACCGCGGAGACCTGCGGGCGTGAGTTCAGTCAGCTAACCGGCGAGGATGCGAACACGCTCTCCTTTCTCGCCCATGGCGGCCATGGGGCGATCTCGGTCACCGCCAATGTCGCGCCGAGGCTTTGCGCCGAGATGCACGATGCCTGGCAGCAGGGAGACGCCAAGGAGGCGCTGCGCATCCACACGCGCCTGATGCCGCTGCACAAGGATCTGTTCATCGAGGCGAGCCCGGCGCCGATCAAATACGCGCTATCCCGTCTCGGCAAAGCCGAGGCCGAGCTTCGTCTGCCGCTGGTGGAGTGTTCCGAGGCGGCCAAGCAGGCGATCGACCAGGCGATGACCGCAGCCGGGCTGATCAACTGACGTCATGGCCAAGGAACAGGTGCCCGGGCGGAAGGTCATCGCCAGAAACCGCCGGGCAACTCATGACTATTTCATCGATGAGCGCTTCGAAGCCGGTCTGATGCTGGTCGGCACCGAGGTGAAGTCTTTGCGTGACGGCAGGGCGACGATCAACGAAGCCTACGCCGCCGAGCAGGACGGCGAGCTTTTTTTGATCAACGCCACCATCTCCGAATATCGCGGCGGCAACCGCTTCAATCACGAGCCGAGACGCCCGCGGAAACTCCTTTTGAAAAAAAAAGAAATGAACAAGCTTGCGGGTGCCGTCAAAAAGAAGGGCCAGACCATCATCCCGCTCTCGCTCTATTTCAACCCGCGCGGCCTCGCCAAGCTCGAGATCGGACTAGCGCGTGGCAAGTCGACGGTCGACAAGCGCCACAGCATCAAGGACCGGGACTGGAAGCGGGAAAAAGAGCAGCTCTTCAAGAAGAGCCTGCGCGACTGACTTTTTTTGACGCTGTCGCGGAGCCTGTCCCGTGAGGACGTCGCGTCATCCCTGACGATCAAGAGAAAACGGCGGCCCGTTTCCGGACCGCCGCATCGTTCATTGAGATGTCAGCATTGAGCTGAACGTCGTTCGGTCAGGCCGAGCAGCCGTCATTGCCGCCATCATTGTCGCCACAGCCCGGGCCATCACCGCCGCCTTCGCCGCCGCGATCCTCATTGATCGGATGGTAGATATGGTGGTGGTAAATGTGCTGATCGTGATGGCCGCCGCCATCGCCGCAGGGCTTGGGCTCAGGATCACAGCCGCAATCACCCTGATCCTCTTTGCCGACGCTGTCGAAGTCCTTGAACTTGCCGTCGGCAAACTCAAGGGAGTCGACACCCTTGCCCGCGTACTGATCCTTGATCAGCACGCGTGTGCCGTCTTCCTTGTTGGTGATGATCAGGTCATCGCCGCGGCGCTCCATGGTGTAGTCGTCCTGATCGCCCTCGAATTTGACGGTATCCTTGCCACGGCCGTCTTTGATGACGTTATCGCTGCCGGGCTCGATATGGTACGTATCGTTGCCCCGGCCGCCCTTCATCACGTTGTGGCCGCAGCCGCCGTAGAGGTGATCGTCACCGCGACCACCCTTCATCTTGTCATCACCGCAGCCGCCATACATGTGATCGTCACCGCGACCACCCTTCATCTTGTCATCACCGCAGCCGCCATACATGTGATCGTCGCCGCGACCGCCTTTCATCTTGTCATCACCGCAGCCACCGTACATTTGGTCGTCGCCGCGACCACCTTTCATCTTGTCGTTGCCGCAGCCGCCGTACATGTGGTCGTCACCGCGACCACCTTTCATCTTGTCGTTGCCGCAGCCGCCGTACATGTGGTCGTCACCACGTCGGCCGTACATCTTGTCGTTGCCGC
>JBCCIN010000041.1:0-19652 GCA_039028235.1 Pseudomonadota bacterium
ACGACGTCTCCGCTTCTCTGCGCTGTATACACGCCGAATGCATAGGCCAGAGCCGCTCCCCGATCGCCGGACAGTCACGTAAGCTACGGATCCGTGTCTGTTGGTCGCCAACTGGAGGAGACCGACAATGTCGAAACGGAGCAGTACAAGGCTGAGTTCAAAGCGAAGGTGGCGCTGGAAGCGCTGAAGGGCGAGCAGACGGCGTCAGAGCTGGCGAGTCGGTTCGGTGTGCACCCGACGATGATCCATCAATGGAAGAAGGCGCTGCTCGAAGGTGCTTCGGAGCTGTTCGAACGTGGCGGCGGGAAGAAGGAGCCGGCGGTCGACGCGGGCACGATCAAGGCCTTGCACGCGAAGATCGGCGAGTTCACCGTGGCCAAAGACTTTTTGTCGGAAAAGCTCAAACCGTGGACCGGGAAGTGCGGCGTTCGATGGTCGAGCGTGACCACTCGGACTTGTCGGTTCTTCGGCAGTGTCGCTTGCTGTCGATCAGCCGCTCGTCGTTCTATGCGCCACCACAGGGTGAGAGCGACGAAAATCTTGCCATCATGGCCGAGATCGACCGGCAGTCTCTCGACATGCCGTTCTATGGCATGCGGCAGATGGCCTGGCATCAACGGGCGAAGGGCTGGCCGGTCAACGTCAAGCGGGTCCGGCGTCTGATGAGAAAGATGGGCTTGATGCCGATCTATCAGCGCCCGAAGACCAGCACGCCGGCGCCAGGCCACAAGATCTATCCTTACCTGCTGCGCGGCCTCGTGATCGATCGCCCCAATCAAGTCTGGTGTACGGATCTCACCTACATTCCATTGGCTCGCGGCTTCCTGTATCTGGTTGCGATCATGGACTGGTGGAGCCGCAAGGTCCTGGCTTGGCTGCTGTCGAATACCATGGAGGCCGAGTTCTGCGTCGATGCCATGAAAGAGGCCATGGATCGTTATGGCAAGCCCGAGATCTTCAATTCCGATCAGGGGAGCCAGTTCACCTCGATCGCCTTGACCCAGACGCTGAAGGTCGCCGGCGTGCGCATCTCGATGGACGGTAAGGGCCGATGGCTGGACAATGTCTTCGTCGAGCGGCTATGGCGATCGCTCAAATACGAGTGCGTCTACCTGCACGCCTGGAGCGGCGGACGTGAGGCCAAAGCCGGGATCGGCAACTGGATCGACTTCTACAACCGGCAATATCCTCACGCCGCCCATGATGGTCGGACACCGAATGCCGCCTATCACCGACCTGACAACTCGCCGCCCGCCGAGATGGTGGCATGACATGACCCTGGAGAACCTGACCAGCAGGGACAGATCTGTAGCTTACATTTTCAACGTCACTGTCCGGCTATCCGGAAGCGACTCTGATAATTCACTCGGACACCAAGCGCCAACGCCCGCAATCACTTTGTTCACCAGTATTGGCGTTGCCCACATAGCACACAGCTAACAACAACAGCAGGGTTACAACGTAGCTCATCGAAAAGCTGTCCAAACAAACCAGACCACCTCAGCAGCCACCAAACTTGACGCATGCCACGATGGCGGGAGCAAAGTTGCCTTTGCTCCCGCTGACGCTGTCAAAAGTCACCTGTCCTTGACAGTGGTTTCGACGTGGATGGCTTTCTGGCGCAGAGCGCCTTTAGCTTCCGGCATTTCGCGTCAGATCGCGACCGCGAAGTCGTACCGGATTGCCCTCATAGTCATAGACGTAGTTGGCGCTTTCAAAGAAGCTGAACGGCACCTCAACGCCGATGGCGCGTGCCCGTCTGAAATTGATCGCAATGTCCGGCGGCGAAACGATGCCGACCTTGAGATCGCCTGCCTGCGCCCTGCCCATAATCACGTCATAGCCATAGACTGCTGCCAGATAGCCGTTGCTTTCAAAGCTGATACCGATTGACATGACGGCGCTGTCGTCGCCCGCTTTCACAACTTCAGGCACGGCGCTCAACACCGGGGCTGCGCCCGCGTGGCGATTGATTGTGGCGATCTCGCGGAAGATACTGGTGCTACCGGTAATCCAGAACATGCTATGGTCAAGCGAAGGGTCGCCCTTTCGCATTTCGACAAGAGCATCGTCGATAAGGTGCCCAAGTTCCTCCTTCGCGTTCTTCGGATCTTGAACGGCGAGATAGAGCACTTTGATGCCCTTGGCTTCCAGGGCATCCTGCATTGGCTTAGCCTGGGTACGGACAGCACTGATATTGTTGCGGGCCACCAGAATGCCGATGTTTTTCAGCCCAGGCATGAAGTCCATGATGTAGGCAACCTGAACCTCGGTCGGCATATTAAGCGAAGTGAAGGCGAAGTTGGTGCCTGACCCTTTATCGTAACTGTCGATATGGCCAAGGGCCACTGGGTCTTTCGAGCAGACAGTGACAACTGGTGTGGCCCCATTCCTGTAGTACTGGTGAAGCCATGCCGTTGACTGTGAACCCATCGAGAAAATGAGGTCGAAATTCTCCTGTTCTACAAGGTCGAGAACGGCGGCGCCGCGTCCGTCATCATTCTCAAAGTTTATGACCCGGAATTCGATTGCCATCGTTTTGCTAGCGAAAACGTCCAGAATCTTGCTGATGGCAATGTCATAGGCTGACGAACGCTTTGGATAGAGCACCATAACGCGCTTGGGTTTGTCCGCCTGCGCTGCCGTACTCTTGATCAAGACCTGGTTAGGATCACCAGCAATTTCCTCGAATGTCCAGGCGCCGGTGATATTTTCCGAATGCCGGAACCACCCAGCGTAAACTGGAGCGGCGTTCAGAGGAGACGTCCATGACAGGACGCTCAAGAGTAGGACAAACAGCCAGGGCGTTCTGGCGAAGATGGCCCGATGCCACATCTTTCGGTTCATGATATTGTCTCCTGTCGCTTTCAATTAGTGGACTCAAGCCGTCATGACTATCGACTGACGGCGCGAAGATCCGAACGTACCGTCTTATCGGTATCCGGGTTTTCTGGAGCTTCTGCTGTTTGGCGAACTAGCTGCCCCGACCAGGTAACATCGCCACGCTCTACGCTGACATGGTCTTTGAGCGCATCCATGAGTTCTGTGGTGCTTGGATACTCACCACCGAGATGCGCATCCAGACTCTTGAGGACGAGCCAGCCGCGGAATTGATCAAGCCAGTCTTCCGCACTCGGAAGCTCGATCAGGCGGCTCCCAGCATGACGTTCAAGCCAAAGAGCCAAGTCTGACGAGCAGGCTCGAAGATATCGAGTGCAGGTGATGAGGAGAAGTTGCTGGCCGGGAGGCGATGTCGCCGCGACATCCGCTAGGAAGCGCTTGAAACGAAGAGCATGTCGGCGGTTGGCAACGACTGTTGAGACGTCAGCTGACGCTTCTACCGACGTCTCCCCCAATGATGTGAGCGCCTCAGGATCAAGCTCTTGTCCGTGCAGTCTCATATGGCGCATCAAAACAGCCTGTGCCAAATCTTCGTCTTTGGACGGGCGGCAGCGCTGCATCGCCATGACTATGACCTGATGTTGGTCGTCCAGGTGAAGACCAACGATATCATGGACCTCCAAGCTGCCTTCTTCGGTTGGTTCGTGATCCCTTTTGTCAACGGTTCGATGTCGATCGAGCCAGAAGAACAAGATGCCGAGAGCAGCTATGCCCAGGCCAATCCATGCCAGCACGGAGGCATTTTCACCCGCGATCATGAACATCTGGCCGACGACAAGAGGCCCGGCGACATGTCCGATCCGCTCGAGGAAGCGATACGTAGCAGTCAGTGCGCTGACACCGATCCGCTCATTTAACGCGAGAGTGGCAACATGGCTGACAATTGGTGCATTGATAAGTCCATGAGCTGCGCCCAGTGAGGCAATTCCGATGAGAACCATAAGGACTTCGACGACAGTGCCGTAGGGAACCTCATTGAACCAATCTGATCCAAGAAGACCAATCAGGCCAAGGCCAGCACCGCTCAAAATGCCTCCAACTACCAGGACGAATCGGGTGTTGCCGGTGCGATCAACCCATCGCGCAATCAGTTCGTTTGCCAGGACGACGGCGGCCGCGTAAAGCATCAGCAACTGGCCGATGTCTTCCTGGCGATAACCTTGACGTGCCATCAAAAGAGGGATGGCAAAAACGACGACTCCGGTCAAAACCGCCTTTGCTGGAATGCCTATAAGCGCAATCGCTTTGAGCAAGTGTCGATCGCCGACAGCCTGCAAAACATGCCTGCCTAGGGTGGTTACGCTGCCCTTGAGACCATTGGGACTCTTGGAACGCTGGCAAGAAATTGCCGGAACCAAGGCAACCGCGTAGATCAGTGTCAAGACGGTCGCCATGGCGCCGACCATAAACACGCCACTTGGACCGATATAGCTGACGAGAAGTGATCCGATGGCCATTCCCGAAATCATACCGCCCTGGAAGCCGTAGACGATGATTGCCGCTCCCTGCGTTTTCCTTCCGGGCGCGGCTACGTTAAGTATGTAAGACTGAACGCCGATGAACAGCATCGCCTGCCCGACGCCAGCGATCGCTCGAGCCAGTATCAGAGGACCGATACTGCCATTTAGAAGGAGAAAAAAGGATAATGCTGTCAGGAACAGCCCGAAGATCATCAGCGGCTTCGGGCTGAACTGCTGCGCGAGATGGCCCGCGGGAACCAAGGTCAGCGCGAAGCACAGATAATACACCGTGAAGACCGTCGACGTCAGGCCAGCATTGAGGCCAGATGCGTCAACGACGCCATCAATATAGCTCGCCAAGAACGCATAAGACAGGTGTTCCACGCACATTGTCACGTAGAACACCGGCTTTACGAGCTTGAGCTCCTGTTCCTCTTTGCCCCCAGTTGTTTGGGGCGAGCGGCGTCTTGCCCCAGGACCGTCGCGTTGGTTGACTGAACCTGCCAATTGCAGAAATAGGCTTGCCAGAAACGCCGAGGCCACAAACAGTGCGGCAAAGTTCTTAACGCTGCGCACGGTTTGCCAATAGACGATTTCTTGGGGCAAAATAACTGCAATATTGACTTCCTGCAGGCTGCCCTTGGGACTGATGTCGACCAAATATTCATAGTGGCCTTGGACACTCTCCCATGGCTGGCCTACCATGTATGAGTCGGTGTGAATGAGAATCTTGCCGTTGACGACAAGCGCTGCCGCAGCGATGTCCGGATTGAGCCTACGGTACTCTGAAAAGGCTTTGTCAAGACCGGGGATCTGAGCGATGTCGAGATTGAACCCAACGACCTCGGTCATGCGTTGGCCTAGTGAGTCGGCCAGCGCTTTGGTCTTGATCTGTGTTCCCTTTGTATAAAGTGACAGAAGGTTGCCAACGACCAAAGCGGCAATGAGCAAGAACAGGCCGGCGTAGATCATTTGCATCACTGGCCAACGCCGATGTCCGAGCCAGTCGCTGAAGAAGCCGATTAAGATTGCGAAGCCTACGGAGACACCGGCAACAATAGGAATCAATGGCAGGAATCTTGCCTCGATCTGCTCGGAAATCAGATCGTGAGACATGGCGATGGCGATTCGGCCAACGACCTCACGGTCATTCTCCAGAGGCAGGATTACCTGGAGATGCGTCTCATCGCGCCGTATATCGATTCGAAAGTCGCTGACCTTCTCGAGTCTTATCCGCTCGGCATGCAGAAGGCCGATATCAACATCGCCGCTTCCAAAAATAACCTGGTCATTTCCGTCAAACACGGAGATCGCGTCCACGGTTTCATCTGACGAAAGAAGACGTTCTGCTCTTGGACGAAAGCCAACGTACTGATCAAGCGGAAGGTCGCGCTTGAGAAATCCCTCAATGGCGTTGACAAGAACCTTGGCCTGCGCTGTCAGCTTGCCGACATAAAACTGTTCGTAGCTACGGCTGGCTTCGCCAAATCCGACGTAAACAAGCAACAGGAAAGACGTGCCGGCGACCAAGGCCATGGTCGCAGCATTAATCAGACAACGCCGAATTGGTTTCGGCTCAGCCATAGTTGGCGGTTCGCATCTGCGCTCTAGCTCGTCATCAATTCAGCAGAGACGCGAGGTGTCTGACCACAGCGCGGCGCTGCGTGAACAGCACATCGACACGGTCGGCAATGAGCGAAAGGATAAGGTCATCGTAGCGCATGCCTTCGTTTTGCAGACCCGCACAGACGATGCTGACGCGGCCATCTGTTGGCGCTGCGAGATCAGGCTTCGGATTAGCCTCCAGGATGAACAGTCTGCCTTGCGTGTCCGCACGGACGTCCAGTCGTATCAGCGTTTCGATATCGAATTCACTGTAGACCTGCCGGGCAATTTGCTTGAGTTGGCTTAGCACCTCGGAATCTGAATCTGATGTCAGTTGGCGAACTCTATCGGTCGTGATCGGTCGATGATCCATCGACGTGAAGATCCGCTCATCCTGATCGAGAGCGCGTTCAACGGCGGCAAAAGTAAAGGGCTGACCCATGCGGCCGAGCTGGCCGCGTCGCGCCACGACTTCGCCGCATACGGCGACGCAGAATTCCCGGCCGGGCAGATAGGTCTCTATGAGGACGGCGTTGCCGGTGGATTTGTGGACGGCTTCAACTGCCTCATGAAGGCATTCGATGCTGTCTACAGCTGATACATCGCGTGAAGCTCTTCCGGAGATAGGCTTGACCACAAAGGTACCTTCATGTGATTCGAAAGCTTTCCGAAAGCGAGGATCGATGGTCGGATCGAGAGGTCCTCTTCCCGGATGCCAGACAAAGAACGGTGCCGTGGGGAGGCCAGCAAGCATCAAGTCCCGCTTCATGACGTTCTTGCTGTCCATCGTCGCTGCGCTCAGCGGGTTGTGGCCGACGTAGGGTATGCCGAACATCTCCATCATGGCGGCAGCATGGCCGACAGATCCGATGCCCTGAACGCCACCGCTATTCAGCCAGGCAAAGTGAACTCGTTCACGGCGCAGCCTGTCCCCAAGGTTCATATCATCCGGCAATGTCGTCACGAATCGAAAGCCTATACGTCGAAGCGCTGCAGCAATGTCCTCCGCAACCGCCTCATAACTCTTCCAGTGTCTCGGATTGTATGTGGGGTTGATGACCGCGCCTGGCTGGCGTTTGTCACCGCCAAAGATGACAGCGATTCGCATGCTCTCGGCAAGCTTCATCACCTGCGATTGCAGCTCATCAACGCGTGTCTGCCGACGCGTCGACGGATCGTTTTCCTGGCTTGGAGCCAAGTTGGCCCCGCTATGCTTTGAGAACGCCAATTCCATCATATTCCGCCCAACGTTCCGATCTAAGGGGAGGTGATGCCTACGCACGGCAGCTTCCAATCCCATCGGCGGCAATGTCGAATTGAGCTTCCGTCCAAGGATGTTGTTCTCGATCGACATTGACGAAGCCTTCCTAATACACCGCAGGTTAATATTGCGTAAAAAAAAGGTAATGCCTGTTAACCAGCGAAAAATAAATTCGTAACAATTTGATGTCTTTTCTAGATTACTTATTCTAATTTTTGATATTTCTTGGCCTGTTGATCTCTTGGCTAACTAAATCTTAAACATTTGGGGTGAAAAATGAGCCGTGTCGTCGGCTCAAGTAATA
Source organism: Pseudomonadota bacterium (assembly GCA_039028235.1). Lineage (GTDB taxonomy): Bacteria > Pseudomonadota > Alphaproteobacteria > Geminicoccales > Geminicoccaceae > JANQPX01. The sequence goes on from JBCCIN010000041.1 coordinate 7,532, forward strand.
GAGCGACCGCGGCTGAGAAACACGGTGTGTCTTCGTGGAATTGCGCATGTCATTAACTACCTTTGATCAAAACTTTTCGGTTGCGGACGGGTTTTTCGCGGCTGAGCATAGTGATGCCCCTGGCGATGCGAGTGAACTCCTGGAGGCGCATTCGCGCGTGCTGAGGCTCATCGCCAGCGATGCCGATCTTGTCGATTGTCTCAGAGAGATTGCTGTCAGGCTGAAGACGATTACCGGAGGCGCGGACGCGATTGTCGTTGCCCTCAGGCCGGAATCAGGCGAGGCCGTCGGCGCGGCTGCAACTGATGAGGCTATGGAAGAGGGATTGAAGGCCCTAACGACTCTGCCCTCCAGTCGACATAGTCTGATCGTCGACGACTTGATCGCAAATCAGGGCAGGTCGGTCGGTTTGCGGCACGACGTGATGAATCGTGCAGGCCAAGAGCTCGGTGTCATGATTGTGCTCGGGGAGCGGTCAAAAATCCCGGCCGCTCCGGGGATCAGGGCTCTGAACGATCTCTCCTTCCTGACTGCCTACGCCATCGAGGCTGCCGGGCGTACGCGAGCGCTGGTCGCCGCCAACGAGCGTTTTGCCGCCCTGGCCAAGAATATACCCGGTGTCGTTTATCAGCGTGTCGTTCGCCCCAATGGCGACATCCGCTACACTTACATCAGCGACTCGGCCAAGGATCTGTTCGGCGTCTCACCGGAGGAGATCCTTTCCGATCCGCAGGCGCTCTTCGACTGCCACGGACCTGACTACTATTCGACCTTCAGAGAACGTCTGCTCGCGGCTTCGCGATCACTGCAGCTCTGGGACGTCGAAGCGACGATCATCGCCCGGGACGGAACCCGAAAGTTTACACATGCCATCGCCAGGCCGCATCGTGAAGCCGATGGAACGGTGGTCTGGAATGGTGTCATTCTTAACCAGACCCGGATCAAAGAGGCAGAACTCGAAGCGGCGGCTGCCAGCCGGCGTACGAGAGATGCCATCATCGAGAGCATTCCGCAGGCTTTTGCACTCTTCGATCCCAATGATTGCCTGGTGACTTGGAACAGTCGTTTTCTCGAGCTCTATCCCGAGCTCAACGATGTCATCGTTGCTGGCACGTCCTACGAGACGCTGTTGCAGGCGGAACTCAACGCTTCAATCGACCCGATTCCGGAGGGTGTTTCCTTGCAGGAGCACCTGGAACGCCGTCTCGAGCAGCACCGACAGGCGGGTCATGTTGTCGAGCGCCGTCTGCCGAACGGACGTTGGATCTTGATCAACGAGCACCATACGACTGATGGCGGCGTTGTCGTGCTCCATACCGACATAACGGAACTCAAGGCCAGGGAAGCGGCTTTGGCCCGCAGCAATCATGAGCTCGAAGCTTTTGCTTCGATTGCCTCACATGACCTTCAGGAGCCGCTGCGCAAAATTGACGCCTTCGGTGACCGGTTGAAGCGCAAGTACAGCACCGAACTCGGCGAAGACGGCAATATGTACATCGATCGTATGCGCAGCTCGGTCTCGCGAATGCGAGCGCTGATCAACGATCTGCTCGATTATTCGCGGGTTACGACCAAGGCGAAACCGTTCACACGGGTCGATCTGACTGATGTCGTAAGCGACGTGGTCAGCGATCTTGAAGTGCGGATCGAAGAAGTCGAAGGGAGTGTGGTCTTCGATCATCTTCCAACCTTGGATGCTGATCGAACGCAGATGCGCCAGCTTTTTCAGAATCTCATTGCCAACGCCATGAAGTTCCATCGGGAAAATGAGGCGCCAAGGGTCGAGATCCGCGCCGAGATCGCCGAAAGGAGCAAGAACGTCAATCCGCATCGCTGCCGTATCGACGTCATCGATAACGGCATCGGTTTCGACATGAAATATGCGGATCGTGTCTTCGGCATATTTCAGCGCCTGCACACGCGCGCCGAATATGAGGGGACAGGCGTTGGACTGGCGACCTGCCGAAAGATCGCTGAACGCCATCAAGGTGAGATCAGTGTCCACAGCCGGACCGGTGAGGGGACGACATTCTCTATCGACATTCCGCTTCGCCAGCCGATGGCGGGAGGCGAAGGAGCAAGGCCATGACACAGCGTCCGATCTCGATTCTTGTCGCCGATGACGATCCTGACGATCGCATGATGATCGAGGAAGCCTTTGCTGAGAATCGCATCGCTAACAAGCTGGTCTTCGTGGAGGATGGCGAACAGCTCTTGGCCTATCTGCGTCGCGAGGGCGACTATGCCGACCGTGCCGATGAACCTTACCCCGGAATCATCCTGCTCGATCTCAACATGCCTAAGAAAGATGGTCGCGAGGCCCTTAGGGATTTGAAGGCCGATCCGGATCTTTGCCGCATTCCGATCGTGGTTCTGACCACGTCGCAGGCGGAGGAAGACATCGTCCGCACCTACGGGCTTGGCGTGAGCTCGTTCGTCACCAAGCCGGTCAGCTTTGAGGGATTGGTCGAGGCGGTTCGGGTCATTTGCCAATATTGGATTCAGATCGTCGCCCTTCCACCCGAATGTTCGAACCGGCAGCTGTAGCGCCGAGTCGATGCAACTCAATGTCTTACTCATCGAGGATGACGACGAGGACCATGACCTCGTTCGAGACGTCGTCGCCGAGGTCCATGATGTCGAGATTGAACTTTTTCGCGAGCGTGATTACGATTCCGGCCTGCGCACATTGCTCGACGCTGAGGTCCATGTCTGTCTGATCGACCTTCGGATAGGGGCTGAGTCCGGCGTCGATTTCGTGCAGAAATTGAAAGCTATCGGTTGCGATGTTCCGATGATCATTTTGACCGGAACGAATGGGCCAATCGCAGATCAGCAGGCGATGGCGGCCGGCGCCGCAAATTTCCTGGACAAGGCCAATCTCAACTCGGAACGTCTGGGCCGGGTTCTTCGTTATGCCGCAGGTCAGGGACGCGGCCGCAGAAGCCAACCGACGTTTTCGCCCGCAAATGGATCTCCCGACGATCGGCCTGCTGGGGGCTCAGATTACTCGCAAGATGATCCCATGCGCGTGCTCCTGATTGAGGACGATGAGGACGACTACTTGCTGACCCGTGAACTCTTGATCGAAGTATTCGGGCGGCAGCTTCAACTCGACTGGATCCAATCCTGGCATGACGGATTGGAGCAGGTCTTCGAAGCGCGTCACGACGTGGTTATCGTCGACTATCGCCTGGGTGAGAGAAATGGACTCGAGCTGGTGCGGGAAGCGGTGCATCTCGGCTCGCATATTCCGTTCATCGTGCTCACGGGGGAAGGCGATCGGGAAATCGATCTCGAGGCAATGCATGCCGGCGCCACGGACTACTTGGTCAAGGGCGAGATTTCCGGCCCGCTGCTTGACCGCTCGATTCGCTACGCCATCGAGCGCCGGAAGTCGGAGCGGCGCCTGGCAGACCTCGCTCAGATCGATCAACTTACCGGCCTTGCCAATCGTTATCGTTTCCGAGAATTTCTTGAGCGCAGCATCGCCCGGGCCGGCCGTGCGAATGATGTCGTCGCTCTGATGCTGATCGATCTCAATCGTTTCAAGGCCGTCAACGACACCTATGGTCATGCTGCGGGTGACCTCCTGCTGCAGGAGATCGCCGGGCGGCTGCGCAGAAGTGTCAGACCGTCCGATCTGGTGGCGCGTCTGGGCGGTGACGAATTCACGATCGTGGTCGCCAATGTCGACGATAGCGACTATCTGAAGGGGGCAGCCGATCGGATTCTCGACGAGCTTCGCAAACCCATCAATATCGGTCATTGCGAGGTGGATGTCGGCGCCAGCATCGGCATCGCCACCTATCCGAACGACGCTGGCTGCGCCGATTCGATTATCGTAAGCGCTGATACGGCGATGTATGCCGGTAAAGGCCAGCCGTCGGCCACAATTCATTTTTACACCCAGGAAATGCATCGTCAGGCCGCCTATCGTCTCGAGCTCGAGCGCAGCTTGCGGATGGCCATGCAGCGTGACGAGTTCGAGTTATTCTACCAGCCTCAGGTCGATCTCCGATCCGGCCATCTGCTGGGATTCGAGGCACTGCTTCGCTGGCATCACCCGGAATTCGGCCTGATTATGCCCGACGAGTTCATCGAACTCGCCGAGGAAAGCAGCATGATCCTGCAGATCGGCCAATGGGTGCTCGATACCGCCTGCGCTCAGCTCGCCACGTGGCAAGGCACCGGCCTTGCCGGCGTCCATGTCGCTGTCAACTTCTCCGCGCGGCAATTCCAGGAGTCTGGCCTGGTCGACTTTGTGGCGGATACGCTCACGCGGCATGATGTGCTGCCGCAGCAACTCGAGATCGAGATCACCGAGAGCGATATTCTAAGAGAGCCGACCGAGGCCCATCGGCTGCTGAACGCGTTTGCCGATATCGGAATCCGCGTGGCACTGGACGACTTCGGCACCGGCTATTCATCGTTGAACCATCTGCGCGCTTTCCCCGGTGCCGTAATCAAGATCGACCGCTCGTTCATCAACGACATCGAGACGAATGCCAGCAATCGCGCCATCGTCCAGTCCTTGATTTCCATGGCGCACGACCTGCAACTGGATGTGGTGGCTGAAGGCATCGAGAATACCGCCCAGCTTCGTTGTCTCAGGCGTCTCAATTGCGATGTTGTTCAGGGCTTCCTGCTGGCGAAGCCAATGCCGGCGGATATGATAGGCGCGGAGCTCTTCGGCAGAAATCTCCTGACCGTTTTCGGCGAGGCAGCAGCATTAGCATCCTGATCGGACGCGCATGGCTTTCCGTGGCGTCGCCCGATTGGCCGCTCGGGTCAAGCATCTCGCCAGGCTGACAACAGAGTATCCACCTTGAGCGATGACCGAGCCCCGTCAAAGACGTGCAGAACGTCTTTCCTCTAGCCGTCCCGGCGACTGACGAAGACTATCCCGCGGCTGGGGTGGACGGTCACCATGTCGCCTGTCTGGATTAGCTCGGTGATGTCACCATCCTCGAATCGATCACACATGGCCATGCCGGCAAGCGCGGCGCCCTGCGCCAGAATGGCATTCGCGCTGTTGAACAGGATCGCCTTTGGCGCCATGCTGCGGGAGGCCATCTCATGCAGCATCCAGGCGGAAGCGACTCCGCCCTTCGCCGTGTTCACAACCAGGATTCTGTCGACATAGCTTGCCCCCGCCAGCTTGTGCTGCGGGCGCGAAAAGATACCCTTCAGCCGGTCGAGATCATAGCGCGCGGAGAAATTGTCATCGGTCACCAGCGCTTCGCCCGCAGTATCAGGTCCGATGCCGACATGACAGGTCAGTTCCCGCTTCATCAAACGATCTCCCCGGCGACGGATGATGCAACGCAGTCCTCCATACTGGCAAGGGCCGGCTGGTAGCCATAGCCGCCGATGATGTTGACCAGCTTCGCCGAATTGGTCAGCAAGTGCTTCCATCCATTGGCCTCGCCGATCTCGCGCGCATAGCTCTGATAAAAGCACATGCCCTGCAATACGACGGCGCCTGTGGCCTCGATGCGCTCGATCAGGCCGAGACGGGCCGCATCAGCACCGACCTGCGGCGAGGTGACCACCAGCAGCGCGGTCTTCGAGTGCACCTTCTTGCCGTCGAGCAAGGTGGCGACATCTTGCATTTCGACCAGGGAAAGCTGGGGCGCCGCGAACACGACCACGTCGACCTTGTCGCCTCGGCCACCATAGAGACCATAGAAGTCGGCAAGATCATCATCCGAGATGCGATCGGGAGGCATCGCCGGGTCGCAGACCGCGTCCAGCGTCGGCGCTTCCGGGGTGACGCCGACCAGATGAAACAGCGGGGTCGAGCCGAAGCTCGCCATGGCAGCACCCATATGTTTGAGCTCGTCCGAGGTCGGTGGGGATGCGATCCCCTCGATCACCGGGACTTCCCAATAGGATCCAGCCCGCCTGCCGACGATCGCGCCAAGCGCCCCCCAGTCCGACAACCCGCGGGGTTCAGCGTTGACTTTGAACCGCTTGGTGCCTCGCCTGTGCTTGTCGAGATGCAGGCCGTAGCGCGGCGTGCGCCCGGTAAGGCCGGCAGCAAGGGCTGACGGGCCGCCCTCGAAATTCGAGCGCGCACCGAGAACGCTGTTGCAATAGATGACCACGCCGGTATCGCCATAGGCCATATGCTCACCCTGAACCGGCGGCATGATGGTCTGATAGTTGATGCACGTGTCGGTCATCAGGATGCCGAGTGCTTGAAACGCATCGATCGCGCGTTGCTCCAATGCCGCCATCTCGTCGGTCTGCTTCAATGTCCGATAGTGGTTGAAGTCGATGCCGCGCGGGTCGGTGATCATCGGGATGTGCACCCGCCGCTCCGCTTCGGGCAGGGCTGCGAAACGCTCGACGAAAGCCACGCCGGCCTCGCCCAGCGATTCGGTGTCGGCCATCATATGTGCCTGGGCGACCTCGACGAAGTCCTCGGCATCGAAAAAGCGCCCGACCTGGAGCATGTGCTCCATTGCCCATTGCCTGGCCGCGCCCTGGCGGCCGTCGAGCATATCCTGTTCTACCGGAGTCAGCCGCATGATCAAAGTTCCCCTTTTAAGCTGGCCGGGCGATCAATGCTCGAGCATATGCCAGAGCTTCCTTTTGATCGCGAGGACCTTCTCGGTCAGTCGCGTCTCCGCTGTGCGCAGACGCGGGCCGTAGGAGATGTTCTTGGCGACCGTCATTATGGGAAGACCGCATCCTGCTGGAAGACTATGCCGCGTTTCTGGCTGGTGCCGCGGATCTCCTCGCCGTCGAGGGTGATGCGGCCGTCGCTCAGCGCATAAAGCCCGGCCATCATCTTCAACAGCGTGGACTTGCCACAGCCGAATGTGCCCACGATGGCATTGAGGCTGCCCGACTCGAAGGCGAGGTCAATGTCCTCAAGTACGGTCAGCGCGTTGGCGGGGATGCCATTGGTATCGACATCCTTGATCTTGCCGGTGTTGAAGTAGAAGTAACCGTTCAGAATTGGATCGACGTCCGCCGCCTTAACGCCGGCCCGCCCGATCTCACCTTGCCAGACGATCATGTGCTCGATCACAGCGGCATTGTCCTCACGCAGCATGCCGATCGCCTTGTCGTTAAAGGCGCCGACCACCTCGATAAGCGCCGCCTCGTTGACCTCCATATATTCCTGCGTGGTCATCAGGACATCCATGATGCTCGGGCATTGCTCGATTGGCATGGTCGAGCCGTCGGCGATCAGGGAGGTGTCCGGACGCGCATCGAAGATCAACTTTCGCGAGGTGGCAAGCGGCACGGTGGCGTCGACGGTCCCTGCGATCACCGCGGCCTGACCGTCGACCGGCTCCATGTTGATCCGCTCCAGCGGCATCTCGGCGAGACCCTCGTTCTTGAGCACGAAGTCGAGGAAGATGTCGAAGTTCGACCCTGAGGTCACCGCGATGCGCTTGCCCGGCGTGCCGGCGAGGTGCGAGATCTTCTCGGGCCGCAAACGCCGCGAAAGGCCCGTTCTTCCTGCAGATCGAGAGCCTCGACGTGCATCAGCCCTTCCACGTGCCCGAGCCCTATACCTCGATGTACACGAACGGCAAGGTTTCCGCCGGTGACGACAACATCTGGCCACCCTATCAGATCTACGCCGATCACGATCGATCACCGCACCTATGAGAACTTTCTATTCAACCGCATCGATGATCCCGATCAGGTCACCGATCTCTGGGACGCGGTGCCTGACGAGCGCGAGCGCATGCTTGATCTGATGCGTGCTTTGATCGCGGAAGAGGGGGCGCCGCCCGAACAGCTGGAACGTCTTGGCCTTTCCTGATCCGGTCGGCTACATCGGCACGCGCCAGGCGCTCTGATCGCTCGCCTCATGCTTTGGCATGCGTAGCCAGACTTCGACCCGGCGATTATGCGCACGGCCCGCGGGATCGTCGTTGCAGGCGATCGGAGCCTCTTCGCCGAAACCGATGACCGAGGTGATCGGCACGCCGAACGCGGCGAGCTTGTCCGCCACCGACTGCGCGCGTTGCTGTGACAGAGCGAGATTGGCCTCGTAGTCTCCGGATGCGTCGGCAAAGCCGAACACAAGAAGCTCGAAGCCGCTGTCGACATCGGTCTCCAGATAGCGCACCAGCCGCGTGAGATCACGCTGCGCGCGGTTGTCGAGACTATAAGCCTCGTCGATGGCTGCCGTTCCCGATCTGAAGTGGAACGTCGTGGACAGGCGAACCGCATCGTCCGCCTCTTCGATCAACTGATAAATCAGCTGCGTGTTCTGGACCAGCTTGGTCGCCGCTTCGAGGCGAGTCATGAGATAGTTCGTGTCGTCACTTTTGGTGGCGCCGACATTCAGCCCGACAAAGCCAGCCTCGTCGACGCGCTGCTGTCCCGTGCTGCCGAGGGCGTAATCGATAAAGCGTTGCGCGGCGGCCGATGACTCACCGAGCGGTGGTGCGTTCAGCAGCACGTGCCTGGTCAGAGGATAGTCGCCAGCCTTGACGCTGAAAGCCGTCGGCTGGCGCGTCATGTGGCAGGCGGTCATGGGCAGCGCCTTTGCATAGCCGATCTCGTCCAGGCTCACAAAGCCGAGGGCGCTTGGATCATTGGCGACCACGCCTGCAACATCCGCATCGACGTCGAGCTGCGTCGCCTGGCTGCAAAGCGCGAGATCAGCCGGATCGAGAACGTTGGCCTTGAACGTCTGGTAGGCTTTCGACGACACGCCCGGCACATAGAGACGAACGGAGCCGTTCAGCCCGCTCAGATCCGTCTCGGCGCAGGCAAAGACGCCTGCGATCGTCTTTTCGTCCAGAATGCCGATCGAGTTTTCCTGGTGGGCGATGACCGCGACGCCATCGAGCGCCAGCAGCAATTCGTCCGACCGGTCCTCGCCGGGCGGCGACTGCTGGTCGAAAAAGACGCGAAGCTCACCGGGAGCGGTATCCGACGCTTCCCCCGGTTTGGAGGAAAGAAGCAGGTCAACGCCTGTCAGCCGCTTGCCACTTTCCCGATCCAGGATCAGGACCTCCCGAACCCCATTCGTGCCCTCCGTGATTCGATGGTCCGCATCGAGGTCTTCGGCGTAACCCGAAAGGAGTGCCATCATGAGCGATGCCAGGCTTGCGTCATCGACCCGTATGGCAAAGTCCGAGTCGAACCTATCCAGTAACGGGCAGGCCGTGCCTTTACATTCGGCTTCTTCGAGGCCAATGCGGAGTGTGCCGAGCGCCGTCCTGAGGACATAGGAGCCGTCGCTGACTTCTACCAGCTCGCCCTTGACAACCGCACTGCCGTCGAAAGCATGCAACTCGACGGCCTCGCTATCGGACTGGGCGGATGATGTGGCTGATGACAGAAACAGCAGGGCAAGTGCGGCAGTGAGCCTTCGGACGTATGTTCCGGCGTGGTGTCCATAGCGGCCTCCGCCGCTTAACGGCATCGCGGGCTCGATCGACATGCACCATCCTCTCGTGCGAAGCACGTGCGCCGAGGTCCTGTCTCAGCGCACGGTCTTCGGAAATGCCTTGGAATCGAAAGGGCGCGCCCCGTTTATGCGCGGCCGCTACAGGACCTGCTCGGCACCTTCGTAAAGGCTGACCGCTTCGTTCATGGTCTGCAGGAGCGGCTCGCTCAGGCGGGCCACTCGTGACAGATCGCGATCCGACAGCACCTCGCCGGCCGCGGCACGATCGAGGATACGCTTGACCGGATCCCAGAGGCTGGCGACCTCCTGCAGCTTGCGATCGATCTCGCGCGTCGGCGCTGCGATCACGCCGACGTCTTCGTAGCCGTCACGCAACGCCTTCAGGGAAAGATCGAACAGCTCGATGGTCTCGTTCAGACGATCTGAATGGAGCGATGGATCGGAGGAGACAGCCATCAGGCAGGCTTCCTTGACCGCTTTTTGCGTCAGCATGCGCTGGCGGCCGGCGACGTCGATGGTGATGGTGAGGCCGAGCGGCACGCTTGGCGTGACCTCGGCGTAGGCGCGGGCGATCTTGAACACCGCGATGTTCATGTATTTCAGGACCTCGCGGCTCTCGTCGTCGAGTGTCTCGAGGCCGGTCTCTTCGACTGCACCGGTTTCCACGGCGTTCTCGACGATGCCGCTATAGCTCGACCAGGAAGCATCGATCGCCGATAGCGCCGTCAGGACCTCAGGCTGTTCCTCCGGCGACAGGCCCATTTCCTCATCCCCCGTGCGCAGGGCAGCATCCGAACGCTGGAAAAGGTTGTAAGCCTGAGTCAGTTGGTCGTAGGTCGCGGCAAAGCTGATGTCGCGCGACATCAAGCAGGCCGCTTTGGCCATGCGCTGCGAGAGCATGCGCTGCCTTCCGGAAAGGTTCACCTTTCTCGCAGCCTCAATCGCTGCATCGGCTCCAGTATCCTGTGCAAGAGCGGGGGGAGCTGCGAATGTTATGAGTGCGGCCGTCAAAGCCGTCGATAGAAGCGCCCTCATCGTGTTCTCTTTTCCGTTGGTTGACGATGCCTTGGTTGGTGTTGAGCCATGAAATACAACAGGAGAGATACAGTGGATCTCTCAAAACTTCTAGCTGCATACTCCTGTGCAGATCGGCTGTCCAGACTTGGTTGTTGACGGGCGCGCGCTCGGAGGGTCAGCCGCGTCTCGGCATGCGAAAGGGCATGAGCATCTGCACCCAGGACCGGCGGAACCGATCGAGCGACAGGCTTTCATGCATCGCGGTGACGTGAGCGCCGAGGAGCTGGCTTCGCACCAGTGAGCGGCTATAGAAGGGCGTGTCTTCAAGCGTCTCGATGACCGAAGCCTCGCCTTCGCTCTGGGTCCGTCTGCCGACTCGCCAGCTGTTCGCCGGCAGTTGGCGCCGTGACGGTGGTGCGAATTCGGTCACGTGGCCAGCTGGGTTCACGCACAGAGCGAGCGTTTTCTCCGTCCCATCCCGTCTGACGACGTCGTAGAGAATGGCCGTCTTGTCGCCGACCGACGCGCGCGACCAGTCCCAATAGGCAAAGTCATTCTCGAGCGGGCACTCACCACGGTTGCAATCGAGATAGCCTTCGCCGGACCAGCGCCGCGCCGGCTTCTCCATCACCACCTCGACCCGACAGCGCGGTGCGATCGGGCACCAGTGGTGCCGCCCCGCATCATCGAGTGCGAACGTCGTGTTCGTCCGAACAACGGGCGTCACGCGAACCCGGCCGCTAAGGCGCGAGGGCAGGGGAACCGTCCATTCCTCTATCTCGAAATGCAAGCTGCCGTCATCGACAGACATTTGACTCGGCCCCACCTTCCAGCTCAGGCAAGTCCGGGCCAGGGCGCCTCGCCCTCGTTCGGTCATGGACCAGCGTTTGCCGCCTTTTCCATAGAGCGCGACGTTGAGGGCGACGTGGTTTTCGGGATCGGCGACGCCGCGCCTTCGGGCAAAGGCGTAGTAGGGCGAGAACACGCTGCCGATGAAGGCGATGATGGTGAGACCGTGATCGCCGTCGTCGCTGAGCGCGTCGAGATACCACCAGACATAGCCGTTCGGCGGAATGGTCGCAGTGAAGTCCAGCGCGTCGGCGATGTCCTCGCCTGGCATGCCATTGGTTGACTCAGGTATGTCCATAATGCATGACATTAATATATGACAAATGAAGTTGACAGTTGTTTCGGCGATGATCCTCGGGGAGGTCCGGCATGGATATTAAGGCGCGGATCGAGACGGCGCTGACGAAAGCGGTCGACGCCGCCGTCGGCGCAGGCAATCCGCCGCGGCTGACAGCGGCGATCCGTTATGCCCTCTTTCCCGCTGGCGCACGCCTGCGCCCACGTCTTTGCCTCGGCGTCGCCGGGGCCTGCGGCGACGACCATCCCGATCTGACCGATGCCGCCGCGTCCGCGATCGAGATGCTGCATGGCGCCTCGCTGATCCACGATGACATGCCCTGCTTTGACGATGCCGAAACCAGGCGCGGCAAGCCCGCTTTGCACCTGGCCTTCGACGAAGCGCTCGCCCTGCTCGCCGGCGATGCCCTGATCGTTCTGGCCTTCCAGACGCTCGCCGCTGCCGACGCAGCAGAGCGTTTGCCTGCGATGGTGCGTGTCGTGAGCGGCGCTGTCGGCATGCCGAGCGGCATCGTCGCCGGGCAGGCCTGGGAGGGTGAGCCGGAACCGGATCTTGCGCGCTACCAT
>JBCCIN010000042.1:0-19607 GCA_039028235.1 Pseudomonadota bacterium
CCGATATCTTCGCCCATGAGCACGACGCGGTCATCGGCCGCCATGGCGATGTCCATCGCCTCCCGGATCGCTTCGGCATAGGAGAGGTCGCGGACCTCAGCAGTTACATCAACACTCATGCCGCTTCGTCGGTGTAGACGTCGCGAGTCGCCTCGTCGATTCGGGGGGCGGGGCTGTCCTTGGCGAAGGTGATCGCCTCTTCGATGATTTTTTCGGCCTCGGCCTCAATCGCATCGATCTCGGCCTGGGTGGTGATGCCATGCTCGACCAGCATGTCGGCCATCCGTGGAACCGGGTCGCGCGTCTGCCACTCGGCGATTTCTTCCTTGGTGCGGTAGCGGTTGCGGTCGGACTTGGAATGGCCGCGCCAGCGATAGGTCAGGTTTTCCACGAGGCTCGGTCCCTCGCCGTTTTTTGCGCGCGCGACCGCGGCATCCACGGCTTCGGCGACCGCTGAGAAGTCGTTGCCGTCGACGGTGATGCCGGGCATGGCGTAGGCGCCTGCGCGTTCGGCGACGCGTTTGACCGCGGTCGAGCGCTCCATCGAGGTCGACATGCCGTATTGATTGTTCTCGCAGACGAAGACCACCGGCAGCTTCCAGATCGCGGCCATGTTGAGGGCTTCGTGGAAAGCACCCTCGTTGTTGGCGCCGTCGCCGAAGAAGCAGACGGTGACCGCACCCGTGCGTAAGCGTTTCGCCGAGAGGGCGGCACCCACGGCGATTGGCAGGCCACCGCCGACGATGCCATTGGCGCCGAGATTGCCCTTCTCGACATCGGCGATATGCATCGAGCCACCGCGGCCCTTGCAATAGCCGGTTTCCTTGCCGAAGAACTCAGCGAACATGCGGCCGACATCGGCGCCCTTGGCGATGCAGTGGCCGTGGCCACGATGGGTCGAGGTGATCTTGTCCTCGTCGGTGAGCGACATGCATGACCCGACGGCCGACGCTTCCTGCCCGATGGAGAGGTGCATGGTGCCGTGGATCAGGCCGCGGGTGTAGCTGTCCTCAGCGCCCTCTTCGAACTTGCGGATCAGGATCATCTTCAAAAGCGCGTCCTGAAGCCGCTCGGCGCTGTAGGTGCGGATCGCGTAGGGGATGTTGGCGTCAAGCATCCACCAGCTCCTTGCCGTAGACCATCTCGTCCTGCCGGCGACGCAGCTCGACGATCTTTGCGTTCTGGGGCAGCGCCGTGTTCTCCGCCGTGATCAGCTCGCCCTTCTTGATCGCGGTCTTCGTCCTGGCTCCGGCCAAAAGGCCCGCCGGGAGGGCGTTCGCGGTCCGCGCCCGTGGCGCGGTCATGGCATAGGCGCGGTAGGTGTATTCGCCGATCTGATCGAGGGTCTCGCCGGGAATGAGATTACGCTTGGCGACGGCGCAGACTTCGGCGACCGGGCTGTCGAGTGGCACCATATCAGGCTTGCCGTAGAGGACGGCGCGGGCACAGGTGAGTGGCACCTCGAGCGAGGTCAGGTGGTAGGGGCGGATGAAGGCATAATAGGGGCCGTCCCCCATTTTGAGATCGGCGAGGCGAACTTGAACCCTCGGATGCTCGGCCTCGGCAATGACGAACACGCCGGGCGACACGCCCTTGCCGATCGAATAGTCGACCCGGCCGCTGTCCGAGAGAAGGCCGCCATCCCGTTCCGGAACGAGCACCTTCGCCAGGTCATCGGGGCCGGCGGCCGGCCCGTGCATGCCGTCGCAGTCCGGGATCAGGCCGGTGGCGTTGGCGATCGCCGACATCTCCACCATGGTCTTTGAGCCGTCGACGAACTCCACCAGAAGGCGCGGGTTCAGGCCACGCCGCTTCGCCTCGTCTGCGTATTGATCGGGCATGGCGTCGATGTTGAGGGGATTGTTCTTGCCCTTGCCGGCGCAGACGATCTTGTGGCCCATGGCCGAGACGAACTCGATCAGCTCCATGGTGGATGAGGGCTCGTCCCCGGCGCCGAGGCTGTAGACCACGCCGAGGCGATCGGCTTCGCGCTTCAGATAGGCGCCGATGGTGACATCGGCTTCGACGTTCATCATGACCAAATGTTTGCCGCGCTCCATGGCGGCGAGGCCGATCTCGGCGCCGACAGCAGGCAGGCCGGTGGCATCGATCACAACGTCGATCAGCCCCGATTCGAGCAACAGATCGGCGTTGTCGGTAATCGCGGTCGTTCCCGACTCGATCGCTCTGTTGAGGTCATCCGTGCTGGCGACGTCCAGGCTATGTCCGTCTTCTCGGCGCGCGATTTCGACCGCCTTGTGGGCGGCCGGGACATTGATTTCGGAGATCGCGGCGACGTCGACGCCGTCCATCATGGCGGCGCGGGTGACGATGTCGGTCCCCATTTCCCCGGACCCGACCAGGCCGATGCGCACGGGTTTTCCGTTGGCAGCGCGCTCCGCCAGATCCTTGGCAAGACCGGTGAGCGCGATATTCGATGCCATGCTTCGAGGCCTTTCCTGGCTGCGATACCAATAGACGTTTCGAACTTTCGTCATTGTATGAATGCAAATGTTCAAGTCAAATGGAAAGGCGAGGCATTGTACATGCTGCATTGCAGCATGTTATATTGACGATTTTCTCCGTGTTTTGGTTGACAACGATATGATCTGGAACAAATGTTGTCGACAGCATTCCATTGTTCAACTCGTGCTTGGTTGAACGTCGTGGTAAGCGTGAATCCGAAAAAGGTGTGCCGACCAGACGTCAGGCATCCGCAAACCGGCCATCAAGGGAGGTAACTCGATGGGCATGATCATGAGACCTACGCGTCGCTCGGTGCTGAAAGCCGGCTCGGCGCTCGGTGTGACGGCGCTCGGCACCACTTGGAGCGGGCGTCTGCTCGCCGACGATCATCTGCCGGACCCGCAGAGCGTTCTCGACGACATTTCGATTTCGAAATATGTGCGCGAGGATTATCGCGACCTCTACGGCATGTCCGACGACAAGCCGATCTGGGATAACAGCAAGGATTGGATCCGCACGGCGGACTGGGAAGCGATCCGCAGCGAACTGGCAGGCTCCAGTGTGCGCTTCGCGATTGGTGCGGCCGACACCGAGTCGGCAGCCGAAGGTTTGGCCCCGTTCGAGGCCCTTTCCGGCATTAAGGTCGAGCTGGTGCCGATCCCTGACGACAGCATGTACGACAAGGTGCTGGCCGAATTCATCTCGGGTAACGCGTCGTTCGATGCGCTCCAGTTTTTCTCGCCCTGGATGGGCGACTTCGCAGCACCCGGCTTCCTGTTCCCGCTGGATGATTTCGCTGCGAAATGGAATCTGCCGCTCGATGATTTCTACGACACCTACCGCCTGAACTACGGCTTCTTCAACGGGCAGATGTACGGCATCCCGTTCGACTGTGACATTCAGATGGTCCATCTCAGGAAGGGCTATGTCGAGCAGGTGCTGGGCGGCGAGATCGACAAGGTCAACTCGGTGCCGAGCTATGACGAGCTGATCCGTCTCTCGGCCGAGCTCAACAAGGTGGAGCCCGGCGTCGCCGGCGTCGGCCTCATGGCAGCGCCCGGTTTCTGGTCGACCTACACATGGGAGCACATCGCGGCGCAGGCCGGCATGATGCTGTTCGACGAGAGCTGGGAGCCGATCTTCAACGGCGATGCCGGCATGAAGGGCCTCGAGATCATTCTCGAACTCGCCAAGAACGCCAATGAAGGCCATGCAGGCGCCGGTTGGCCGGAGAACCGCGCCGCCTGGCTCGGCGGCCAGGTCGCGACCAACATCTCCTGGCAGGACAGCGGCACCCAGGCCATGCGCCCGGATCAGTCACAGATTGTCGACGACTTCGTCACCATCTACGAGCCACGCATCGAGGGCGGCCGCTTTGCACCGCCGAACATCGCAGGCTCGACGTCTTGTGTCTCGGCGTCAGCGCAGAACGCGGAGGGCGCCTTCCTGATGCTTGCCTTCCTGACGACGTCGTCGATCATGGCGATGAACGAGGCCAATGCGAACGGCGTCGCCCCCGGCTATCGCTCGGTGCTGACCAACGAGAACCTCCATGAGGTTTCGCAGCCGGCCAAGGTCTGGGCGGACAGCCTGGATCACGCCTGGTGCGCGCCGCGTCTGCCCGGCGCCTTCCCGATCGAGCAGGCCATCGGCAACGAGATCAACCGTGCCGTGGTCGGTGACATCGGTGCCAAGGAGGCGCTCGACAACGCGGTGGCCGCAGTCAAGCAGATCATGACCGAGAACGGCTTCTATGCCGGCGCCGATCCGGTCGACTATGCGGCGGCAGCGCCGGGCCTCTATGTCGGCGAAGGCAAGGATCTGCCGATCTGATGGTAGTGGTGTGACCACCCCATCTCTGTCAGAAGCCGGGGCGGTGACCGCCGCCCCGGCCTCTGGATCAACCCCTCGAACATTCAGGAGACGCAGCAAGCGTCTCAAGATCTGGCTGCCCTATCTCCTGGTGGCGCCGGCCGTGATCTACCTGATGCTGATCACGCTCTATCCCGGCATTTTCGCGATTCTGCAAAGCTTCCATGCGGTCAAGTTTGGCCCTTGGAACTACATCGGTTTCGACAATTATACGAGGCTGTTCGGGGACTATCAGTTCTGGGGCGCGCTCTGGAACACCCTGGTCATCGGCTCGATCTCGCTGTTCTTGCAATGTGTCATCGCGCTGACCCTCGCCTTTTACGCCTATCGCGACCCCTGGGTGCAGGGCTGGCGGATCGTCTTTCTGATCCCGATGCTGTTCATGCCCTCAGCCGTGGCCTTCATCTACAAGCTGAGTTTTCTGGACGCACGCGTCTTCTCCGACCTCCTGATCCGCATCGGTCTGATCGAAAGCAATCTCGCCATTCAATCGTCGGTCTGGATGAGCCGAAGCCTTCTGATCTTCGCCGATGTCTGGCAGTGGACGCCGTTCCTGTTCATCATTTTCGTCGCTGCCCTTCAGGGGCAGGACGAAGAGGTGGAGGAGGCGGCTCGGCTCGACGGCGCATCCTGGTACTCGATCTTCTTCAACATCTCGCTTCCGCTGATGAAGCCGGTGATTGCGGTGGCGCTCATCCTGCGCGGCATCGACATCACTACGATGTTCGCCAACGTCTTCATCATCACCAAGGGCGGGCCGGCCTTCGGCACGGAGACCATCAGCTATTTCATCTACCGGACCGGCTTTAAGTTTTTCAATTTCGGCTACGCGTCAGCGGCTTCGGTGATCATGCTGATCATCACCATCATCGTGGCACAGCTGGTCGTAAAGCGCGTCTTCGTCTCGGCGAGGGCTTGAGCCATGGCGTCGGTAAGAAGAAAACGCAGCGAGAGCCTCTTTATCCGCTATCTCATCCTCGGCGCCTGGGCGCTTTTTTGCCTGGCCCCGGTCCTCTGGTTCCTCTCGATCGGCCTTCGCCCGCGCGTCGAAATCATCACGCCGCAGCCGATCTACTGGCCGACCTTCTCGCTCGACGCCTGGAACATGATCTGGGAAGACTGGCCGATGGCGAGCTATCTCAGGAACTCGGTGGCGGCCATCATCGGCTCGGTGATCATCGACCTGGTCCTCGCTATCCCCGCCGCCTATTCGCTATCCCGTTTCGAATATAAAGGCCGGGACGATATCGGCTTTTATATCCTCTCCACCCGTATGATGGCGCCGGCGATCGTCGCCATACCGATTTTCTTTCTGTTCAGAAATTTCGGCTTACTGGACACCATCTGGGCGCTGATGCTGATCTATGCGGCGGTCAATCTCTCGGTGGTCACCTGGATCATCCGCTCCTACATGCTGGACATCCCGAAGGAGCTGGAGGATGCGGCCAAGACCGACGGCGCCTCGGATCTGCGTATCCTTTGGGAGATCATCATCCCTGCGATCCTGCCCGGCATTATCACCGCGGCTGTCATCGCCATGATCTTCGCGATCAACGAATTTCTTTTCACGTTGCTCATCGCTTCGACGCCGAACGCTTATACGATGTCGGTAGCGCTCGCCAACTTCACCGGCGGCTCGGACGGGGTCATCTACAACGCCATCGCCATGGTCGCCTTCCTCGCCTTCCTCCCGGTCTTCCTGGTGGTCGTCCTGATCCAAAAACACCTCTCGCGCGGGCTGACCATGGGCGCAGTGAAAGGGTAAGGGGGCAAAGGTTAGAGCATGGCACGCATCGAACTCACCAATATCCAGAAGCGATGGGGCGAGGTTTACGGCG
This sequence comes from Pseudomonadota bacterium, assembly GCA_039028235.1. GTDB lineage: Bacteria > Pseudomonadota > Alphaproteobacteria > Geminicoccales > Geminicoccaceae > JANQPX01. The sequence goes on from JBCCIN010000042.1 coordinate 6,177, forward strand.
TGCGCGACGTCAATATCGACATTGCGGACCAGGAATTTCTGGTGCTGCTCGGCCCGTCGGGCTGCGGCAAGACCACCACGATGCGCATGATCGCCGGGCTGGAGGAGCCGACCGAGGGCGAAGTGCGCATGGACGGCGAGGTCATGAACGACATCGACCCGCGTGATCGCGACGTCGCCATGGTGTTCCAGGGCTACGCGCTCTATCCGAACATGACGATCTACGAGAACATCCGCTTTCCCCTTCGCATGCGCGGCGTGCCCAAGCCCGAACAGGATGGGCTCGTGCGACGAGCAGCGGGTTTTGTTGAACTCACCGACTATCTTGACCGCAAGCCGTCAGCGCTTTCCGGCGGTCAGCGTCAACGCGCGGCCCTCGCAAGGGCCATCGTGCGTCAGCCGCAGGTCTTCCTGATGGACGAGCCGCTTTCCAATCTGGACGCCAAGCTCCGCCAGGCGATGCGGGTGCAGATCAAGCACATCCAGCGCGAGCTCGCGATCACCACGGTCTACGTGACCCATGATCAGATCGAGGCGATGACGCTTGCCGACCGCATCGTCATCATGGATGGCGGCCTCATTCAGCAGGTCGGCACGCCTGACGAGATCTACAACGACCCCGCCAACACCTTCGTCGCCAACTTCATCGGCTCGCCGCCAATGAACCTGATCGAGGGCGCGATCGAAGGCGGCGTCTTCCGGGCGCCGGGCGTGCAGGTCAACGGTCTCGCCGCCCAAGCCGACGGCAAGGTCACGCTCGGCGTGCGGCCGGAGGACTGCCGGGCCGGGGGCGAAAACGGGCATCTGACCGGCAGTGTCTATGGCGTCGAGCCGACAGGCGACGTCACCTATCTCACCGTCAAGGCCGGAGACAAGCTGATCGAGGTTAAGGCGGCCCGTGACTATCGCGCCGATCTCGACGCCGACGTGCAAGTCGACTTCGATCCCAGCCGTCTTTATCTTTTCGATGCCGCCACCGGCGGACGGCTGTCGCCACGGGTGGATGGTTGACTTAACGGGACCTGATGATGACGTTCGATTACACCTCGATGGGCTTCTACACCTTTGATGCGCTTGCTCGGCCGGTCGAAAACATTCCGCCGGGCGGCAACACCTATTTCGTCGAGGATTTCGCGCTCGCGGTCTCCGGTGCCGCCGGATCGGCCGCGATCGTCGCCGCCAAGCATGGGCTCAAGGTGCAGGCGGTCGGCGGTGTCGGTGAGGACCTGATGGGTGACTGGGTGCTCAGGCGTCTTGGCGATTTCGAGGTCGACGCCGAGAACATGCAGCGCTGCCCGGACTTCTATACCTCCTCCAGCATCGTGACCACGCGCCCGGACGGTGCGCGCCCGGCGCTCCATAAGCTCGGAGCGACCGCCGGTTTCTATGTCGGTGACGAGCGGATCGACCGCGTGCTCGATACCAAGATCTTCCATATTGGCGGCGTCGGCCTGATGGACCGCATGGATAAGGGCCGCACAGCCGAGGTGATGGCCGAGGCGAAGAAGCGAGGCTGTGTGACCACTCTCGACGTCTTCGCCTCGACCCCTGATGACATGGCACTGATCAAGCCGCTCCTTCCCCACACCGACTATTTCATGCCGTCCGAAGAGGAAGCGATGGCGCTTTCCGGCCTGACCGATTTCGAGGACATCGCCAAGTTTCTCCTCGATCTCGGCGTCGGCGGGGTTATCCTCACGCTGGGCGAGCACGGCGCGATGTACCGAGGTAGCGACGGGCAAGAGATCGATCTCCCCGCCTACAAGATCGACGTCGTCTGCACTTGCGGCTGCGGGGACTGCTTCAATGCCGGCTTCGCTACGGGGCTGCACCTGGGTATGTCGACAGAGGATTGCATCCGCATGGGCCAGGCCTCCTCGGCGCAGAATGCCATGGGTTTGGGATCGCAGGCGGTGGTTTCGTCATTGCAGTCCACGCTCGACTTCATGGAATCGACACCGACAAGGGTATAAGATCGGTCGTCGAATGGCTGCGAGGCTGATGTGATGAGTCGACGTTCCAACCTGCCGCTGCCGCGTGCGCTCAAGATGCCGCTTCGCGACGTCCTGCGCGGCGTGGCCACGGTCGCGGATATCACTGAGGAGGTGCTCGAGCCCGCCGCGGCCCTGCTGCCGACACCCGTGCGTTCGTCTTTTCGCTCGGCCCTTGCGACTTTCGAAGAAGCCGGCAACCGCGCGGTGACGCCGACGGTGGATCTCGCCGATATCGCCAGGGCTTCGGCCTTCCTTCGGGGGAAGGACACCAGCCGCGAGGCGGTGGAGACGTTCGTCAACGTTCTCGCCCATGTCTGGGAGAAGACGCGTTCCCGACATGGCGATCACACCCTTCTCTTCAGCGAGACGGTCGCCGCCGCCAGTCTTGTGGTTCGACAGAGCGGTGAGAGACGGACGGCTTATGCGCATGCCGCCGCCATCCTGACCAGCTTACGCAAGGCGAATGTCGCATCGAAGCTTCCGGGCATGCCTGTGGCGCCGTCCAAGGAGGAGCAGGCCTATATCGACCAGAGCCTTCTCTCCGCCAGCGTCTGGCTCCTGTCCGAGCGCGGATCGACCCTTGCCGAGGAGGAGCGCCTGCTTGAGCTGGCCTTCGCTTTGATCCAGGCGCTTGAGAGTGATGCGCTCACCGGTATGGCGGATGAAAAGCTGCTTGCCGAGCAGATGAAGAGCCTCGCCGAGCATCTTTAGGAGCGGCTTCATGATGAACGTACTCGACATCGCCGGTGACGAGCAGCCGGTGCGAAAGTCGGCCCAGCGCCTTCGCTGGTTCTTCCAGTCTTTCGAGGAGCAGGTCGCGCGAAGCTCGGCAGCGACCAACGTCGTCTATGCGGTCGATCAAAGCCTGCTCGCGGAGGCTTTTGCCGACTGGCTGAAAGCGTTCAACGCACAAAAGCCCAAGGCCGCCGGGGATAAGCTGGCCTTTGTCGGTTTCGCCGCGGGCCTGATGCTGCGCACGCTGGTCATCAAGAAGCCGGCGAGCGTCACCTCGATGCCCGAGAATGCCGATCTTTCCGACCCTGCTTACTTCTGGCCGGAAGGCCATCTTTACGTCGCCTATTGCCTGCATGTCCGCTCGCTGGTGGTTGAAAAGGACTTTCACGGCGAGCAGCGGGCGACCGATCTTCTCGGTGATCTTCGAACCTGGTGGAGCTTTAAGGAGAATGTCGAGGAGGATCCGGCTCGCGCCATCGCCTTTCTGGACCTGTTCGCAGGCGAGGAGCCGGACTGGACGGTGCCCGGCCTGTTCCGCACCGACAATGCGCGCGATCTCCTGGAGCGGCCGGCCCCGGGCGAACTGACGCGGCCGGCGAGTTGACGATCGGCGCCTGATGTTATCGGGTGGCGCGGATCAGCTCTGCGCCTTTCGCTGAGCAAGCTGGCGGAACACTTGTTCCAGATGGTCGGCCCGATTCGGACCGCTCAGGATCTCCTGGCGTTCGCCATCGCCGTCGAACAGGATCAGCGTGACATGCGGGACGTCATGCTGCCGCTGAAAATCCCGGCCTTTGTCCTGACGGATGTTCGCGACCAGATATTGCAGCTCATCGTCGCCAAACGGCGCCATCGCGGCGCGCACCTCGCGTTGTAGTGCCTGACAAGTTGGGCAATGCGGGTCGTGGACCTGCACGACTGCGGGAATGCCATTGCCTATCCTGGTGAGATCCGCCTCGTGGATGCCCGCGCGCACCTCCGAGACGATCCACCAGCCGCCAGCACCGAGACCAGCCGCGATCAGGCCGATATTGCGAAAGCGGCCCAGCATCTCGCGACGATCGACCATGGTTTCCGCATCTCGCCGATCGGCAGATTTGTTTGTGTGCTTTACCGCTCGTTTCTTCTGCTTGGCCATCAGGACGTCCTTTTTCAACGCTAAGGGTTCTGACATCTAAAACGAGCAACAACAAAAAGAGTTCGCATAAAATCCCTCGGAGGAGCATGGCCGCGTACCAGAGGATGCAGCGGCGGTTCATCGATGAGCGTCAGACAAAATGCGAACTCTTTGGAAGCCTCCTCGTTGTAGTCTGCAAACGACGTTGAAACCGCCGGAGACAGGTTCTTGGCCGAAGGTGCCAACATGAAGCTGCGCTTTACCGGGCTTGTGCAGCCGCTGCTCGACAGCCTCTACCGTACGGCCTTCCGTATGGTCGAGGACCGGCTCACTGCCGAGGAACTGGTGCAGGAGGCCTGTCTCAAGGCGTATGCTCGGATCGACCGTTTCCAGGAGGGGACGAATTTCAAGGCCTGGCTGTTTCGCATTCTGACCAATCTCTGCATCGATCATCTTCGAAAACGCGCCGGCGTCACCTTCCTGCCGCTGGAGACGGTGGCTGAGCCGACCGGCACGACGATCCTCCAGGCGGACGGGCGCACGCCTGAAGCGGTGGCGATCGGGCGAAGCGTCGAAGGGGCGGTCGCTCGAGCTTTGTCGGCGATGGCGCCGGAGCTCCGTGTGGTGGTGATGCTGGTTCTGGTGGAGGAGATGACCTATGCGGAGGCGGCGCAAAGCCTGGATCTGCCTGTCGGCACGGTGCGTTCCCGGCTGCATCGGGCGCGCGCAGAGCTCAAGCGGCGTCTCGGCCCTGTAATTGGCGGGCGTCCCCCTCGCGGCAAAGGGCGGGATGTCAGCCGGATCGTCATGTTGTTTGCCTGAGGTTTGAAACGATGACCTGCAGCGAATTCGTTCACCGCCTCGATGCCTTCGTCGATGGCGAGACGTCGCCGGACGAGAGCCGCGAGATCGAAGAGCATCTGCAACGCTGCGATGCCTGCCGGGCGCGGGTGGATGAGCTTCACGGCCTTACGAATGTGGTCAGGGACGAACTGAAACGCGAGCGTGCGCCGGCCGATCTCTGGCCGCGGATCGAGGCGAAGCTTCCGCAAGGCGTCGACAGTCACGCGGTGTTGCCGCTGCCCTGGTGGCGCCGGCGGATGCGCCCGCTGGCTCTCGCCGCCTCGGTCGTCCTCCTGATCGGCATCGCCGCCGGTGTCGGCTGGTGGCGGCCGTCATCGGACTACGATGTGGTCACGGCGCCGGTTCAGGACTTCACTACCTATCGCCTAAGCGGCCGCGATGTCGACGTCGAAAGTACTGATCCCGGCGTTGTCCAAGCCTGGTTCGAGGAGAAACTCGCTTTCGAGCTGCCGCCGATCAAGGCGCGAATCGCTGGTTTCAACCTGGTCGGCGGGCGGCTTTGCTGGTTTCTCGAGCGCCGGATCGGCGCGCTCGCCTATCAGCGCGGCGATCAGGTCGTCTCGGTCTATGTCATGGCCGACTATAACCTGACCCTGCCCGAGGCGACCTTTGAGCCGGCGCTCGCGATCAGCCGATCGGTTCACGAGGTTGACGACGTCAGCAGCATGATCTGGCATGACGGCGGCCTGGTCTATTCGGTGGTCTCGGATCTGAAGGCCGCCGATCTCGCGATTTTCCTGGCCGCGTTGGCGCGGGGCGAGCGTCAGGCTGCCGGTGCGATCACCGATGCTACCGGCATGGCGAAGACGTCGACCTGAACGGTCTGGTCATGCGGCCGTGTTTCGCGGCACGTCGGCCTCGGTCTGATCCTCGGCCTGCCGATAGCCGGCATAGGCGTCGGCGCGCGCCTGCTCGATGGTGTCATTGACGGTCGTCGCCGGAACGCCGAGGGTGCGCAGGACGAGGCCGCCGAGCTGCAGGCTGGCCTCCGAGGTTTCTGGGACGACCTCACGCACGCCGCGAGCGGCGATCGCTTGGGCGTGCTCGGCATCATGAGCGCGGGCCAGGAGTTCGAGCTTTGGCCATTGCGCATGGATGGTGTCGAGCATGCGCGTGGTCGCCTTGGTGTCACCGAGCGCGATCAGCACCAGGGCCGCGCGCTCTGCGCCGAGCTTTTCCAGAAAGTCGCGATCGGTCGCGTTGCCGTAGACCACCGGCATGCCCTCGTTTCTCCCTTGGCGTACGCGACGTGAGTCCTGATCGACGGCGACATAGCTGACGCCGCGCGCGGCCAGCAGCTTGGCGACGGCATATCCTACACGGCCGAACCCGGCGATGATCACATGGCCACTGAGCTCGCCGATGTCGACCTCGCCTTCAGCGGCATCGCGTGTCGCCTGAAGCTGCTTGCCGATGCGGCCGGCGATCGCGGCGAGAAGCGGTGTCAGCGTCATCGACACGCCGGCGACGATCACCATGAACTGCGCAACATCATTGGGGATCAGCGCATATTGAAGGGTGGCGACACCGATCACGACGAAGGCGAATTCGCCCGCTTCGGCGAGCATCAGGCTGACCCGCACACCGACCTCGCGCGGCAGGCCGAAGGCGAGGCAGAGCAGAAAGCAGATGCCGGCTTTGAGCGCGATCAAACCAACCACTGACAGTGCCGTCAGGCCGGCCCTATCGGCGACGGCGGGAAGGTCGATCGACATGCCGACAGTCATGAAGAACAGGCCGAGGAGCAGGCCTTTGAACGGCTCGATATCGCTCTCGATCTGATGACGAAACTCGGTCTTCGACAATAAAAGCCCGGCGAGAAAGGCGCCAAGCGCCATGGACAGGCCGGCCATGCCGGTGGCGAGCGAGGTGGCGAGGATGGTGAGGAGCGCCATCGCCATGAACACCTCAGGCGTGTGGTGGCCGACCACGAGGTGAAACAGGCGCGGCAGCAGGAAATGGCCGATCAGCAGGATCGCGCCGGTAGCCAGGACCGCTTTCACGACCACCGTGAGCGCCTCTAGCCCGAGAGCACCGCCCTCCCCCTGGCTGCCGAAAAGGGTTACCAGCATGAGGATCGGCACGACCGCGAGATCCTGAAACAGGAGGACGGCGAAGCTCGCGCGGCCGTGGCGTGTCACCAGCTGGCCGCTTTCGCTTAGGAGCTGGATGACCATGGCGGTCGATGACAGTGCCAGGCACAGGCCGAGGATCACCGACACCTGCAGGCTGTTGCCCCAATAGAAGGCGACGGCGCCGATGGCCAAGGCACTCACTAGAACCTGCGCGGTACCGAGGCCGAAAATCATCGGCGCGAACGTCTTCAGCCGCTCGAAGGAGAGCTCCAGCCCGACGGCGAACAGCAAGAAGACCACCCCGAGCTCGGCGAAGGCGCGGATCTCGTCGACATTGTGCACCAGCATCAGCCCGGACGGACCGGCGAGGATGCCGACCGCGAGATAGCCGAGGATCGGGCTCAAATGAAGCGCCCGCGCCAGCGGCACGACGATCACCGTCGCGACCAGAAAGACGATCACCTCGCTCAGAAATGGAACGTGAACCAAGGCCATTCCTCGAATGCTGAAAGGCGGTCCTACCGAGCCTGGCCGATTGGCCACGGTTCGTTTTGACCTAGCGCAAGACGTCAACGGATCGATGACGTCAAGATGATGATGACGCCTTATAGCATTCAATACGGGAAGTGGCAGATGGTGCTTTCATCGCGCCCAGGAGGCCAGTTTCTTGGCTAGAAGCATCGGCAACGCGGCCCTGGGTCACCGTTCGGAGGAAGCGGTCCTTCGGCGGCGCCTTTCCTTGTCGCTCCTCAGCCTCTATGGCATCGGGGTGACCATCGGCGCCGGCATCTATGTGCTGGTGGGCAAGGTCGCGATCGGCACAGGCGTGCACGCGCCGCTGTCCTTCTTGATCGCCGCCATTCTCGCCGGCTTCACCGCTTTCTCCTATGCCGAGTTGGGTGCTCGCGTGCCGAAGAGCGCAGGCGAGGCGATGTTCGTCCAGGCGGCGTTCGGATGGCCGGCTTTCGCAACGATCATCGGCTTTCTGGTGATGACCACCGGTGTGCTCTCGAGCGGCGCGATCGTGATCGGCTTCGTCGGTTACTTGCAGGAGATCGCAGCGCTGCCCCGTGCTGTGACCATCATCGCGGTGGTGGCGCTCCTGGCGGTGATCGCCGCCTGGGGGATCGGCGAATCGGTGATGCTGGCCGCCATCGTCACGGTGGTCGAGGTCGGTGGTCTCCTGATCATCATCGGAGCCGGCATGATGTCCGGATCGGATGTGATCGGCGTGCTGCCGGACGTGGTATCACCGGCCGGCTGGACCGAATGGTCCGCAATCCTTTCAGGCGCGGTGCTCGCCTTTTTCGCCTTCGTCGGCTTCGAGGACATCGTGAACGTCGCTGAGGAGGCGAAGGACCCGGTCAGGACGGTGCCGCGTGCGACGATCATCACGCTTTTGGTCTCCAGCGGCCTCTATTTCCTGGTGGCGCTGGTCGCCGTCGCCGTGGTGCCGCTCGGTCAGCTCGGGGGCAGCGATGCACCGCTCGCCCTGGTGTTCGAGACGGCGACCGGACGCTCGGCCGACCTCATCAGCCTGATCGCGATCTTCGCGGTGCTGAACGGCGTGATGATCCAGCTGATCATGTCGTCACGCATCCTGTTCGGTATCGCGCGCGAGGGCTGGATACCCCGCCTCTTCGCCTATGTGCACCCCATGACGCGCACGCCGGTGATCGCCACTTTCACCGTAGCCGCCGTCGTCATCGCGCTCGCGCTGACCCTGCCGATCGTTCGTCTGGCGGAGGCGACCAGCTACCTCGTGCTCACGGTGTTCACCGTGGTCAATCTGGCGCTGATCAGGATCAAGCTGCGCGATCCAGCACCAAGTGCCGGACAGTTCTCGATCGGCCTCTGGGTGCCGGTGACCGGTGCCGTCGCCAGCCTCGGCATTCTGCTGTTCGATCTGCTGCGCGGCTGACCCCTGCTATCTGAGCACTACTCGGTCCAGCGTACCTGGGTCAGATCGTTGGCCTGCACTGGGCTGTTCTCCCAAAGACCCTCGATCTTCGCGTTCCACACACCGTGCTTGGCGAGCTGGAAGAGGAAGGCGTTGACGCTGTCCTCGGCGAGCATGGTCTGGGCATCCGCGAAGATACCGGCGCGCGCCTCCTCATCCGCGGTTTCCGCGAGCTGATCGATCAGGGCTTTGAACTCAGGTCGTCGATAGTCGAAGTAATACTCTTCGCCGCGCGCATAGATCTCGATATCCATCGGTTCGGTGTGGGAGACGATGGTGAGATCATAGTCCTTGCCTTTAAACACCTGCTCCAGCCACTGCGCCCACTCCACCGGCAGGATTTCCGCCTCGATGCCGACCTTCGCGAGCTGGGCCGCGATGATCTCGCCGCCGCGCCGCGCATAGGAAGGGGGAGGCAGGCGAAGGGTGAGGGCGAGGCCGTCGGCGTGGCCGGCTTCGGCCAGGAGCACCTTCGCCTTCTCGGGATCGTAGCTGTAGGTCTCGGTGAGATCGACATAAGCCGGGTGGTGGGGCGCGAAATGGCTGCCGATCGGTGTGCCGTAACCGAACATCGCGCCGTCGATGATTGCTTGGCGATCGATCGCATGGGCGATCGCCTGGCGCACTCTCGCGTCGTCAAGCGGTGGCCGGCCGTTGTTGATGGCGAGGATGGTCTCGCCTTCGGTCGTGCCGATCTTGACGGTGAAGCGCGGGTCGGCCTCGAACTGCACCATGCTCTCGGGTGCGGGAAAGTTGGGAAAGGCATCCAGATCGCCCGCCATCATCGCCGCCATGGCCGCCGCCGGGTCCGGCACCACCTGGAACACGGCGTGTTCAAGCTGGACGGCTTCGCCCCAATAGTCCGGGTTGCTTTTGAGCTCGATGCGGTCGCCCTGGACCCAGCGGTCGAACATGAACGGGCCGGTGCCGATCGGGAGGGCTTTGTTGCTGTCGGCGCTTTCGGGTGCCACGATCACGGCATCGCCCCAGCCGAGATTGAACAGGAAATGGCCGGTCGGACGCTTGAGGGTAACGACGACTTCCTGGGAACCGCTGGCGGCGACCGCCTCGATGGGTTCGAAGAGGCCTTTCTGTGCGTTGACGCTATCCTCGGCCATCGCGCGCTCGAAGGAGAAGACGACGTCGTCAGCCTCGAAGCTGCTGCCGTCGTGGAAGGTGACGCCCTCTCTAAGAGTGAAAGTGTAGTTGAGCCCGTCGTCGCTCACGTCCCAGCTTTCGGCGAGGCCCGGCTGCACGACGCCGTCCCGATCGATGCGGGTCAGGCCCTCGAAGACGTTGGCGTAGACCACTTCGTCGATCGCGGCGGCCGCACCCGCGGTTGGGTCGAGATGGGGCGGCTCCAGGACCATGCCCAGCTTGATCGTGTCCTTGGCCGAAGCCGTGCCGGCGCCGAAGGCCAGCAACATTGCACCGATCGCGAGCGCGCCTTGTCGTGACAGCATCATCCAAGCCTTTCTCAGAAGATCTCAAGCCTTTGGGAACAGGCTACGATAACTCGGCAGGCCGTCCAAGTCGTCAGCCTCGTAAACGCCGCGGGCGATGGCGCGGGCGGCGCAATCGGCGGCCAGCGTGCCCATTGTCGCGAGATCGGACGCCTCGTCATCGATGTCGTGCACGCCCGTTGATAGAACGAAGACGGTGTCGCCGTCGAAGGGCGTATGCGCCGGGTGTACCGCTCGGGCGATGCCGTCCTGCGCCATGATCGCTATACGCTTGGCCTCTGCTTTCGTAAGCCAGGCGTCGGTTGCAACCACTACCAGCGTGGTGTTTCCGCCGATCTCGCCAGAGGACACACCATCGGAGGGAGCGACGTCTATGTGCGATGCCGGCCGCCTGCCGCCGAGCTCAGCGCCTTGTTCGAAGGGCCAGGCCCAAAACACATCAGAGCCAGGCATCAAGACCGAGCCGAACGGGTTGACGGCGGCCAGGGCTGCGACAGTCAAGGCTGCAGCACCTTGCCGCTCGAACACGCAAGAGGCACTACCGAGTCCGCCCTTGATCGGTGGCCCGGTAACGGTGCTGACAGTCGCGCCAAGCCCAGCCCCTGCATTCCCCAGGGTGAAGTGTTCGCCGGCATGATCGCAGGCCTCGATGCCGAGCTGGCGGTAGGGTGGCTCCTCGCCCCAATCTTTGTCGCCGCCATTCAGGAGATCGAACAGGATCGCCGCCGGCACAAGCGGCACCACCGCGTCCGCGACGCCAAATCCGCGGTCACGTTTGGCGAGCCAAGACATGACGCCGCCCGCGGCATCCAGCCCGAAAGCCGAACCGCCGGAAAGCACGACGGCATCAATCTGGCCCACGAGGCAGGCCGGATCCAGCGCCTCGATGTCCCGCGTGCCGGGCGCCCCGCCGCGCACATCGACGGCTGCCGTGACGCCTTCGTCCGGAAGGATCACCGTCACCCCGCTTCGAACAGCCTGATCTTCGGCATTGCCGACCTTGATACCCGGGACGTCGGTCAGGAGGTTCTTCGGGCCGACGCGGATCATCGAAGCGGCACGCCCAAGAGCTTGAGTGCCGATGCTGCCATCACCTTGGTCGAGGCGATCAAGTGATCGATCTCCACATACTCGTCCGGTTGGTGGGCCAAGTCGAGAATGCCAGGACCGTAAGCGATGCACTCCTTCAGATGCCCGATGCGGTGCACGTGCTTCTGGTCATAGGTGCCGGGTGAAACGATCAACTCGGGGGGCTTGCCTAGCACGCGGCTAATCCCCTCGGCGACGGCCCGAACCACATCCGCATCTTCAGGCGTCAGGGTCGGCAGCACCTCCATGACGTCTCTGATGTGGTAGCGAAAGCCGGGACGGTTTCGCGTCAGGTCGTCGAGGATGGCGACGATCTCCGCCTTGACCTCGGCGAGGCTTTCCTCGATCGGAAAGCGCCGGTCCAGCATCAGCCGGCAGCGATCGGGCACATTCGGGCTGGGCAGACCATCGATCTCCTCGGGCAGACCGCCATGGATCGCGGCCAGGTTCAGCGTCGATTTTTTCGCACCTGCCGGCACCACGGGCATGCCGGTGCGGCGGGTGGCGAGCGTGGGGAGGAGGTCGTCCTCAAACGCGCGCATCACAGCGCCCATGTGGCGGATTGCGCAGTCGCCGAGAAAGGGCATGGAGCCATGGGCGATCTTGCCGAAGGTCTCGACTTCCGCCCACCAGACGCCGCGATGGCCGATGCAGATGCGATCGACATTGAGGCATTCGGGGATGATGACGTGGTCGACCCGGGGCTTTGAGAAGAAGCCCTGGTGGGCGAGATGGGCGACGCCGGCAAAGCCTCCCGACTCCTCGTCGACCGTTCCCGAAATTTCGATAGCGCCATCGAAGGGGATGCCTTCGGTGAGAATGGCCTCCAGCGCGATCACCGAGGCGGCGATGCCGCCTTTCATGTCGCAGCTGCCGCGTCCATAGACCCTGCCATCACGGACGGCACCGCCAAAAGGATCCTCACTCCAGCCGAGGCCGGCCTCGACCACGTCGATATGGCCATTGAAATGCACGGTCGGCCCGGGCCCGCGCCCCTCGTGGCGTGCAATGACGTTGGTCCGAGGATACCGGTCGCTGTCCCCGACCTCCCCCTCGGCCCTGACATAGTCGATGGTAAAGCCGGAACGTTTCAGCCGCTCACCAAGCAGGTTCGAACAAGGCTCGTAGCCCTCGCCCGGGGGGTTGACGGTGGGGATGCGCACGAGGTCTTGAGTCAGCGCTATCAGGGCGTCGGTCTGGTCGTCGATGCGGGTGAAGAGCTTGTCGAGCATGTATCAAGCTTAGCGTATTCACCGATGAAAGGCAGTCTTCTACCAGCGCGACGGGTCAACGTTTTGGCCACCGTTATTGAGCCTAGAGCATTTCCGTAGCAGTTGTACGCGGTACCAGCCCGCTTCCCCTCCCGACCGCCCATAGGGTACCCTCGCATTGGGCGGTCGGGAGCGGGCAGGATCGACCTCTGGCCGCGCGAGCCTCCCGCACCAGCGTTAACCCTCGATTAACCCATGCCTGCTATCAAGGCATTCGGGTCCATGCGACCCTGGGAGTCCGAGCCTCGCCCAACCTCTGATAACGGGCGCGGGGATTCCCAGGGTCGCATGGACCCGATAATGGCTGATGGTAGAGTCGGCTGGTTAAGGAAACGTAAAGGCGGTGATCGCTGATTGCCGGACTGATTGCCGGCGATGGGCGATTCGGGCGTTACAGCCTGGGCGGAAAGCCATCGGCCCGAAGCTCGATATTCATGGCATCTTCCAGGAGCTTGACCACCTTGGGAGACCAGGCGTTGCCGCCATAGTGGTCTTTGGCGCGGCGGAAGGTCTGCTCGACCAGGCTCGCGAGATCGAGTGGTACGCCGCAGTCGCCGGCAATCTTTTGGGTGATGCCGAGGTCCTTCAGGGCGAGGTCCATGGTGAAGCCGATGTCGTAGCTGCCGTTCAGGATCACCTGGCTTTCCGTCTCGTGCACGAAGCTGTTGCCGGAGCTGGCTTTGATCGCCTGGAAGCTCTTCTTGAGATCGAGGCCGGCGCATTTGGCGAGGGTCAGGGCTTCGCCGGCGGCGAGCAGATGGATGAAGGCGAGCATGTTGGTGATCACCTTGATCACCGAGGCCTGGCCGAGTTCGCCGATGTGGATGACCTCGCCGCCCATCGCCTGAAACAACGGCAGGTGCG
>JBCCIN010000043.1:0-19120 GCA_039028235.1 Pseudomonadota bacterium
GACCCGCTTCGATACCGGCGCCGATATCGAGGCGGCGAAGCGAGGCGAGCACGTCATAGCCGAGGCCGCCCGCGCCGATCATCGAGGCGATGATCACCATGTTGAGGGTCAGCATGATCACCTGATTGACGCCGACCATCAACGTCGGCAGCGAGGACGGGACCAGGATCTTCCACATCAGCTGACGCCTGGTGCAGCCGCTCATGCGCCCGACCTCGACCACCTCCGGCGGCACGCCCTGAAGGGCGACTGACGTGACGCGCACCATGGGCGGCATGGCGTAGATCACGGTGGCGACCAGAGCGGCGACCGGGCCGAAGCCGAAGAGGATCAGAACGGGGACGAGATAGGCGAAGACCGGGACGGTCTGCATCAGGTCGAGAACAGGCCGAAGGGCGCGCTCGACCCAGCGATGGCGAAAGGCGAGGATGCCGAGGATGAGCCCGCCGACGGCCCCAACCGGGACAGCGATCAAGACAGAGGCGAGCGTCACCATGGCGCTCTCCCACTGGCCGAAGACGGCGAGATAGGCAAAGCAGGCGCCGACCAGAGCGGCGAGGCGCCAGTCCCTGGCGTAGTGGCCGGTTGCGACCAGGGTCACGATGACAGCGATCCAGCTGAGCGGCGGGGCGATCTGGACGGCGTTTTCGCCAAGGCCACGGGAGAACCCGTCGATCAGAAGGTCCCGCATGACCTCATAGGGCGCCTCGATCAGAGCGGCGACCCCGCGGGTCAGATCGCGGAAGGTGAAGAAGCCGAAGCTGGCCTCCTCCATCAGCCAGTGGATCGCCGCGGTGACGTTGGCCTCCATCGGCAGGCGCCAGGCGGCCGGGTATTTGATGATCCAGCGCGCATCGAGCGCCTTGTAGAGATCGAAGGACCAGGTTGAGAGCGCCCAGGTGATAAGGAGAAGCATCCACCAGAAGAGGGCGTCCGGCCCGAAGCGCCGCTTCGTCATGCACGCCCTACCAGGACATCGATCACCGCCTGTCTCGGGAGGACGCCGACGGGCTCGCCGTCGGCCATGACACGGTGGGGCCGTTCCGCGGCCTCGACGGCTGATGCGATCTCCTCGATCGCTGCGTCAGCCGGAACGTCGCCGGCGAACGGGCCGTCGTTTAACGGCGTCATCAGGCTTTTCGCACGCACGACCTTGGCGCGGGAGACATGGCGGGTGAATTCGGCGACATAGTCGGTCGCAGGCGAGAGGACAAGTTCCTCGGGCGTCGCGATCTGCTCGATGGCGCCGTCTTTCATCACAGCGATGCGATCGGCCAATCGTATCGCCTCGTCGAAATCATGGGTGATGAAGACGATGGTCTTGTGGAGGAGCGCCTGCAGGCGTAGGAATTCGTCCTGCATCTCGCGGCGGATCAGCGGATCAAGGGCGGAGAAGGGTTCGTCCAGAAACCAGAGATCCGGCTCGACCGCGAGCGAGCGCGCGATGCCGACGCGCTGCTGCTGGCCGCCTGAAAGCTCGCGCGGGTAGTTTTCCTCCCGCCCCCTGAGGCCGACGAGCTCGATCACCTCCCTCGCGCGCGCCTCACGGGTCGCACGGTCGACGCCCTGGACATCGAGCGGGAAGGCCGCGTTTTGCAGAACGGTCAGATGGGGCAGAAGGGCGAACTGCTGGAAGACCATCCCCATTTTCTTCCGGCGAATCTCGATCAGCTCGGCCTCGGAGGCCTTCAGAAGATCCCGCCCATCGAAAGCGATCTCGCCCGCCGTCGGCTCGACCAGCCGTGAGAGACAACGGACAAGCGTCGACTTGCCGGACCCCGATAGACCCATGATCACGAAAATCTCGCCCTCATGGATCTTGACCGACACGTCGCGCACCGCGCCGATCAGCCCGGCCTCATGGACAGCCTCCAGCGAGGGCGTGGGATTGTCCCCCAGGAACCGCTCCGCGCCCTGCCCATAGAGCTTCCAGACATGGCGGCAATCCAATGTCACGGGCTTGGTCATCGAGCCTCTTTGCACTGCCGGATCACAAGAAAAAGGCGCGCGCCTTCATGAGCGCGCGCCTTGTCCTCATCTGCCGATCACTGGATCCATGCGGACCATGTGGCCTCGTTCGCGGCCATCCATTCGCCGACCACGTCGTCGACCGACTTGCCTTCGAGATCAACAGCGGCGACCATCGCCCCCATCTCGTCATTGCTGACGGTGAAGTTCTCGATCGCCTTCGCAGCGCCCGGCCATGTCTCGGCAACACCGGACCACGCCACCTTCCAGATCGGGCCGCGGGGCTTGCCGCAGTCATAGGCGGCATCCGGGTTCACGCCGACGGACGGGTCCGCATAGCATTCGGGCGAATAGGGCGGGAACTCGACGAATTCGCCTTCGAACTTGGAGGGCGCCCAGTGGGGTGAGTAGACCCAAAGCACGATCGGGGCCTCGCGCTGATAGGCGGATTCGAGTTCGGCGAAGAGGGCTGCGTCCGTCCCGGCGTGGACCACCTCGAAATCCATCTCCAGCGCCTCGACGCGCTCGTCATCGAACCCACCCCAGGTGACGGGACCGCCGAGATAGCGGCCGAGCGGGGCAGTCTCGGACGTGGCAAATTCCTGCGCGCAGTGGTTCAGCGCCTGCCAGTCGGGAAGGCCTGGGCAAACATCCTTCATATAGGCGGGATACCACCATTCCTCGATCGCCTGCATCCCGGTCTCGCCGAGGTTCACGACCTGCCCGGTCGCGGTCGCCTCGTCCATGGCTTCGCGCCCTGTCGTCTCCCAGATCTCCATGGCGACATGCAAATCGCCGGTCTTCAGGCCTGCAAACTGCGCGATGTAGTCCGCCTGGACATATTCGATGTTGTAGCCGGCTTTCTTCAGCACTTCGCCCATCAGGGTGGTGGTGATCAGCTGGCCGGACCAGTCATGCAGCGTGAGCTTGATCGGATCGTCCGACTCGGCCGCCAAGGCCGGCGTCGTCGCCAGCAGCGCTGCCAGCACGAGGGGTAAGCGTTTCATCATTCATTCTCCCTGCCGCGGCTTTTTTTGATCGTCGATGATGCGGCCGCAGATCGCTCTGACCCCTCATCTTCACGAAGTGCCAGCTTTTTTCAACTGGTCCGACGGCGTTTCTTGTCTCCCCTACCCTACCCAAAGTCGCCGTTGACAGGCATTGGAGCCAAAGACAATGCAGACGTAGAGAGAGTATCGTCTCAGAGAGTCGGCGGGACCACGTGGCCAGAAATCGATCTCGACCATGTGTTTTGGTCAAGTCCAGCAGAAAGGTCGAAAAACAGGCGATCCGATGAGGTCATCCATTCGGATCCAGCCTCATTGATCCTTTAGTCCAGGCAACATGGTGAGAAGTGCCGAGCCGGTTTTTGGGCGGAGACGCCCGATGCCTCTTCAGGATTTCTCTTCTAGAAATGCCTTGAAAGCGCGCAGTGTCTTCTCGCTGGCGTGGTGTTCGATGCCTTCGGCGTCGATCTCCGCAATGTCGCGCTCAATGCCTAGTGCCAGCAGGAAATCGCGGACGATGCGGTGGCGTTCGCGGGCTTGCTCGGCGAGGGCCCGACCCTCGTCGGTGAGAAAAACCGAGCGATAGCGAGCCTTTCGAATCAAGCCATCTCGCGCGAGACGCTGCAGGGTGCTGTTGACCGTCGCCGGCGTCACGCCGGTGCGCTCGGCGAGATCGACGGCACGCGCTTCGCCGGTGGCGTCGATCAGGTCGGCGATCAGCTCGACATAGTCTTCAGCTGTCTCCTGCTGATGGGCGCGCCGCACCTCCTCGAAGCTTCTCGCCTGCCGCTTCGCCTCACGTAACCGCATGCTTGTCCTGACGATTGCTCAGTCTCCTTGCACTGATAACAATTTGTATAGCACGAGTAAACAAAGTTAGGCAAGACTAATAAGTTAAGTCTATTGACTTATCCGAAGACAGAGCAAAGATATGAAGTATGCACGCAAGCCGTCCGTGGCATGTCACAGAACAGGAGCTTTCGACGATGACCCGTACTGTTTTCGCCAGCGTTCTCTTGGCGACGTCAGCCATCGCCTCAGCCGGCCATGCCGCGGCCGAGGGTGGCCCGAAGGCTGTAGCTACGATCGGGATGATCGCCGACGTCGCGGCGAGCGTCGCGGGTGACTGCGTGGCGGTCGAGGTCATGATGGGTCCCGGCGTCGATCCCCATCTCTACAAGGCGAGCGCCGGCGATGTCCGCAGCCTGCAGCAGGCCGACGCGATCCTCTTTTCCGGCTATGCCCTCGAAGGTCAGCTTGGCGACGTTCTGGAGAAGCTCGGCGAGAAAAAGCCAACTTTGGCGGTGGCACCAGCGGCGATCGACCCCGGCGATCTGATCGCAACCCAGGACGTCTACGGCGTCGACCCGCACCTCTGGATGGACGCCAGTCTCTGGTCCAAAGCCGCGCCGGTGATTGCCGACACGTTCGCGGAGATCGCCCCTGATTGTTCTACCGATATGGCCGGCCGCGCCGATACCTATGGAGAGCAGCTTGACGCCCTGCATGGCTGGATCGAGGCCAGCATCGCCAGCGTCCCAGAAGGTCAGCGCGTTCTGGTGACGGCGCACGACGCCTTTGCCTATTATGGTCGCGCCTACGGCATAGAGGTCGCTGGCATCCAGGGAATTAGCACCGAGTCCGAGGCGGGCATCGCCGACATCCGCGACATGGTCGACACCGTGGTCGAACGCGAGGTGCCAGCGGTGTTCATCGAGAGCACCATTAATCCGCGCACCGTCCAGGCGGTAATCGATGCGGCGGCCGAACACGGTCAGGCGATCGAGATCGGCGGCGAGCTCTACTCCGATGCCATGGGCGAGCCCGGTACGGTCGGCGGCACCTATATCGGCATGCTGGTGGAGAATACACTCACCATCGTTGACGCCCTCGGCGGCGAGCCGGCGCCGCTGCCCGAACCACTCCTGGACTGGGCGACGACGTGGAATATCGAGATCGCCGAGAACTGACACTCCCATGGACGCGCCCGCCACGGGACCTGCCTTGTCGATGAAAACCGTCTCGTCCTCTGGTTTGGTGCCTGGTTCGGCGCTGCACGAGCCGTCGCTCGCCGTTCACGTCGAAGACCTGACAGTCAGCTATCACGGCCGGCCAGTGCTCTGGGACATCGATGTGAACATTCCGCCAGGTGTCATGGCGGCGATCGTCGGCCCCAACGGAGCCGGCAAGAGCACCCTGATCAAGGCCATCCTCGAGCTGGTCAAGCCGACCGCTGGTCACGTCACCGTCCATGGCGCTCCCTATCGTCGACAGCGTCGCCGGGTCGGCTATGTGCCGCAGCGCTCCTCGGTCGACTGGGATTTTCCGACGACCGCGCTCGACGTCGTCATGATGGGACTCTACGGCCGGCTCGGTTGGATCCGCTGGCCAGGCCGGCGTGAGCGCGAGAAAGAGATGACGGCGCTGGAAGAAGTGAACATGACGGATCTCGCCGACCGCCAGATCAGCCAGCTCTCCGGCGGTCAGCAGCAGCGCGTCTTCCTCGCCCGCGCTCTGGTGCAACAGGCTGATGTATATTTCCTCGACGAGCCCATGGCAGGGGTCGACGCTACCACCGAGCGCACCATCGTGGATCTCCTGCACAAGCTGCGCGCCGAAGGCAAGACGATCATCGTTGTCCATCACGATCTCCAGACCGTGCGCAATTATTTCGACTGGCTGATCATCCTGAACGTCCGCGTGCTCGCCCAGGGTCCCGTCGGTGAGGTCTACACGATGGACAATCTGCACAAAGCCTATGGCGGCCAGATCAAGCTTCTGGAACGCGGGCCGCTGGAGGGCGAACGCGGCACCGAGGCGCCGATCCCATCGGATGAGCTTTCTCCCCTCTCGGAGCCAGGGCGGTCGAGCTGATGCTCACACTTCTGGCCGACTACACCATCCAAAACGTGATTATCGGTACGGTGATCCTCGGCATGATCAGCGGCGTGCTCGGAAGCTTCGCCGTGCTTCGCCAGCAAAGCCTGCTCGGGGACACCCTCGCCCATGCCGCCCTTCCCGGCGTTTGCCTCGGTTTTCTGATCGCCGGCGGGCGCGAACTATCGGCGATCCTCGGTGGTGCCCTCGTCACCGCCATCCTCGCCGCCCTCCTGATGCTCACACTCACTCGTTATAGCCGCCTCAAGACCGACGCCGGGCTCGGCATCGCGCTCAGCGTGTTCTTCGCGCTTGGCGTCGTGCTGCTCACCTATATCCAGGGCACCGCCAATGCGAGCCAGGGCGGGCTGGAGAGTTTTCTGTTCGGCCAGGCCGCCGCCATCCTGCGCTCGGATCTATGGGTGATGGGCGGCATCACCCTGCTGTCGCTCGGTCTGATGGCGCTGCTCTGGAAGGAATTCAAGCTCGTCAGCTTCGATCCCGACTTCGCGCGGACGCTCGGCCTCCCGGTTGCCGTTCTGGAAACGACGCTCACCCTCACCATCGCTTTTGCTGTCGTGGTCGGCCTGCAGATGGTCGGCGTGGTGCTCATGGCCGCCATGGTGATCGCGCCCGCGGTCGCGGCGCGCCAGTGGGTGAAGAGCCTGGAGCATATGGTCCTGCTCGCCGCCGCCTTCGGCATGCTCGCGGGCCTTGCAGGCGCGCTGATCAGCGTGGCTGGCCGTGGCTTATCGACCGGTCCATTGATCGTGCTCGCGATCACCGTCCTCGTCATCCTGTCGATCCTGATAGCACCCGAGCGTGGCGTTCTCTGGGAAGAGATGAGGCGCTGGCGGGATCGGCGCGAGCTTAGCGGCCATCAGCTGCTCGCGACCCTTTACAACCTCGCGTCTCGCCATCGTGATCCGGAGTACCCGGCCGAACTCGGCATGCTCGACACCTATCATGGCCTGCGTACTCGCCGTACCCTCCGACGTCTGGAGCGCCGCGGCCTGGTGACCGAGGTGAGCCATATGCCAAACGAGGGCCGTCACTGGGAGCTGACCGAAGCGGGTATCGAGGAGGCGAGGCGGGTGCTCGATCGTCTCGGCATGAAGGAGGCCTGATCCTGCAGGCGCTCTTCGACAATACCGCTTTGACGATCATGGCGACCGGAGCGCTGGTCGGCAGTGCGGCGACCTTGGTCGGCGTTTTTCTGGTGCTCCGCAAGAACAGCATGCTGTCCGATGCGATCAGCCATTCGATCGTCTTCGGCATCGTGATCGTCTGGCTTCTGACCCATCAGCAAAGCGGCCCGGTCCAGCTCATCGGCGCGGCGCTCACCGGCCTGATCACGGTCTTTTTGACCGAACTCCTGGCGAGCACGCGCCGGGTCAAAGACGACGCCGCCATCGGGCTGGTGTTTCCAGCGCTCTTCTCGATCGGCGTGCTGCTGCTCAACATCTACGCCCGGGACATCCATGTCGACGTCCATACCGTGCTCCTCGGCGAGATCGGCTTCATCTGGCTGAAGACCATCACCGTGCTGGGCTATGAGATGCCGGAGGCGCTTGTCTGGATGAGTGTGGTGACCCTGGTGAACGCCGCCTTCGTGCTCCTGTTCTTCAAGGAACTGAAGCTCACCACCTTCGATCCCGGCCTCGCCCGCGCGCTGGGCTTTGCGCCCACGGCCGTGTTCTACGCCCTCCTGATGCTGACCAGCACCACCGCGGTCGCGGCGTTCGAGGCGGTCGGGGCCGTGCTGTTCATCGCCTTTGTCATCGTGCCGCCGTCTGCCGCCTATCTCCTGACCGACCGCCTCGGTCTGATGCTCGTATTGGGCATCGCGATCGCGACAGCCTCCAGCGTGATCGGCTACCACGCGGCCGTCGCACTCGACGTTTCGATCGGCGGCATGATGGCGGTGACCACGGGCGGCTTTCTGCTCACGGCCTTCCTGTTCGGCCCGCGTTACGGGGTGATCGCCGGCCTGATGCGCCGCTGGTCCGAACGCTACGTCAACGAAAGCCGGGCGCTGGCGGTTCATCTCTACCATCATGAGGGCAGGCCCGAATGCCAAGACGAGTCGGCCAGGCTGGCGCTTCAGACCCATCTCAACTGGACCCGGCAAAAGGCGGACGACGTTGTCTGTCGAAGCCTTGCTTCGGATCTCGTGCGACAGGAAGGTGACCAGCTGCTGCTCACCGACAAGGGCCGTGACCTGGCCCGCCAGCTGCTCGAACCCTGGCTAGTGAAGGACCGTGCCTAGATCGCAAAATCACGGCCGCCTTCTGTTGAGCACATAATGGAGCAGCGACGATACGAACGCGCAGGCAGGGCGCGGTGAACAGGAACAATCAATAGTCGTGGATCATGGCGCCTCATACCGGCCGGCCGGTTTCCGCCGACAGACCGATGAAGCCAAGCGATGCAACTACGATGACCGCGCATCCCACATCCGCGCCCGCGAGTGCCCTAAGTGCTGGTCAGGCGTTGGGCACCATGGAACGCCGTACTACCTCGGGTAAGGACGCACCGAGGGCAAGGCTAGCCTGCCAATAGGCTTCGCCGCGGATCCGGTCGAAAAGGTTGCCAATTTTGAGCGCATCGGGCGCCCAGCTGGTCACCAGAAGGTAAGCGTGATGGGAGTGGCACGACATCTCGCGATCGATTGCTTCAGCGGCAAGCTCAGCGACGCGTTCCTCGACACGCAGATCTTCTACACCCTTATGAAGGAAGTCGAAATCTTGATCGAGCAACGGAGACGGCACGACAACGCTCGTCGTCCCCGCAGCTCGCTTGGATATCACCCACCGGCGCCCGAGGCGACAAACCACCGCCTGTACCAACATTGCGGGCGGACCACCATGGCGGGCAGGTCGGCATCCGATGCTGGGCGCAGGAAACAGTGCTCATACCCAGACCGAACCAGAGAAGCGCCACCGGTATCTATCGGTATTTGAAAAGGTTCTTTCACTGAATATTCAAAATGTCAGACCAAGCATACCGTGACAGAATTATCAGCTGCACCAAGAGTCGCCATGACGTGCGTCACGATGCTGACTGACGTGCATAGATCATCCTGAACTCTTCTTTTCATTACCGTCTGCAACGGGTCATCGGTGAGGCTTAGAGCCGAGTTTGGCGCGAGCCCGGTGATCGCCGCAAAGTGGTCATTCGACCGTGTCGGTCGCGCTTCGGGCGGCTTTTCTGGTCAGTTTCACACGAAACGGCCATCCAGACGGTCAAGGTGGTCCGTGCTAGAATCAGCCTACGGACTTGAGTCCGCAATTGAGCATACTGCCTCAAAGAATTCAGCGGCAGCATGGACATCATGAGGCCATTCTGAGATCCTATTGTTGAATTGCCTCAACAACGACCACCGCAGGAAAGCGACTAGGTCGGCCGGCATCAATTAGGGAGGTCATCATGCCCTGGCAGGCAACAACTCTTTGTGTCGCTGCGGCGACGTTCTTGACGTCCACCGCCATGGCTCAGGAATACATCAAGTGGAATGACGACGGCACCGTCGATCTGATGCTTGGTGCGGAGTATGACGACACCGTCATCACCGTGAAGCAGGAGGATCTTGGCGGCCTCTTTGGGCCTGACGAAAAGCCGTTCGAAGGGGCGGAAATTTCCGTGACCGTCAATGCCGGTGGTCCAAAGGGCGGCATTGTGGGTCCGCTATATGCTTTTCGTGGCGCCTGGGAGGAGCTGACCGGCGGCACGCTCAATATCGTCGAGTTGCCCTTTGCCGAGCACTACACCAAGATGATGCTCGATCTCAGAAACGGCACCGGCGAATATGACGCCTTTATGGTGGGTGCGTTCTGGTATGGCGATATCGCGCCACAGGGTTATGCCTTCGAGATCGATGAGTTGATCGAATCGGGCGACTATCCCGCCTGGACCTATGACGACATGCCGCCCTCCTTGAAGGCGCTGCACACCTGGGAGGGTGCTGGCATCGGCGTGCTCAATGATGCCGACGGCCAGGTGCTGTACTATCGAAAAAGTGCGCTCGAAAACCCGGAGCATCAGGATGCGTTCAAGGCGGAATATGGCTATGACATGCCGGTGCCGCCGGCCACATGGCAACAACTTCGCGATGTTGCGCGCTACTTCAACGGCAAGAACTGGGACGACAACGATGCCGATCCCGACAGCGGCATGGTGCTGCATCTGAAGGTCGGCGAGCAGGGGCATTATCACTTCCAGTCGCTTTCCGCTTCGTTCGCCGTGACACCAGGCGACAAGGTCACCCAGCATCACAATGTCTACTGGTTCGACCCGACCGACATGACTCCGCTGATCAATAGCCCCGGCCACGTCAAGGCGCTGGAGTTCCTGCAGGATCTGCACCAGACGGGTCCGGCGGCGCAGGTCGGCTGGTCCCTTGGCGAGGCCTGGGACTATTTCTTGCGCGGAAAGTCGGTGTTCGTGTTCTCCTGGGGCGATGTCGGCAGCCTTTGCCAGGACACCAGCCGTTCAGTGATCCAGGGTGATTGTGCGGCGTCGATCCTGCCGGCATCGGATGAGTACTATGATCATGCGACCGGCGAGTTCGTCGCAGCGGAGAACCCGGTGCCGGTCGGCAACACGACGGGCGGCTCCTGGCATGGCGTCATCTCCAACTTCTCCGAAAACCCCGAGGCGACCTATTCGCTTCTCGCGCTGATGGCGATGAAGGATGTGTCCCTTTGGAACTCGCAGCATGGCTGGACCGGTGTCGACCCCGGCTATTCCTATCAGTTCCTGGAGAGCCAGGGCGGCACGGCGAGCGTCGATCAATATGTTGCGGCCGGCTGGGATGCGGGTGACGTCGAGACCTATACCCAGGCCTACCGCGACACCTTCTACGCCGATACCATGCTGACCTATCTCAGAATTCCCGGCACGTTCGAATATTGGGACATTCTGGACAAAAACCTGTCGGCGGCGATGAGCGGCGAGAAGACCGCGCAGCAAGCGCTCGACGACACAGCTGCTGCTTGGGAGCCGGTGACCGATCGGATCGGGCGGGATAGTCAGCTCAAGGACTATCAAGCCGCCATCGGCTACGAGGGTTAGTGGCGTGACCACATCATTGTTTCCCAAATAGGGAAGCACTTGCCGTGGTCTTGTATCCAGGATCGCAGGGGAGGCCGAAGGTAGCGACCTTCGACCTCCCACGCGGCTCCAAGTGCGAAAAAAATGCGGTGGACCAGTAGGGTACGTTTTCTGTTCCTGATGCCGGCGGTGATCTGGGTTCTTGCCTTCACCGTCTTCCCGCTCGGCTATTCCCTCTACATCGCGTTCTACAAGATCGAGCAGAAAGTCGAGATCACGCGCGAAAAGGTGCCGGTGCTCGACGAGAACGGCGAGCCGGTTTTGTCGAAATCGGGGAAGCCTCGAACGCGTAACATCGTCCACAAGAACGAAGTGTCGACCTCGGAATTCGTCGGCGGCTTCAATTTCAAGCGCCTCATCAACGACCCGCAGGTCTGGTCCGCCGTCCGCGTGACCGCGATCTTCGTGGGCGTGGCCGTGCCGATGCAGCTGGCGCTCGGTTTTCTGCTGGCTCTTCTATTCAATCAGCATCTGTTAGGCAGGCCTGCCCTTCGCGCAGTCATGATTCTGCCGATCTTCGCGACGCCGATTGCGGTCGGCTATCTTTTCTTCACGATCTTCTACGAGGAAGGCGGCCCGCTCGGCTTTCTCGGCATCCCGTTTCTCTCCAATCCCGATTGGGCGCTTTTCTCCGTCATCCTGGTCGACGTCTGGCAATGGACGCCGTTCTGTTTCCTCGTCTTCCTGGCTGCGCTGCAAGGTTTGCCGGATGAACTCTACGAAGCCGCACGCATCGATGGCGCCTCTGCGGTCGACATGATCACCAAGGTGCTGTTGCCGATGCTGCAGCCGACGATTTTCATCGTGCTGTTGCTCCGTCTTGCGGAAGCGCTGAAGCTTTTCGACATCCCCTTCGCGCTTACCGGCGGTGGTCCCGGCATCGCGACTCAGTCTTATTCATTCCTCGCCTTTAGAACTGGCCTTCGCTTCTTCGATCTCGGCTACGCTAGCGCCATGGCCTATGGGCTCCTGATCGTGGTCATGATCATCGTCACGCTCTTCTTCCGCCGATTGCGTGAAACCTATGGATAAGGTCAGGACGCGCAAACCCGGAAGCACGGGCTTCGGCGAGGCGCTGTCTTCGCTGGTCGCCATCGTGGTCGCGCTGATCTTTCTGTTCCCGCTCTACTGGGCGTTCTCGACCAGCCTCCGCAATCCGATCGATACCTTCACCGTCGCCGGCTTCGGCATCCCCTGGATTGATTTCGAGCCGACTTTAGCCAACTGGATAAGCCAGCTCTCGACACCAGAAGCAGCACGAGCGCTCGGCAACAGCACGATCATCGCGGTCTTCGCGTCACTGTTGGCGCTCGCAATCGGCACGCCTGCCGCCTATGCGCTCGCTCGTTTTCGCTTTCGCCTCATCCCCAATCGGGACATCACCGTCTGGTTCCTCTCTCAGCGCGTGCTACCGCCCGTCGCGACGGTTATACCGTTCTATCTGGTCATGCGCTCGCTCGGTCTCCTCGACACCCACCTGGCACTCATCCTGGTGAACGCCACCTTCATCCTCCCCTTCGTCGTCGTGATCCTCCGCCAGACTTTCATGGACCTTCCTTTGGAACTGGAGGAATCCGCCTTCGTCGACGGTGCAGGCTACATCACGACCTTCTTCAAGATCGTGCTTCCCCTCGCCGCCCCCTCGATCGCCGCGAGCGGCCTGATCATCTTCGCGTTCACCTGGAACGAGTTCCTGTTCGCGCTGACGCTGTCCTCGAAGAACGTGATCACGGTGCCGATCCACATGGCAGGTGGCGTCGACAGCCGGGGTGTGCAGTTCTGGTTCATGGCCGTGCGCGCGATGATCGCGATGATCCCACCTGTGTTGATCGCACTCATCGCCCAGCGCTATATCGTGCGCGGCCTGACTCTGGGGGCCGTGAAGGGTTAGATTGCTCGACGCCTAATCAACGGAGTATTCAGCTTGAATTCGCGCCAGAACGGCCATGTCCTTAGCCACAGCAGTCTAGCCATCCGGCGTTCTCACCGTTGACGCCGTATTGGCACCGATTTCTGCCTCACGGTTATCGTTGGCTCTGACTGGGTTTCATTCCCTTCGCGGCAAGTTCTCGGATCGCTTTCTCGGACTTACCAAGGCCGTCCAGGTCCATGCCGCGAAGCACGTGATCAGTTTTCGTGAATTGGATGTTATCGTAACCAACGATCTCAATCCGATTGCCCCATGGATCGTAAAAGTCGAGAAATCGCTCAGAAACGCTCTCAACCCCCATTTCTGCAAGGATCTGATAAACCGCATTCTTGTCATCAACGACCAAGCCGAAATGCCGTCCGTCGTCGCGAGGCTGGCTCCGGCCTGCCGAAAGGGCAATGAACTGATCGCCTAGATCGATAAAGGCAGCCTTGTCGCTTCTGCTACGAAGGTCGAATTCTAGAAACCGGCCATAGAAAGCCAGCGCTTCGTCGATATCGCCGACCTCGAGCGCTACGTGATTAATGCCCACCGCTCGTGCTTTTTGAGTCATCTCAGCTCCTCTGGGGCTGAAGATTACCATGGCTTCAAGAGTAGGGTTAGGGTCAAACTTTCGCATAAGCAAACTGGCCTACAGCGCAAGAGTACGCCGCACAGCGATCTCTAGAACCCGGACCCGTCCGTCTTGTCAGCCTTCCGGTGCATTTTCTCCGGAGGGCTCGCGCGAATGATGTGCCATGAGATGACATTACATCAGATCCGCAGTTCAATGCTCTAAACACCCCAGATTGACTGGCAGCAGGTCGCTTCTTCGGCCATAGGTGACGAAAATCAAAGACCAGCATCTATCGCCCGCCATAGAATCCAGACCATGGACAACGATCTCAGGCGAGCTTTTAGCTTCAGGCGCGGAGAAGGTCACACGCTCTTGATTGCCTGCGGCGCGCTTGGCCGCGAGATCATCGATCTGATCGAGATGAATGGATGGCGTCATCTAGACGTAACCTGCCTTCCGGCTAAGCTCCATCATCGGCCACACCTAATCCCAGAGGAAATCCGCCGAAAGATACGGACCAACAGGTCTCGATATGAGAAGATGTACGTTCTCTACGGTGACTGTGGCACCGGCGGCCTTCTGGACAAGGTGCTCGAGGAAGAAGGCAATGTCGAGCGCATAGCCGGACCTCACTGCTTCTCGTTCTACAAAGGAAATGAGGCGTTCATAAAATCTGCCGAAGACGAGATCAGCACCTTCTATCTAACCGACTACTTTTGCCGGCATTTCGAGAAGTTCGTCTGGGAAGCCCTCGGCTTGGATCGCCGCGATGACATGGTGGCCTTCGTCTTCGGTCATTACACGAAGCTCGTGTTTATGCCTCAGGTGAAAGACGACGTACTGGAACAAAAAGCACGCATGATCGCTGTTCGCCTCGGCTTGGACTATGAATATCGGTTTTGCGGCTACGGTGACCTAGCATTGTCGATGGCTCGGCTCTAGCAAATTTTGCAGCGGTTCAGGGGCACGACAGTTCTACCCATTTTCTTAGCCCGGAAAGTTCATGACGCTTGACGCTGGTGCTGGCAGAGGTGACGCAACACGTTGATATCATGTATGATTCTGGTGCTGAAGCAGGTTCATCACGATCCAACGGAGTTCACCCACACTATGGTGGAGAATGCCCCGTTTTGCCTAGTCTGTCACTCGTCATGGGCAAACCGGTTCAGCTTGCCTTCGACAGCGTTCAGCTTACATAGCGCACTCATCGTGAAGCAAGCGCTTTGCTTGTCGAGATCGAAACCGACTGTGGATATGCCGTCTGTGTCGTCTTCTGATCTGATCTCGGCAAAGACACTGCTTGCCATTTGATATGATGAGCGATTGCTTGCCGATCCTTGGTCGTTCAGAAAGTCATAGACGCGGCATCGCATGATGAGTTTTTGGGCTGACACGGAGGGCATGATGACCAACCCGCTCCTGGAACCCTGGGATGGTGTCTATGAACTGGCGGACTTCCCCGCCATCGGGACAGCGCATTTTCGACCCGCATTCGACAAGGCGATCGCTGAGGCTGAGGCGGAATTCGGCGCCATTGCCGACTGCAGCGAACCGGCAAGCTTCGCCAATACTGTCGAGGCTCTGGAGCGGCACGGTCGCCTGCTAAAGAGGGTTGCCGCCGTTTTCTTCAACCGTGTCAGTGGGGATACGAACGCCGAACTCCAGGCCATCGAGCGCGATATCTCACCTAAGCTCAGCCAGCTTCATGTCCGTCGGGTGACGAATGGAAAGGTCTTCTTGCGGCTGGAGGCGCTGAGGATCTCGGCGGACGATCTCGATCCGGAGCAAGCGCGCGTGCTCGAGTTGATGCATCGCATGTATGTCAAAGGTGGTGCTCGCTTGGACGATGCAGGCAAGGCGCGGATGGAAGCCATCATGGTTCGCCTATCGGAGCTGGGCACCCAGTTCAGCCAGAACGTCCTGAAGGACGAAGCCGATTGGACAATGCAGCTGACGGAGGCGGATCTGGAAGGTCTGCCACCGTTCTTGGTGGACGCAGCCCGTGGCGAAGCGAAACGGCGCGACCAGAGCGGCTACGTCATCACCTTGGCCAGGTCCCTGGTCGAGCCCTTCCTGACCTTCTCCGATCGTCGGGATTTGCGCGAACAGGCCTTTCTCGCCTGGACCCATCGCGGTGAGAGCAGCAATTGGCCTTTGATCGCTGAAATCGTCAGGCTTCGCGCCGAACGTGCCCGCCTCCTCGGTTTCGAAAACTTCGCCTCCTTCAAACTGCACGATCAGATGGCGACCTCCCCGGATCGCGTTCGCGATCTCCTGATGGCGGTATGGTCACCCGGTCGGGCGCGCGCCTCGGAAGAGGAAGAAGCCCTGTCCGCACTTGCGGCGCATGATGGTATCAACGGACCACTGGCGCCTTGGGATTGGCGCTACTACTCGGAGAAGGAACGAAAGCGCCTGCATGACTTGGATGAGGCGGCCATCAAGCCTTATCTCGCCTTGGACAACATGATTGCTGCGGCATTCGATGTCGCGGGAAGGCTGTTTTCGCTGACATTTGAGGACGTCGAGATCGCCTTGCCGCATCCGGATGCGCGCGCCTGGGAAGTTCGGCGTGGTGGTGAACTGATCGGTCTTTTCATCGGCGATTACTTTGCGCGGCCATCAAAACGATCCGGCGCTTGGGCGAGCGCACTTAGGTCGCAGCAAAAGCTCTGGCAGCCAGGGAAACCCGTCATCACCAACACGTGCAATTTCATCAAAGGTGATCCGGCCCTGCTCAGTTGGACGGATGTCCGGACCCTGTTTCATGAGTTTGGCCATGCGCTCCATGGCTTGATGTCTGACGTGACCTATCCCTTCGTTGCCGGCACCGCCGTTGCCCGGGACTTCGTGGAGTTGCCGAGCCAGCTTTACGAGCACTGGAGCTCCGTGCCGGAAATCTTGCGCAAGCATGCACGCCATGTGGAAACGGGCGCGCCAATGCCGGACGACATGATTGATCGGATCATCGCTGCGGAGAACTTCGGCCAGGGCTTCAAGACTGTTGAATATACCGCATCGGCCATCGTGGATCTTGAGATGCACGTGTTGAAGAATCCGGAGACGTTCGACGGCAAGGCTTTCGAGGCGGAGACATTGTCCAAAATCGACATGCCGGATGCGATCGTCATGCGCCACCGGACGCCGCAATTTCAGCATGTCTTTTCAGGCGATGGTTATTCTGCCGGCTATTACAGCTACATGTGGTCGGAAGTCATGGACGCCGACGCCTTCGAGGCCTTTCTCGAAGCCGGCGATCCCTTTGACCCATCAACCGCAAAGCGCCTTGCAAAGGCCATCTACTCAAGAGGTGGCAGTGTCCCCCCGGAGGACGCCTTCATTGCCTTTCGCGGCCGCCACCCCAACGTGAACGCACTCCTCAAGGGACGCGGCTTGTCGACATAGCGCTCAGGGCTTGTTCATCGTAGTTTGTATGGTGTTGGCGAGATCCTATTGGCCAGTTCTGGGCAGAGTTGAGCTTTGGAGCCGATTCTGCGGTTCGGGCTATAGGCCGGAAACCGAACCCTGCGGCGAACGCGTTCTGGTGCGGCTTGCCGGGCGCGATCAGCGCAGGATCGCCATGCTGGTGAGCTCCGTGCCGTTGTCGCTGACCACCGTGACT
The DNA here is from genome assembly GCA_039028235.1 of Pseudomonadota bacterium. Classification (GTDB taxonomy): domain Bacteria; phylum Pseudomonadota; class Alphaproteobacteria; order Geminicoccales; family Geminicoccaceae; genus JANQPX01. The sequence continues at coordinate 17,073 of JBCCIN010000043.1, forward strand.
GGCTTGATGCTTTGCTCGATCAGGCGATCCGAATCGCGGGCAACGCGACCACCGGAGAGCGAGATGTCGGCGATCGGCGCTCCCGTTCCCGACGCGCGCTTGCGGCCGCTGCGTCGACGTCGTCTCAAACCTTCTTCTCGGTAGATCCGCAGCAACTTCGATCTGCTCCTCGCTGAACCGGCTGCGCTTCATATCCGTCTCCTCCAAATCGGCGACCGGCTCTAAAGCAAACTGCTGGAGCTTCAGGAAAACAGGTTAGTGCCGTTCAACGGCCAGACTTCATGCATGAAAGGACATGACAGACTCTCGTAAAGCGTCTCCGTCGTCTCGAAAGCCAAGCGATAGGGGATGCGCTATTGCGATTTGAGGTGGCATCCGATCATGACCACGAACATCGCGCTAGCCATATTCTGACGGGGGGCCGGCTCGCGACTTTCGAAATCGGACTGGCTGAATGGGAGGCGCTTTCTCTGGCTGTCCGTGGTGATATATTCCCGGGCAACTGGCTGATCTGATCGGCCCTACCATGCCTTGCAAAAGGCCGCCCGGGCATCGGACTCATCCACTCTTTGATTTCGGGGATTCGGAGTTGAGAATAGGACGCCCCGCTCATTGCGCTGACCGAAAGCTCAGAATGATCACAAAAGCCGGAGGCAAGGCTCGGCGGCAATATAGTGCGCTCCAATCCTAAATCTGATTCTGAAGCCGTTTGATGACCGTCTGATGACTTGAGGCCGATTTCCTTCGTCATTAGTCATCAAATTTATTTCAGCTGTTTGATTTTTTGGTAGGCGCGCCGGGACTCGAACCCGGAACCCGCTGATTAAAAGTTCTTGTGTCACTGTTTCCTTCACATTCACCTTCATTCCAACAGTGTACATAAGCAACTGAAAAATCGAGATCTAGCATTCTTGCACGTTCTTCCGCGTTCCGATAATTTCTTTTCCGGTGGCGACATGGTGGCGACATCAAGCGGGACGCGGCCCCGCTATCAGCAGGTATGGGACGGACAGCATGCCAGCGATCACGAAGCGTTTTGTCGACTCAGCTGAGTCGGGCCGGCATTACGATGACAAGCTCCCGGGTTTCGGGCTTTATGCCGGTAAAACGGCAAAATCCTATTTCTTCGAATACCGTCCCGGCCGTGGGCGCGCGGTCGCCAAGCGACGTATAATCATCGGCAAACACGGTGCCCCCTGGACACCGACTCAAGCTCGGGAGAAGGCGCTGGAATTGCTGGCCGCGGTCAAGGCCGGCAAGGATCCCCTGGACGAACGCCAGACCGGCGAGGGGCAGGACCGTGGCTGCCGTGATCGATGAATGGCTGAAGCGCGATCAGGCAAAGAACCGGTCGATCAAAGAGGTCGAGCGGATCATGCAACATGACGTGCTGCCGGCCTGGGGCAAGCGGCCGATTGATGAGATCCGGAAGCGTGACGTGATTGAGCTGATTGACCGCATCGCCGATCGAGCGCCGATCATGGCGAATCGCGTGCTTGCGCACACCAAGAGGCTGCTCAAATGGGCTGCATCCAGAGACATCATCGAAGCCGATCCAGCCGCCCATGTTGAAAAGGTGGTGCCGGAATCGAAGCGGGATAGAACACTGAGCGACGTAGAGTTGACTGCAATCTGGCAGGCCGCCGACTATGTTGGTTATCCCTTTGGCCATGGCGTGCAGATGCTCATATTGACGGGTGCTCGGCGCGAAGAGATTTTCGGACTGTCATGGTGTGAAGTCGATCTAGATGCAGCTTGCATTCGACTGCCCGCATCGCGATCAAAGGCCAAGGAAGGACGCACCATTCCGCTTTCGACGCCAGCGCTCGAACTCGTCGAGAATGCGCCGCGACTAAAGGGTAGTGATCTAGTCTTTACGCTCAATGGCCGCAACCCGCTCGGCAACATCTCCCGTATGAAGGCACGGCTTGATAACCCCGCGTCCGAGCAATTGGGCGAACCGATCGCGCCCTGGAGGTTACATGATGTCAGACGCAGCGTCGCGACTGGCCTGCAGCGCCTTGGTGCTCGCCTTGAGGTGATCGAAA
>JBCCIN010000044.1:0-19073 GCA_039028235.1 Pseudomonadota bacterium
ACGTTCGGCGAGGACTGGACGGTCGATCTGACCAGCGGTGAGATCGAGTCGACGAACAGCTCTGGCGAGAATGGCTGGCTCGATCTGACCGATGACGCGGCCGGCACGATTACCCTGCAGGACGGCACCGAGATCAACTTCGACGGGATCGAGCATATTCAGTGGTGAGGCGGGTCGCTCCGCAGCGTCAGGCGACCGCTTCGGTGCTGGCGACGTCGAGCAGCCCGGCCAGCACCTCCGGGGCCTGCGCGCCGGTGATGACGTGCTGCTGGTCGACGACATAGACGGGCACACCCTGGACACCCATCATATGCGCGCGCTGATGGCCGCGGATGATGTCGGCGCTGTGGGCGTCGCCCGAATAGAGCGCATCGATGTCGCCGGGCGCGATCCCCGTGGCTGCGCCGAGGCGACGTAAAGCGTCGGCGTTGCCGATGTCGATGCCATCCTCGAAAAACGCCTTGAAGAGTGTTCTGATAATAGCCTCGCCAAGGCCCTGCTGCTGCGCCAGGAGAATCAGTCGCTGGGCGGCGACCGTGTTCGGCGTTCGTCGGATCTTGTCAAAAGCGAACGTCATGCCCTCTTCGCGGCCCGCTGCCTCGATCCGTTGGTAGATCTGACGAGCTTCAGCATCGCCGCCGAATTTTGCGCGAAGATAGGTGTGCCGGTCCATGCCCTCCTTTGGCAGCTGCGGGTTCAACATATAGGGCCACCAGCGAAGCTCGACCTGAAGGGCAGGGCGAAGCTCTCTCGCTTTGTCGAGGCGCACGAGGCCGAGATAGCACCAGGGGCAGGCGAGATCGGCGATCATGTCGACCCTAATCACCTTGCCATCATCAACCTGTATGTCCATAGGCGGGCTCCGCTTGCGAAATCAGCGACATCTTCCAGGAGATGGCACGTCTTGTCGAGAATACCACCCGCAGATCTGCTCGATCTATCTGTCGATCCGGTAGCGTTCGACCGTTTCGGGGTTGAGCTTGATGCCGAGGCCGGGACCGTCCGGCACCGCCACCTGGCCGTTGACCGGCTGCAGCGGTGTCGCCAAGAGATCGTCACGAAGGGGGTTTTCCCCGACGTCATATTCTAAAAGGCGCGGGTAGGGCGTGTGGTCGCTGTGCGGGTAATCCGGCAGTGCTGCGAGAAAATGCACGGCAGCAGCGAGACCGACGGCGCCTCCCCAGCAATGGGGCGAATAGCGAATATTGCAGATCTGGCAGAGTGCCGCGATGTTCCTGGCCTGATCGAAGCCGCCGCAAAGCGTGAGATCCGGTTGCACAATGTCGACCGCGCGCGGATGCATCAGCCTCGCAAAGTCATGCATCGTGTAAAGTGCCTCGCCCGCGGCGACTGGGATGCTTGCTCGGGCGGTCAGCGCGCAATAGCCTTGAACGTCCTGCGGAGGCAGTGGTTCCTCATAAAGATGGATGCCGACATCGCTGATTCGCGTCATGCTTTCCAGCGTCAGATCGGCGGTGTAGTTGCCGTTGGCATCCACGAGGATCAGCATGTCGTCGCCAAGCAGCTCGCGCGTCAGCATGCAGCGCGCCTGATCCGAGCTGGGGCTGAGGCCGATCTTGATCTTGACTGCATGGAAGCCACCTTCGGAGACCCGTTCGAGCTGGGTCGGCAGCTTGCCTTCGGGATCGTCGGTGATGTAGCCGTCGGAGGCATAGGCCGGGATGACCTCCTTGCCGCGGCCGCCCAGGAGATCGGCGACTGAAACGCCGAGAGTCCGTCCGAGCGCATCGTGGCAGGCGATGTTGATGCCGCTATAGCAGGCGGTCATTTGGTTCTGCAGGCCGAGATGGTAGCGGCTCGAGATAATGTCGGACCAGACCAGCTCACGCTCATAAAGCGTTCGGCCGACGAACGCCTCCTTAATCAGGTCGAGATAGGCCGCGGCGACCTTGGGCGGACCCCAGGCTTCGCCAATGCCGACGACGCCTTCCTCAGTCTCGACCTCGATCAGCCCGCACTCCCGCCTGGCCGTCTTGCCTCTTGCCATGCCATAGGCTTTGGCTTCGTCCATGACAAAGGCGAGCGGGATCAGGCGTATGTCGCGAATGCGGGTCAAACGTCACTCCTCCCCGGTCGTCCGAGGCCTCAGTTTGCGAGCTGAGCCAGATCCGGCAACGGCCGCCCAAGGCCTTCTATGCGTATCATATGATGCTCCAAAGCGCGCGAAATGGCCAGAACACGCGCATCACCGCCCCTTTTGCCGCAAATCTGTATGCCGAACGGCATTCCGGTGTTATCGAGGCCGGCGGGCAGGCAGACCACGGGATGGCAGGTCAGGGTGAGGCCGTAGGCGAGCGCCAGCCAATGGAAATAGGTTCTAAGCGGCTCGCCGTTGATCTCGGCCGGATAGAGTTGGCCGTGGGGGAACGGAGGCACCGACATGGCCGGGCAAATGAGGACGTCGTAGTCCTCCATGAAGGCGACGAAGCGCTTGTAGATCGCGGTATGCGATGCCATTGCGCGGCCGACATCGGCGAGGCTCATCAAGAGCCCCTGCTCGACATTGGCCACGATATTGGGGCCGAGAATGTCCGGATTTTCGTCGTAGGTCGGCTTATGCGCCGCAACGAAAGACAGAGCCCTGTTCACCTCGAACGCCTCATCAGCCCCTTCAAGGGGCGGGTCAACCTGCCTGACACTCGCGAAGGCCGATTGTAGCTTGTCGATCACGGCTTTGAACGTGACACGGATGTCGTTGTCGATCGGGGCGAAGCCGAGGTCCTCGCTTACGGCGACCTTGACGTCGCCGAGATCGATATCCGACAGAGGGTGCAGGGCCTCTAAGTCGAGTGGGCCGGAAAGCGGATCGCGCGGGTCGTTCGCCGCCATCGCCTGATAGAGCAGGGCGAGATCGTCGACCGAACGGGCCATCGGTCCCTGCACACCGATAGACAACCAGCCGAGCTGGCGCGTTTCATCAGGGACCCAGCCAGGGGACGGGCGCATGCCGACGATGCCGCAATAGGCGGCGGGATTGCGGAGGCTGCCGCCCATGTCCGAGCCGGTGGCGAGCGGTACCATACCGGTGGCAAGCGCCACGGCCGACCCGCCGGAGGAACCCGCACAGGTCTTCTCCGGGTCGAAAGGATTGCCGGTCACCCCGTAGACCGGATTGACCGTATTGGCGCCCGCCCCGAATTCCGGCGTGTTGGTTTTGCCGATGACGACGCCGCCTGCCTGACGCACCGCTTGCACCTGACGCGCGTCGGCTTCGGGGACCAGATCCGCGAACTGTGGCGAGCCGAAGGTCGTACGAACACCTTCGGTCAGCACCAGATCCTTGATGCCGATCGGAAGCCCGTGAAGGCTTCCTAGATCATCGCCGCCCAGAACCGCCGCTTCGGCCGCTTTCGCTTCGGTCTCTGCGCGCTCGAAGCAGGTCGCGACCATGGCGTTGACGCTGCCATTAACCTCCTCGATCCGCTCGATGCAGGAGGCGAGCAACTCGACCGGCGAGACCTCTTTTTCGGCGATCATGTTGCGAAGCTCGACCGCGGAACGGTCACAAAGGGCGGTCATAAAGCATCTCCCGCTGATTGCCTGCCGCCAGTGCGCGAGCCGCTCAGCCGCTGCATGATGTCTCCCCGATGCTCTATCGCTTCCGCCGCTAGTCAAGCGTAACGTCTGACGCCATAGCTGGCCAGGGGACCTCCAACCAAGAGGCGTCGAGAAGGAGATCTAACAGGCAGGAGGGCTGGTGATGTCGTGTTTGCGACATCGTCTGGCTGTTGCTGAGCTTTGCGATGTTGTGCTGGCCTGCTACCAAGCAAGACAAGACAACTTGCGACAGGGATGACGGCCATGGCAGAGCAGGCGAGGGTGGTGATCATTGGTGGTGGCGCTGTCGGTTGCAGCTGTCTCTATCATTTGGCCAGGGCTGGCTGGACCGACAGTGTGCTGGTCGAGCAGGACGAGCTGACGTCAGGCTCCACCTGGCATGCCGCTGGCAACTGCCCGACCTTCTCCGGCAGCTGGAACATCATCAAGTATCAGCGCTACTCGGCGGATCTCTACAAGACCTTCTCCGAGACCGTTGACTATCCGATCAATTATCACGCCACTGGATCGATCCGCCTTGCTCACACCGAGGAGCGTGTGGATGAGTTTCTGCATGCGCGCAGCATGGCCGAGGCCCAGGGCATCGACTATCAGCTTTGGACGCCGGATCAGGCAGTCGAGGCCTACCCGTTTCTCGAAACCCATGACATCAAGACCGTCCTCTGGGACCCCAATGACGGCGACATCGACCCCTCCCAACTGACCCAGGCGTTTGCTAAGGGGGCTCGCGATCTGGGTGCGAAGGTCAAGCGCTTCACCAAAGTCACAGGCCTGGAGCAGCAGCCGGACAGTACGTGGCTGGTCCGGACCGACAAGGGCGATATTCGCGCGGACATCGTGGTCAACGCCGCCGGCTATCGCGCGGGCGAGGTCATGGCGATGGTCGATCAGAAGCTGCCGATCGTCACCATGTCGCACCAATATCTGATCACCGAGCCGATCCCGGAACTGGAGGCACGCGACGGCAAGCTGCCGCTCCTGCGCGATCCCGATATTTCCTATTACCTCCGCGAAGAGCGGGACGGCCTGATTCTCGGCCCCTATGAGTGGAAGGCCACGCCCATGTGGCTGGACGGCATGCCTGACGATTTCGCCAACCAGCTCTGGGGGGACGATCTCGATCGCATCGAGTGGTATATCGAGCAGGCGATCGAGCGCGTGCCGCTTTTGGGCTCGGTCGGCGTGCAGCGGGTGATCAATGGCCCAATCCCCTATTCGCCTGATGGCAATCCCTATATCGGCCCGGCCCACGACCTGAAGAATTTCTACCAGTGCTGCTGCTTCAGCTTCGGCATCGCGCAGGCAGGCGGCGCCGGCAAGACGCTCGCCGAATGGGTCACCGAAGGCGAGCCCGAATGGGATCTCTGGGCGCTCGATCCGCGCCGCTACACCGACTACGCCACCAAGACCTATGTCACGGCGAAGGCGATCGAGCTCTATCAGTATGAATACGGCATCGGCTTTCCCTTCGAAGAGCGGGCCGCGGGGCGGCCGGCCCGGACTTCTCCCCTCTACGACTGTCTCGCGGCGAAGGGTGCCCGCTTCGGTGCGCGCGGCGGCTGGGAAAGGGCGGTGTTCTTCACACCTGACGAGGGGCTCGAAGATCAGACCTTGAGTTTCAAACGTGATCGCAACTGGTTTGACCTGGTCGGCGAGGAGGTGAGGGCGGTCCGAGAAGATGTCGGCATTCTCGATTTGCCCGGCTTTTCCAAGTTCATGGTCGAAGGCGAGGGCGCCGAAGCCTGGCTCGATCGCATGACCTGCTCGAAACTGCCCCGCCTCGGCCGGGTCTCGCTCGCATATATGCTGAACGAGCAGGGCGGGGTGCTCTCCGAATTCACGATCACACGCCTGGCTGAGAACCGCTTCTACCTGATCTCGGCCGCCGCCGGCGAATGGCATGACGAGGACTGGTTGCGAAAGCACCTGCCGGATGATGGCAGCGTTCAACTCGGACCGCGCCATGGCCGGCGCGGCACCCTGGTGCTCGCCGGCCCCAAGTCACGCGATGTGCTTGCGGCGGTGACCGAAGCGGACCTCTCGAATGAGGCGTTCCCCTGGCTGACAGCGCAGCGAATCGAGATCGGCATGGCCGAGATCCTCGCCATGCGCGTCAACTATGTCGGTGAGCTCGGCTGGGAACTGCACATCCCCGCCGAACACATGATTCCCATCTACGATGCGCTCTGGCAAGCAGGCGAACCCCACGGCATCCGCGATTTCGGCATGTACGCCATGGAAAGCCTCCGCCTCGATAAATGCTATCGTGGCTGGAAGTCGGATCTCGGCAGCGAATACAGCCCGCTGAAGTCCAGCCTCGATCGTTTCATCGACCTCGGCAAAGAGAGCTTCGTCGGAAAGGACGCTTTGATCAAAGAGAAAGAGGCCGGTGTCGCGGAAAGGCTGGTGCCGCTGACTCTGGATCAGCCAGGCGTCGCAGACGCTCCCTTCTGTTCGCCGATCCGCCAAAATGGCGAGATCGTTGGCCTCGTGACCTCAGGCGGATGGAGCTATACGCTCGAAAAGAGCATCGTGCTCGCCTATGTGCGCACGGATCTGGCGACACCTGGGACGGCGCTCGACGTCGACATCCTCGGCGAGCGTTGTCCCGCGACCGTAGGTCAGGAGCCGCTCTATGATCACAACAACAGCCGCCTTCGTGCTTGACTCGAGTGACACTTCTGCTCTGTTTGGTCTGTTAACGCCTTGAAGAAACAGGATCACCGGGTGATCGGACTCGGTTTGGCATGACGACCGAAAACACAAAGAACGGCGCCTCCCTCGCCGTCGATGCCGTCGACGTGCACAAGCGCTTCGGCGAACTCGAGGTGCTCAAGGGCATTACGATGTCGGCCGAAAAGGGTGACGTGCTGTCGATCATCGGCGCGTCGGGCTCAGGCAAAAGCACCTTTCTTCGCTGTCTGAATTTCCTCGAAACGCCGGACAGCGGTCGGATCAGGATCGGCGGGGAGGACATCGACGCCGCCGCGAAGCTCGACAAGAAGCGAATTCAAAGCCTCCGTCGCCGCGTCGCCATGGTGTTTCAAAGCTTCAATCTCTGGCCGCACAGGACGGTACTCGAAAATGTCATCGAGGTGCCCGTTCATGTCCAGGCCGTGCCCAAGGACGAAGCCGTCGGGCGGGCCGAGCGCTATCTCGAACGTGTCGGCCTTGCCGAAAAGAGGGACACCTACCCGTCCTTTCTCTCCGGTGGCCAGCAGCAGCGCGTCGCCATCGCGCGCGCGCTCGCGACCGAACCCGAGGTCATGCTGTTCGACGAGCCCACCTCGGCCCTCGACCCGGAATTGGTCGGCGAGGTGCTGGCGGTGATGCGCGGTCTTGCCGACGAAGGGCGGACCATGCTGGTGGTCACCCACGAGATGGAGTTTGCCCGGGGCGTCTCGTCCAAGGTCGTTTTCCTGCATCAGGGCAAGATCGCGGAGGAGGGACCGCCGGACCAGGTGTTCTCCAGGCCGACCAACGACGCCTGCAGAAAGTTTCTCGAACGGGTCCTTTGACAACAAGTTCCAACATTAAGGGGAGAATACTCATGAACTCTTTGAAAATCCTCACTTTTGCGGCGGCGGCAAGCCTCGCTGCAGGCGCCGTCTCCGCCGAAACGCTGACGATCGCCACCGAAGGGGCGTACCCGCCCTTCAATAACACCACCGCCGATGGCGAGTTGGTCGGCTTCGACGTCGACATTGCCAATGCGCTTTGCGAGGCGATGGAGCGCGAATGCGAGATCGTCGCCCAGGATTGGGATGGCATCATTCCGGGGCTGGTTCAGGAAAAATACGACGCGATCGTCGCCTCCATGTCGATCACGTCCGAGCGCCTTGAGACCATCGACTTCACCAATCCCTACTACTCCAACTATCTCGCCCTGGTCGCCAAGGACGGCGGCTCCATGTCCGTCGACGACGTTGATAGCAAGTCCATCGGCGCGCAGCGCTCGACCATTGCGTCCGAGTGGGCCGAGGACAACTATGGCCGGCGCGGCGACGTCAAGCTCTACGACACCCAGACCGCCGCCTATGGCGATCTCACCGCCGGCCGGATCGAGGTCCTGATCAGCGACTATCTTCCGGTCGCCGAGTGGATGAAGGACAATCCTGACTACACGCTGATCGGCGATAAGATCGATATCGACGATAAGATCGGCATCGGCATCCGCCAGGGTGAGGACGACCTCAAGGAATCCTTCAACGCCGCCCTCGATCAGATCCGCGAAGACGGCACCTACAAGGCGATCAACGACAAATACTTCCCGGTCGACATTTATTGAGGGGCGAGCGTGATGCTCTTCCTCCGCCGGGCGGGCCTGACCCGTCCGGCAAGTTCGGCCTGAGGGGCTCCCTCTGATGGAGCTGCTTGGCATCGGTCCCGGCGGGTGGGGTGACGATCTTCTGCGCGGTGCCTGGGTGACCGTGCAGCTTGCGCTTGCCGCCCTGTCGCTCGGCCTCGTGATCGGCCTGGCGATGGCCGGCGCCAAGCTCTCCAGCTTTCGCCCGCTCAACTGGCTGGGTGCCGGCTATACCGGCTTCATCCGTGGGACCCCGGAATTCCTGATCCTTCTCCTGGTCTATTTCGGGTCGGAATCAGCGGTCAAAAGCCTGCTCGCTGCGCTCGGTCTCGAGATCGACTTCGAGATGCCGAAGTTTCTCGCCGCCGTCCTCGGCCTCGCGGTCATTTTCGGGGCTTATGCCTGCGAGGTATTCCGCGGCGCCTTTCAGGCCGTGCCCAAAGGCCTGATGGAAGCGGCGGAAGCCTCCGGCATGTCTCCTTGGCTCGCCTTCCGCCGCGTGCGCCTGCCCATGATGTGGCGCTACGCCATCCCCGGCCTCGGCAATCTCTGGATGGTGATGCTGAAGGACACCTCACTCGCCGCGGTGATCGCGCTTGACGAGCTCCTGCGCATCGCCAAGATCGCCGGCGAGACCACCCGCGATCCGCTGCTGTTCTTCTTCGCTGCAGGCGTACTCTATCTGATCATGACGGCGCTTTCCGACTACGGTCGCCATCGCGTCGAACAGCGCGCCCGCCGCGGCATGCCGGCATAGCGCGGCATGAGCGTTTATCAGGATATCAAAATTGCCGCCTCCGACGGTGTCTGCGCCGTGATCGGACCGATGACCCCGGCCCTGTTCGAAAAGAACTGCGCGCGCTTCATCGACGGTTTCTGGGTGACGATCGAGCTGATCCTGCTCGCCTCCGTGATCGGCCTCGGGATCGCCCTTGTGACCGTGCTCGCAAGACTATCCGGCAATCCCATCCTGTCGACCATTGCCTATATCTATACCTACGTCTTTCGCGGCACCCCGCTACTCGTTCAGCTTTGGATCTTCTATTTCGGCATTGGCGGCCTCGGCGAGGAGGGGCTCGGGCCGATCCTTTGGGCATTCTTCAAGGATGGCTGGAATGTCGGGCTTCTGGTGCTCACGCTGAACACGGGCGCCTATGTCGCCGAAATTCTCCGAGGCGGTCTCGTCAACGTGCCGAAAGGCCAGATGGAGGCGGCGCTTGCCTATGGCATGACCTGGCTGCAGGCGATGCGCCGGATCATGCTGCCTCAGGCCTTTAAGATCGCCTGGCCTGCCTATGGCAACGAGGTGATCCTGCTCCTGAAGGGCAGTGCGCTGATTTCCACCATCACCGTGCTTGATCTCATGGGCCAGACGCGCACCGTCTTCTCCCGAAGCTACAATCTCGAAATCTACCTCTATGCAGCCCTCCTCTACCTTCTTCTTGCCGGCCTGATCACATTCGCCTTCAGGAGAATCGAAAGCCGAATGGCCGGGTAGGGCTGGCGGCGGCGCCTGAAGCCTGGTTGCAATTAACCTTTTGGTCACTTCAATCGGCGACAATGTTGGGGTGATGGCCCACTCTAAGGTGGCACCGGCCCCAATATGATGCGCAACATCCGGGAGCGAGCAGGCGGCCAGACGCTGCTGCAGCGCTACACATCGATGGTCGCCAGCCGACGGGCGGAGCACTATGTCGACCTTGCTCTCGATCAGCGGGCGAAGCTCCAGCAGCTCGATCGGCTGATGCGCAATGTCGTCGAGCAGAACTTCGACGGCATCATGACCTTCGATGAGCAGGGCATCGTCCGTACGGCCAATGAGGCGGCCTGCGAACTCTTCCGTTGCACACAGGATGAGCTGATCGGGTTGCATATGAATGCCCTGCTGCCCGAACTCAACAAATTCAGACCCTCTGCCCATACCCGTCTCGAAGACGGTCCGGGAAGACGGCTCGAGGGATTCGTCTGTCGGCCGGACAGGTCCACCTGCCCGGTGGAGCTGGCGCTGCGCAAGATTTCCATTGGCGGCAAGAGCTGGGCCATGGCCATTTTGCGCGATATTACGGCCGCCAAGGCCCACGAGACCAAACTCAGGCATCTCGCTCTGCATGACGCGCTGACGGGACTGCCCAATCGACTTTTACTCAAGGATCGCCTGGACCAGGCCCTGCGGTCGGCACGCCGCTCCGGCGAGCCGCTCAATCTCGCCATCCTGGATCTCGATCGTTTCAAGGAAGTGAACGATACGCTCGGCCATCAGGTCGGAGATGCGCTGCTCAAGCTGGTCGCTGAGCGCCTTGTCGATTGCGTACGCAAAGGCGACACGGTTGCGCGTCTCGGCGGCGACGAATTTGCCATCCTGCTGCCTCAGCGGCAGGGCACGAGTTCGCCACGTGACGTTGCCGAACGCATCAGGACGGCGCTTCGTGAGCCGTTCGCGCTCGCCGGCTGTGTCTCTCTGGAGGTCGGCGTCAGCATCGGACTTGCGCTCTATCCCGACGACGCGGAGACCGGGTCGAAGTTGATGCAATGCGCCGATGTCGCCATGTATGACGCCAAGCGCCAGGCGACAGGTATCGAGCGATATGATCCGAAGAAGGATCTCAACTCCATACGGACCCTGGTCCTTTCGGGCGGCCTGCGCCAGGCGATCGACAATGATCAGCTTTTGCTGGCCTATCAGCCGAAGCTTGATCTTCGATCGGAAACCATACGTTCGTTCGAGGTGCTTGCCCGCTGGCATCATCCCGAGCATGGCCTGATTCCGCCGGACGAATTCGTTCCTCAGGCCGAGGAAAGCGGCAATATCGTGCCCTTTACGAGGTGGACCCTGGAGCGCACGGTCGATTGCGTGGCGCGCTTGAGAGAACGAGGGCTGGCCTTTGGACTCGCTCTCAACATTTCACCAAGAAGCCTTCATTCCAAGGATATCCAGGCTTTTGCCGAAACGTTGCTCAGCGACACCAATATCGCGCCATCGGACATAACGCTCGAGCTGACTGAGACAGCCGTTATGTTGGATCCGTCGGGCGCCATGTCGAGGCTCGAGCAGTTGCACGCGCTCGGCCTTCGCTTGTCAATTGATGACTTCGGCACCGGCTATTCGTCGCTATCCCTGCTGCGACGTCTGCCGCTCGATGAGCTCAAGATCGACAAGTCCTTTGTCGAGAACATGATCGGCAATCCACAGGATCGTGTCATCGTCGGTTCGACTATTGATCTTGCCCACAATCTTGGGCTCGATGTGGTTGCCGAGGGCGTCGAGACAGAGGACCAGATGGCGGTGTTGAAAGAGCTCGGATGCGACATCATTCAAGGCTTCCTCATCGCTCAGCCGATCGCCGGGGAAGACCTTACGGACTGGACGAAGTCCGCAAACTGGCCTCTTGAGCGCGTGCCGAGTGCGGCCTGAGACCAGACTGCGACCATGCTCCCCATGCCCGGCCGGGCGAAGGGAAGGTTTCTTCCAGCATTAACGGTCAATTAACCAATTTGCGCTAGAGCTGTTGGAGATGGACGACGTCGAGGAGTTTCCAGCTTGGACGACACCGATCTTCAGCTTGGCCGAGTCGTATGTGTTTCCGGATCCCATGTTGTCATGGTCTGGGAGCAGCACGCTAATGCTGAGCGTGCGGTCGATCCCGATCGCTTGCAGAAGGGCGCGCTGGTCAAACTGAAGACACCTGCGACGGTGGTTTTCGCGCTGGTCACCAGTCTGACCATCCCAAATCCGACCCGGTCGGTCGACCCAGACGAAGCATGGCTCGCCGAACTCGAGCTCATTGGCGAAAGTGACTGCGAGGGGAGTTCATTTCGTCACGGCGTTTCGCTCTTTCCCACGCTCGGTGACGCCGTCTGGTCTGCCGACGAGCACGATCTCAGCCTCATTTACGGACAGCCGAGTTCATCCGCCATCAAGCTAGGCACGCTGCATAGCGAGCGGGCAGGCGACATGTATGTCGAACCCGATCTTCTGCTGGGCCGACATTTTGCCATTCTTGGCACGACAGGCTGCGGCAAGTCCTGTGCTTTGACACTGATCCTGAGAACGTTACTGGACAAGCATGAGGATGCTCACATCGTCCTGCTCGATCCTCATAATGAGTATCAGACCGCTTTCGGCGAGCATGCTGAATTGCTTGGACCCGAACGCTTGCGGCTTCCCTATTGGATTTTGAACTCCGACGAAATCGACATGGTGATGTTCGGCACCGGCAATGCCATACCCGACCGATCGATCATCTCGGAAATCCTGCACGAACTGATCGCCGAGGCTAAGAACCTCTATCAGGGTGATCGCCTGAACGGACAGCCCGTCACGGTCAACACCCCAACCCCCTACAGGCTGAGCGACGTTATTCGCCTCATCGATGACGTTATGGGCAGGGTCGACAAGCCAAGCAGCCTCGTTCCGTATAAATGGCTGAAAAACAGATTGAACTCTTTATCCGCCGATCCGCGTTTCTCCTTCATGTTCGGCGGCATCACGGTCAGCGACAACTTCGCAGACATTCTCTCGCAGATCCTGCGGATTCCCGGCAATGGCCGGCCGATCAGCATTGTCGATCTGTCGTCGGTGCCCTCTGAGGTAATCAATGCCGTTGTCTCCGTCATCCTCCGGCTGACCTTCGACTTTTCCCTCTGGAGCCGAGGCGCTCAACCGATATTGCTGGTTTGTGAGGAAGCCCATCGTTATGCGCCGCTCGATGACAGCCTGGGTTTCGAAGCCACCAAGAACGCCCTGGCGCGCATCGCGAAGGAAGGGCGGAAATACGGGCTCTCGCTTTGTCTGGTCAGCCAGCGCCCGTCCGAACTAGCGCCGTCGGTGCTATCCCAATGCAATACATCGTTCGTCTTCCGCATCACCAGCTTGAAGGATCAGGAGATCATTCAGGGTACCGTTGCCGACAGCGCGTCTGGGCTGCTCGACTTTCTACCTTTGCTCGGCAACGGCGAGGCCGTGGTGATCGGCGACGCGGTCTCAATGCCGGTACGCATACGCTTCGATCGGCTGGACCAGGATCATCGGCCCCAAAGCATGACGGCGCGATTCTCGGAAGCATGGCGCGCGACGCCGGTCGATAAGGTCTTCGTCCGTGAAGTCGTCGATCGCTGGCGTATGCACCAGCGCTAGTGGTGCCAAAACGTAGGAAACCACCTCGATGTTCCTTGAGGATTTTGTGGCATTCGGCTGATCCTGGCCTTCAGGCTGGAACTCGGTTGACGCTGTCACCGGGGAAGTCTGGTTATAGTGATATCGACCGCAGGGAGAAGGCGTGCAATACCTGTATTTAGTTCCGATGAAGTCGTTGCTATGATGCGCGAAAGCTCGGCTGCCGGAACCTGGCAAACTTTTCATGGAGGCCCGTGACGCTTTCGACATTGCCAAGCAATCGGAACGGTCATGTTGTCATTCGGCTATAAGGCATCAGCGGAGCAGTTTGCCCCGAGAGATCTTCTCGAATTTGCCGTTCACGCTGAAGCCGTCGGCTTCGATCAAGTCATGGTCAGCGATCACTTCCAGCCCTGGCGGCACACCGACGGGCATGCGCCGTTTTCCTTCGCTTGGCTCGGTGCTTTGGGCGAACGCACGTCGCGCATCACCATCGGTACCAGCGTCGTGACCCCGACATTTCGCTACCACCCCTCGATCGTCGCACAGGCGATGGCGACGCTGGGAACGCTCTTTCCAGATCGCGTTCTGCTCGGCGTCGGCACTGGTGAGTCCCTGAATGACGTGCCCGCGACTGGGCTTGCCTGGCCGCCCTTCAAAGAGCGCTTTGCCCGCTTTCGCGAAGCGGTCGACCTGATGAAGCGTCTTTGGCGCGAGGATCGGTTAACATTTGAGGGCACCTATTATCGAACTGAAAATGCCACCCTCTATGACCGTCCTGAGACGCCGATACCGCTCTACATTGCTGCCTCCGGGCCGACAGCTGCCAGGCTTGCCGGCGAGGTGGCCGATGGTTTCATCTGTACCAGCGGCAAGCCAAAGGAACTCTACACGGAAACCCTGCTGCCAAAGGTAGCCGAAGGCATCGAGCAGGCAAAGCGCGACCCTGCGGACATGGCCTACTCGATCGAAATGAAGGTTTCCTTCGATCCGGATATGGACCAGGCTTTTCAGAATACGCGTCATTGGGCTGCGCTTGCCTTGTCCTCCCAGGAAAAGATGGGCATTGACGATCCGGCTGAGATGGAAAGGCTAGCAGATGCATTGCCGGTCGAGCGCGCTGCCAGCCGATGGATCGTCTCCAAAGACCCGGATGAGCATGTCCAAAGGCTCGCTGAAACCATCGATCTCGGCTTCACCAATCTCGTATTCCACGCTCCAGGGACTGATCAGCGGCGCTTTCTCGATCTCTATGCGGACCAGATTCTTCCTCGGCTTCGCAAGCGTTATGCGGCCGGCATTTGATCGCATTCGCCGTTATCACCGAAGGATGAAGCAACGCGTGACGAGGTCCTGACGTGGCGCTGCCATTTGACGAAGACGTACAGCCGCCGTCATATGCCCCTTCGCGGAGAAGGTCGGCAATGGTAAGCGTCTCACGGACATTCGCATCGATCCACCGCTGCGACACTCCAGGCTATTGATCCTGAGGCCGCCTTGAGAACAATTCGCCATCGCCGCGTCGGGTGTTGAAGAACGTTCGGACGGTGGTTTGATTCGAGGGATGACGTCGTTCTGATGCGTGTTGCTGAGTTTGACTTTTCCTTGCCAAAGGACCTGATCGCCCAAAGGCCGGCGACGCCGCGTGACCGAGCTCGGCTGCTGCATGTCGAGCCAGATCACCTCTCCGATCATCACGTCGCCGACCTGCCCGATCTTCTCAGCCCAGGTGACCTGATTGTCTTCAACGACACGCGTGTGATCCCAGCTCGGCTTACGGCGAAGCGCGGTGAGGCACGGGTCGATCTCACGCTTCATCAGCCCATCGACGATAAGCACTGGCGGGTTTTCGCAAGGCCGGCGAAGAAGTGCCGGCCGGGCGATTGCCTCCACATCGGCCCCGGCTTGGCGGCCGAGGTGATCGAGCGCGGCGACCAGGGTGAGACAATCCTTAGCTTTTCGTTCGAAGGTGACAGCCTGATCGAGGCTCTGAAGCGTTTCGGACGCATGCCGCTTCCACCCTACATCAAACGACCCGACGAGAAAGACGTGGCCGACGATCGAGATTATCAAACCATGTTTGCCCGGCGCGATGGTGCTGTGGCTGCGCCAACGGCATCACTACACTTCACCGATACCCTGATGGCGCGTCTGGACCAAAGGGAAGTGCACCATGCCTTCATTACGTTGCATGTGGGTGCCGGGACCTTTCTTCCGGTGCGCACCGAGACGACCGAAGGCCATCAGATGCATGCCGAGCGCTACGAGATCAGCACCGACACGATCGACATGATCGAGCGCACTCGGGCGCGTGGCGGCCGGGTGATCGCCGCAGGCACAACGGTGCTTCGAACGCTGGAGGCAAGCGCCAGAGCCGATGGCAGCCTTCGGCCAGAGAGCAGCGAAACTCGCCTCTTCATCAAGCCAGGCTATCGCTTTCGTGTAGTCGACAGGCTGATCACAAATTTCCACCTGCCCCGATCCACTCTCTTCATGCTCGTCGCCGCCTTCTCCGGTCTCGATCGAATGAGAACCGCCTATGAACATGCCATCGAGAGCCGCTATCGCTTCTTTTCCTACGGTGATGCCTGCCTTCTTTCGCTGGCCGATGGGGGCAGGGAGCCAAGGTCGTGATCGGCTTTCGTTACGAATTGTTGCGGACCGATGGCGAAGCGCGCCTTGGCCGTCTCGTGACCGCACATGGCACGATCGATACACCGGCCTTCATGCCGGTCGGGACGGCAGCGACTGTCAAGGCGATGACCAACGACATGCTCAGGGCCACCGGTGCGCAGATCATTCTCGGCAACACCTACCACCTCATGGTGCGGCCCGGCGCCGAGCGCATCGCCAAGCTTGGCGGGCTGCATAAGTTCATGAACTGGCCGGCGCCAATCCTGACGGACTCCGGCGGCTTTCAGGTGATGTCGTTGCAAGGGCTTCGCCATATCAACGATCACGCCGTTACCTTCGCTTCGCACCTGGATGGCAGGCGCTTCGAGCTCACGCCCGAGCGATCGATCGAAATTCAGGAACAGCTCGACAGCACGATCACGATGGTGCTCGATCAATGCGTGCCTGCGGACGCGCTGCCGGGCGAGGTGAAGATCGCGATGGAACGCTCCCTTCATTGGGCAGAGCGCAGCCATCGGGCATTTAGAGAACGGCAAGGCTATGGCTTGTTCGGGATCGTGCAAGGCGGCACCGATCCGGCTCTTCGCCGGCAGTCGGCCGATGGTCTTCTAGAGATTGGCTTCGACGGCTACGCCATTGGCGGCCTCGCGGTCGGCGAGCTGCAGGAGGCGATGTTTGACACGCTGGATGCAACAGTCCCCTTTCTTCCCAAGGAACAACCGCGATATCTGATGGGTGTGGGCAAGCCGTCGGATCTCGTCGGTGCGGTCGCGCGCGGTGTCGACATGTTCGACTGCGTGCTTCCCACACGATCAGGCCGCACGGCACAAGCCTGGATTCGCCGGGGCTTCCTCAATCTGCGCAATGCCCGACATGCCGAAGACCCGTCGCCACTCGATCCGACTTGCACTTGCGAAACTTGCCAAAACCACAGCCGAGCCTATCTCCATCACCTCACCAAGGCGAAAGAGATCCTCGGATCAACCCTGCTCACCTGGCACAATCTCCACTACTATCAAACACTGATGCGCGAGATGCGAGAGGCTATCGACAACGGCAACTTCGCGTCGTTCCAGGAGTCATTCGCCGGCGATCAGCACCGTGATCAGGCTTAGTTCCTTGCGAATGTCGCCAATGCAGCACCAAGTCATCTTGACCTCATCGCTCGAATGGTGATGATCACGATCGATTCCGACGAAGGGGCGCGTAGCTCAATTGGCAGAGCAGCTGACTTTTAATCAGCGGGTTCTGGGTTCGAGTCCCAGCGCGCCTACCAATAAAATCAAAATGTTACATTCAATCGGCAAAATCAAAAAGTGAAGCGTGTCGTCACCGTGTCGTCACCAGGGCGAGTTTCAGGCGGCTTCGACACCTTGCGACATGTCCAATTGATCGGCAAGCAGCGCTCATTGGTATTGCGAACCGCACGCCATGAGCATGCCGACAGTCATCGCCCTCGCCAGCTTTGCTACCGGCTTCCTGTCCGGGTTCATCGCCGTTGGGCATTACTGCGGGTGATCGAGCAAGACTCCGGAAAACATCCATGCATCACGGTCGCGCCCATCTGCGATGATTTCAGGCGTGCATGCATCCCGATCGGTGCCGGATCTTTGACCGTCGGCCTGGCCTCTCGAAATTCCGCCAGCGTTCCCACATGGATAGATGCATAGCCTAAATGGGGTGCCAGCGATGAACACCGCCGCCCGAAAGATCCTGAATGAAGCGCGCAAGGCCGTGCGAGACGATCCGCAGGCCTACTGGCCGGCCGTCGCCATCGAGCTTGCCGAGATGTTCCAGGACCGGGAGAAGCAGCTGGTCACCCTTCACGAGCGGCTTGGAGTGAGGGTGACGACGTCGCCGGCGGGACCGCTTTTGACGGGATGATCCTTGTGGTGTGTCGCCGGTGCCGCCGAGGACCTCGAAGACAGCGATGACGATGAGGACGAGGCTGCAGTTTGATACCCATCAGGCCAGTCATGCGTACCATCTGATGGATACGCGCTATGGGGTAGCAGGGTCGGCTTGGAGGACGTGATCTGCCTCAATTTGAAGGCGTCTGTTTGCGAAATTTTAATGCGCATGTATATCCTATAGAAGAAGATAGGAGTGACGATGGCTAGCGCCGAAGACATACAGACCGAGATCGACAAGAATTATGAGGCGTTCAAGAAACGCCTGCCGGACCTGGCTAAGAGGCATCCCGGCAAGTTCGCCCTGATGCGGAAGGAAGATATCGTGCAGATTTTTGACTCTGCAGGCGATGCTCGTCTATACGCAGAAGCGCAGTACAAGGATGGCTTGTGGTCCATCCAACAGATATCCGACCACATCCTGGATCTGGGCTTTTTCTCGCATGCCGTGCATGTCCCTTCAATTCAATCCGTCCAATGGGCCGATAATTAGCGTTGGATTTGCTCCTGCTGGGGAACTTGCGAAAGCGACTACGAATCCAGGATACAATCCCAACGTATCTTTCCATCCGATCTTGATCGATACCGGCGCCGACATCACCGCCATCTCGCCGAAGGTGGCTAAGCAGTTGGGCTTGAAACCCACCGGGAAAGTTCCCGTCCGCGTGCCGACGGGCACTGGCGCCACGAACGTATACATAAACGATGTCGTCATACCGTTTGGCTCGTCAAACCTAGGCGGTGTGGCTCATTGGATTCAAAATCTGCAGGTAATGGAATTCAACGGCCAGAATCCAAATTACGAGGGCTTGCTCGGCCGTGACATTATCTGCCAGGGAACGTTGACGGTCGGTTTCGACTGCCGTTTAGTCTTCTGCCTCTAGCTCCCTTTCCATCAACTTCAGTTGCATTCGCCGGCTTCTGGTCGACGTGGCGATCCCCGGATGGCGATGACATTACCAGCTTTACCATCGTGACCACCGAGCCGAACGCGCTGATGGCCGGCATTCACAGCCGTATGCCCGTCATCCTCGGCGCCGACGATCATGATCGCTGGCTCGATCTCGACGCTGACGCCACCGACGTCCTGAAACCCTGCCCGGCAGGACTGGTTGGAGGCTTATCCCATTAACAAGCGCGTCGGCAACGTCAGGAACAACGATGCCTGCCTGATCGAGCCTCTATCGGCCTAGAGGCTGCTCTGGGGCGGATATCGCGAAGAAGCGCTTCTTCGGCTCGGTGCCAACAGTGGACACATGGCTTGGCATCGCCCCACCTTAAGTCGCGATATTTTCTGGACGTAATGGTAGAATAGTTTACGATCCCAAACTGGCAAATACGATGGTTGCACCCTACGAATTCAAAGAGGCGGTTCAGTGACCGAACAATTATCAGAGATCCACAAATCGTTTATTGAATTTACTAAGAGAGCCGAGAAAAATACAGCTGATATTCTTAAGGATACGTTCGTTGACAGCAGGCCCTTATTTCATCTGCTGGCCACAAGAAATAATCAAGTAATGTACGGTCG
>JBCCIN010000045.1:0-18848 GCA_039028235.1 Pseudomonadota bacterium
CTCGGGCCGGCGAGGCTGGCAAAGGCTTTGCGGTGGCGGCCCAAGAGGTTCGCCAACTAGCCCGGCGGTCCGCCCAGGCCGCATCGGATATCAAGGCCCTGATCCAGAACAGTAACGGTCAGATCAAAGAAGGGGTCGAGCTTTTGAATGAGGCTGGCGAAGCCCTTGGCGAAATTGTTCAATCGATCGGTGAGGTCGCCAATATCATCCAAAGCATCTCAAGTGCCTCCCAGGAACAGGCAAGCGGGATACAGGAGATTAACAATTCGGTCACCAGCAAGGATGAAATGACGCAGCAAAACTCTGCCTTGGTCGAAGAAAGCACGGCTGCGGCGCGTGATTTGAACGATCAGGCAACGCAGCTTGCGGAGCAAGTAGCTTTCTTCAGGCTCGGAGGCGCTAGCAGGTCTGATCTCCGGCGACCAACAGTGGCGTCAGTGAGATCTCCTGCCCGTGATGTTGCTCAACCATCGCCTGTGCCGGTAGTGGCTGGTGGAGAGGACTGGACCGAGTTCTAAACGATCGAACTTGGCCAAGATTGCAGGTCGTATCTGGACCCGCCGGGCGACTCAGCCCTTTGAGCGCGTCTTGCGTTATCTCAGAACAGAATAGTTGGCTCAAGACGGGGAACCACTCTATTAGCGAGGTTCGTCTGCTGTGTTCGCTTCTTGTTTCGGTACCAATCTTTGGCTTGAACACTATTAGCTCGCCTTAGACCGAAAACGCTACCTGAAGCCCATGACCACGCTTTGCCTGATCTGGCGGTTCTGATTTCCTATAACGCTTGTCCGAGATTTCGAGGGCTCTTCGTTAGAATGAGCGCCAGAGACCAGCAACGAAGTTGCAAGCCCTTGCAATTTGTACTCGCCATCAGAAGCTGACACTGGGATCGAAGAGGTCAATTTGGCAATCGAACTGTACTCAAGCTTTAGCAGCCGCATCACCAAATCTGCCTGTTCTCGCGAACAAAGCCGTGACTTAGCACAGGCATGTCTACGCTCACTTCGGCCATCCAAAACAGAGGGGCAAGATAGGTCCAATCGGTGCCTTGGGCTTAGGACATCGGTCGTCCCTTCATCTCGAAGTCCCGCAACCAAAAAACACACCAGTCCTTTCAATACGGCCTAAAGACGTATCTTCTGTGATGCTGCTTACGCCTCTCATCCCTTACGTAGGTATCGACGAGACGGTGGCTTTGGATTTGGTCGCCTCGTTCAGGATCGGCATGACTTCTTCCGCCATAAGGATCATGGATTGCCGGCCCAGTTCGACATCGGTCCAGTCGTGACCGGCATAGACCAGGTGCTCGAACGGTCCCGTCTCCTCGCGGAAGGCGAGTAATTGATCCGCGACTGACTGCGGATCGCCGTGGATCACCAGTTCATCCAGGACGTAATCGAGAGTCACAGCCTGGTCAGGCATGTCCTGATCCTGCTTGAAAAGGTTGAGCCGGCCGCCGCGGCGGAACTTTGTGAGCAGCTGTCGGTAGTAAAGCTCGTAGGGGCTGCCAGGATCGCGGGCGTAGCAGCGCGCGGTAGCTGCGTCCTTCGCGACGCAGATATTCTTGGCGACGCGCCATTTTGCGTAGTCAGCGGGCCGGCCCCCTTGCTCGCAACCCTCAACATAATTCGGCCAGTGGGTCGCTACCCATTTCGGCAGCAGAAAATTCGCCGACAACGGCTCCCAGCCGCGCGCCGCCATGGCCGTGACCCCTTTGGAGAAAGGGGCGACAGCCGTGCCGACAATCGGTGGGTGTGGATCCTGAAAAGGCTTCATGACCTCGCCCTGGCCGATCTCCGGAATGCGCGTCCTGCCGGTCGTCACCTGGTAATACTCGCCCTTCAAATCGTAGGGTGGATCATTGGCCCAGATGTTCAGGACCATGTTGATGCACTCGAGGAACATAGCGTTGCGATTCTTCTCAAGATTGCCGAAGGCCTCGGCGTCCGACATCAGTCCGCCGGGCGAGATACCGAAGTTGAAACGCCCCTCCAACATATGGTCGAGCATCGCGACTTCCGCAGCCACCCTGACCGGATGCGAGTTCGGCAAATTTACGGTGCCGGTGCCAAGTCGGATGTTCTTGGTCTCATAGGCAAGACTTGCCAAGAAGGCCACGGTCGACGTCACGATCTCGGCCATGTCTGTTGAGTGTTCGCCGCAATAGCCTTCAGCGTAGCCAAGCTGATCGGCAAGAAGGAATGCCTCCCGATCTTCTTTCAAGCTTTGCGATATTGGCTTACCGACCGCGTGGATCGGCATGGTGAAGAACGACAGACGCATACACGCCCTCTCGATTGCTGATGGGTAGAGTATTATGCCGGACTGACATCAGGAGAACTCTTAGTCGCTGATGGATTGCAGAAGCAAATCAGATAGCGGCGTTCGGATTCCAGAGAAGCGTTCCATCGAGCTGCTCTTGGAGGATCGACGCGAACGCACGTGCGGCTTGCGACAGCGATTTCGAACTTGGCTCGATCATAGCGTAATCTACCGTCAACACCGGACCCTCAACAGGGTTCAGCGTTCGATGTCTTCCATCGACGTCAGGCGCGCACAAAATGCCCGGTAGGATCGTCATCCAATCGGAGGTGGATACGAGATCGAGGGTGCCGAGCATGGCATCAAGTTCGAGAATGTCGTCGACCTCAATGCCGTTGGCCGCGAGATAGGCCTCGATGCGCACGCGCCTGGCATTGGCGCGGCTAGGGAGCACAAGTTTCAACGGTTGAAGATCGCGAAGGCGGATCGGCGTGAGGTGGGTCGGTCCATGGTTAGGCGACGAGACCAGATACTCTCGATCTGTTCCCATCGGCGTTGCCTGTACATGGAGCATGCCATCGATCGCCGGCACCACGGCAAAGTCGATCGCACCCTTGGCGACCTCATCACAGAGTTGCGATGAATAGGCCTCGAGCACGGAAACGCGGACCAGCTCATGGGAGCGTGTGAACGTAAGGAGCGCTGGTGCTAGAACCGCGCGGGTGAACGTGGGCATCAGCCCGATACGGACCTGGCCGGAAATCGCTCCTGCCGCGTGCCTCAGAACCTCTTCCGCTTCCGTGGAGGCGCGCAGAACCTTGACCGCCTGGGCATAGAAGCGCCGCCCCGCTTCGGTTGGCCGCACGCCGGTCGAGCTTCGGGTGAGGAGTTGGACACCGAAGCGCTCTTCGAGCTCACGAACCTGCATGGAGAGGCCGGATTGAGTCGCATTCACACGCACCGCTCCTGCTGAAAATGAGCCCTCCTCATAGACGGCCGTGAAGAAGCGAAGCTGCTGTAGTTTCATTGCTCGCACCGAGGCATTTCATCAGCAAAACTGACGGACAGTATCGATCATTATGAGTTTTTGTGAAGGCGGTGAGTAGCGATACAGGATGGGGAGGCGAACGTCGATGGAAACTCTGAAGGACGTAGGCGCGCCCGAAGTCCGGCCACCGGACGTCAACCATGCATCCTTAAGGCAGGCGCTCAGTTGTTTCGCGACCGGTGTTGCTATCTTCACGACGCTCGGCGACTGGGATGCGCCCGTTGGACTCACCGTCAATTCGTTCAGTTCGGTTTCGCTGGATCCACCTTTGGTCCTTTGGAGCTTGTCGCTGAAAGCGCCGAGCTTCGGCGCCTTTCAGTGTCACGATGGTTTTGCCGTCAATGTCATGAGCGCCGATGCAAAGGATGTCGTTCAGCGCTTTGCCCGCCCTGCGCCCGACAAATTCGCAGGCCTCACTTGGACCAGCGGTTTCTTGGGCGTTCCGCTGCTAGGCGACGTCGTCGCAACGTTTGAATGCCGGACCGAGAGCCGGATAGCCAAGGGCGATCATGTCATCTACCTCGGACAGGTAGAACGCTATTCAAAGACGGAGCGTAGCCCCGTCGTCTTCCATCGCGGGCACTTCGCGACGTTGGGCGATACCCTATGAGCGACGAGACGGAGATGTTCGGCGTCGCCATTGTGCGATTTGGCTGGCGGAGCCAGTAAATGGCCCACCGCCTTGCAGGCCGTCCCAATATCCGCGTGGTCGGTGTCACGGAACCAGATGCCGCCAAACACAGCGACGTTGAAGCTTGCGCCGTTCTTCGAATAGCTGATGCGCGCTCATTTCCATGTCGGCGCCATTGGCAACGGCAATCGCGCCAAGCTCGCGATCAATTTGATCCTCAGTCTGAACCGCGCGGCACTCACGGAAGGTCTTGTGTTTGCGAACGCCGTCGGGCTCGATCCCACGGACATTCTGGAACTCGCGAAAAAGTGCTCCGCGGCATCGGTGGCACTGGCCGCCAAGTGTGCCTCGATAGTGGATGCGATTTTGCGCCAAAGGGCCGCATCGCCCAGTTGGCGAAGAACTTTTCGTTGATCCTCGATGCCGCAGAGATGTCGGGTCAGGATCTGCCCTTCACCCGTATCTATGAGACGATGATACGGGACTGCCTCGGTCATGAGGAAGACCTCGCCCATCAGCCGAAAAACCTCGTCCGGGGCGTGGACGAAATCCTCGCGCTGCTTGACCTAGTCGGCAAGTGTCGGACGATTGGAGTAGAGCGAACCTTTGTACGGCATAGAGCTCGGCGTCGGGGGCGGCGCTTTGCCTGCCGTCACGCCGATCACGCGCGCATCGAGATGCACGCCACACTACCTTCCCAGATGCTTGACATAGGCACCCAGTACCGGGTCACGGGCAACCCGACCACCAAGCGAGACGTCGCTCGCGTCGGATCCGATCGCGATGACGCGAACTTCTGCCTCCAGGCCAAGCCGGCTCGGCAGCGTCGGGAGATAGGTGCCGGAGCACTGGTTGACGTCCATGTAGTCGAGACCAATCACCGTCTGCTCGATGTGCACCACGCCGGAACCCGGCGCTTCAAGATCAATCTCCTCGAGTTGATCGAGCAACGCTTGATCTTAAGCAATGGACAAGACAACCAGAACGATTGGGGATCGATCCCTAAAACCGGACCACGGGATAAGTCACTTAGTTGGATTGACGCTGAGATGCGCTTTGCCTTCGACTTCGGCGGTCCACTTTCCAGCACGCACCCACTGCTGCGAGGCATCGGTGATCAGCTGGTAGTCCCACGTCGGACGAAGGCCGATGCTGTGCGCGCGTTCGACCAGGCGACGGCGATTTTGATCGGCGACGATAGCTTGTTTGATCTCCTGTGCGTTCCAGAGTTTGGACGCGATAGACGTCAACGCGTCGAGCTCGGTCTGATGGGCTTCATCGCCAGCGAGATTTGAGAGCTCGTTCGGGTCCTTTTGAAGATCGAACAGAAGTGGCGGATCAGTCTCGCTGTAGAAAAGTTTGCAGCACTCATTGCGCAGCATGAAGGTCGGCTCAAATACACCCTCGGCCAGGAATTCACCAGCGATTACGCGCGGCTCGATCGCCTCACCCTCAAGAAGGCCGGCAAGCGACGAACCATCGGTCTCGAGAATGTCGTCGGACCTGCCTCCGGCAAATTCATGAAATGTCGCTAGCAGATCGACCAGGGAAACCGGGCTTTTGACCCGACTGGGTCGAAAGCGCTTCGGTGCCCAGACGATCAGCGGCACGCGCACCGCCCATTCGAAGAACGTTTTCTTGTAGTAGAGCCCGCGCTCGCCCATCATGTCGCCGTGGTCCGAGGCGAAGATCACGATGGTGTCGTCGGCGAGACCAGCTTTCTTGAGCACGGCTATCAGCGTGTCGACCTTGCTGTCGATATAGCTGATGGAGGCATAGTAGCCGTGGCGCATGCGCACGAGGATGTCGTCGGTTACCGTCGCTTCGCCAACCGAATAGTGCTCATAGATACGGCGGCTGTGGGCGTCCATTGCATCAGGCTCGATCGCCCGGACTTCTGGCAGATCGACCTCCTCGTCGGCATAGAGATTCCAAAACTCGGGCTCGGCGACATAGGGATCGTGGGGCGACGTGAAGGAAGTCGTCAGCATGAAGGGGCGATGCTCCTGTTCGCGGGCGCGATCATAGAGCCAGCGCATCGCCTGATAGGTCACCTCATCGTCGTAATCGATCTGCAGCGAGCGAGCGCAGGGACCTGTCTCGATAACGTTTTGCATGTCCTGAAAGCGCACCTTCGCCTCAGGCTCTGCCCAGTTCGGAGTCCAGCCGAAGTCCGAGGGATAAATGTCCGTCGTCAACCGTTCCTCATAGCCATGGAGCTGATCGGGGCCGGCGAAATGCATCTTGCCGCTCAGGCAGGTAAGATAGCCGGAAAGCCGGAGATAGTGGGCAAGCGTGGGCTGCGAGGCACGAAATTCCGGCGCATTGTCATAGGCACCGACTTTGTGGGGGAGAAGGCCGGACATCATCGAAAGCCTGGACGGACCGCAAAGGGGCGAATTGCAATAGGCGTTCTCAAAGACGACGCCTTCCTCGGCCAACCGGTCGATCGCGGGCGTTTTCGTCACCTTATGACCATAGGCCGAGAGCGCTTTCGCGCTCATCTGATCCGCCATGATGAAAAGAATGTTCGGCTGTTTCATCTTGCCCCCGTTTTCGCTGTGATCGTATTGCAGATTGTCGACAATGGCGCTGTGCTTGGCTAGCGTTGAAGAGAGCTGGGACGCGAGCCAACGGGCCAACGCATGCATGAATGGGATTTCCTGGCGGTCTTTTCGGATGCCGATCTGCTGCTGCTAGGGCTGGTCAATACCCTCAAGGTGACGGCCTTAGCGCTTCTCTTCGGCGTACCTCTCGGCCTGACCCTCGCACTCGCCAGGCTCTCGCCCTTCCGCCCACTTTCAGGCGTCGCTGCCTTTATTATTGAGTTCTTCCGAACGACGCCGCCCCTTGTGCAGCTCTTCTGGTTTTTCTTCGCCCTTCCGATCCTGATCGATGTGCGCATGACACCCTTCATCGCGGCGATCGTCACCTTCTCCATCCAATCTTCAGCGTTCTTCGCCGAGATTTTTCGTGGCGGCATTCTCTCGATCGACAAGGGACAGTGGGAGGGAGCGAAGGCGATCGGCATGAGCTACGGCCAGTCCCTTCGCCGCATCATCTTGCCCCAAGCCGTGAAGCGCATGATCCCCGCTTTCATGGAGCGCTCGATCGAGTTGCTGAAGACGACGACGCTGGTCTCGACCGTCGCCTATACCGACCTCATGTTCTACGCCAACGACCTCGCGCAAAAGACCTTCCGACCGCTTGAGGTCTATACCGTGGTCGCGGTCATCTATTTCGCCCTGATCTTCACGTTCAGCCAGCTGTCCTTAGCCGTTGAGCATCGCCTTGCGCGCTCCGGTGACAGCACGGTGCGCTAAGATGCAGCATAGCTGGGATTTCGTAACGATCATCGAAAACTGGCCGGTGCTTTGGGTCGGCATCAAAGGCACCGTCTTGATCTTCGTTGTGACAGTCGTCCTCGGGCTTGGCGGCGGTCTTGTCGTCGGTATGGGCCGCTACGCCCAGTCCCCTGCCCTTCGCTGGCCGGCGGCCGTCTTTGTCGAGGTATTTCGCAACACACCGGTCCTAGTTCAGATCATCTGGTTCTATTACGCCTTTCCGATCCTGACCGGTATCGAGGTCAATCCGTTTCTGGCGGCCGTCCTCGGAATCTCGCTGAACACCATGGCCTTTTCAGCAGAGATTTATCGGGCCGGTATCCAGTCGATCGATCCTGGCCAGTGGGAAGCGGGAAAAGCGATTGGCATGAGTTATGGCCAGACCATGCGCCGCATCATTCTCCCGGTCGCGATCAAGCGCGTTCTGCCCGCATTGACCAATCGCGGTATCGAGGTCTTCAAGATGTCGACCCTCGCCTCGGTGGTCGCCTATGTGGAGACGCTGAATCAGGCGAAGCTGATCGCCGATCTCAACTTCAATCCGATCGAAGCCTATACTGCCGTCGCCCTGATCTTCTTCGTTGTCCTCTATCCCGTGGTGCAGGCGACCTATGTGCTGGAGCGCATGTTGAGAAGGAGCGATTGATCGCACATGACCGAGATCGTCCGAATCGAAAACCTACAGAAGAGCTTTGGCGACCTCGTCGTTCTCGACGGCATCGACATGACCGTTGCCGGCGGCGAGACAGTCGTGCTGCTCGGCTCCAGCGGGTCGGGCAAGAGCACGTTGCTCCGCTGCGTCAACTTCATGGAGATCCCTTCAGGCGGCCGCATCATAATCCATGGTGCTCGCGTGGGAGATGAGTGGAACGGCAAGATGCAGTATCGCGAACGCCATCTCTGCGCGCTTCGGACCCGCATCGGCATGGTTTTTCAGCATTTCAACCTGTTTCCCCACATGACCGTTCTGCAAAATGTCATGGAGGGCCAGGTAACGGTTCTCAAACGGGCGAAAAACGAAGCCGAGGACAAAGCACGCCGACAGCTCGACCGTGTCGGCCTTCTGGACAAGTCGGATGAGTATCCGGCAAGGCTGTCCGGCGGTCAAAAGCAGCGGGTCGCGATCGCTCGGGCGCTGGCTATGGATCCGGACGTCATGCTGTTCGACGAGGTGACGTCGGCACTCGACCCGGAGCTGGTTGGCGAGGTCCTGAAAACCATGCGCCAGCTCGCCGACGAGGGCATGACGATGATCGTCGTCACCCACGAACTCGGCTTTGCTTATCACGTCGCCAATCGTGTTTTATTCTTGAATGACGGCAAGATCCTGGAACAGGGAGAACCGCACCAGGTGCTGAAAGCGCCATCAACCACGCGGATGCGCGAATTCCTCGATGGACACTCACTCTTCAAACTACCGGATTGATGCGATCAATCCGTTTACATAACGAAAAACGAAAGGAGACTGAACGTGACCAAGTTTTTCCGAACCCTGTTAGCCCTGATGACAGCCGTCACGCTGAGCGGCGCCGCCTCTGCGCAAGAGCAATCCACTTGGGATACCATCCTGGAAAGCGGCAAGCTTCGTATGGGTGTGACCCAAGCTCCGCCCTGGTACTCGAAGAATCCGTCTTCCGGTGAGTGGGACAGCGGCCTGATTGTTTCCATCGGCAAGGCGATGGCCGAGGAACTCGAGGTCGAGCTCGAAATGGTCGAGGTCACATGGGCGACCGCGATCGCTGCGTTGCAGGCCAGCAAGATCGACATGATGTTCCTGGATGCGACGCCGAAGCGTGCGATGGTCGTCGACTACCCGTTCCAGCCGCTCCTTTACATTTCGCTCGCCGTTCTTGCGCGCGATGATCTCGAGGTTGCGGCCTGGGCAGATCTGAACAAGCCCGAGGTCGCGGTCGCCGTGCCGCAGGCGACCAGCATGGATGAGTTCCTGACACGCACGATTCCGGATGCCGACATCCAGCGTTTCCCGGACAATGGCGCCGCTCTCGCCGCCTTCCAGTCTGGCCGCGTCGATGCCGTCTCTCTCTTCCACCCGCCACTCCTCGCCGCCCGCAAGAAATTCGGCGCCGGCAAAATCGTAATCCCGACACCCGCTTTCAGCTCGCCATCCTCGATCGCGGTTCGGCGCGAGGCGGATAAGACGTTCCGCGACTGGGTCAGCCACACGATTTTCTATTACTACGAAACCGGCCGTACGCAGCGTTGGTATGAAGAGTTCTTGACTGAGTTCGGACTCGATCCGAAGGCCTCACCAGTCATCCAGCGCGAGCTGCTGTTCGCCCAATGACGTCATAATGTGACGGCAAACCGGCGGCGCGCCACGCTGATTGGGCGCGCCGCCGTTCTTTTAGAGGTTCGATGATGATCGTATCAGCCAGCCAGGTTTCGACCCACGAAGCCGAAGAGGATTCGCGCAATAACGACATTCTGATCTACGTCGACGGCAAGATCGTCCATCGGGAAGACGCCAAGGTCTCGGTCTATGACAGCGGCTTCATGCTGGGTGACGGCGTTTGGGAGGGTCTCCGCCTCTACGAAGGTCACATACCCTTTCTCGACGACCATCTCGATCGCCTCTTCGAGGCCGCCGTCTATATCGATCTCGATATCGGCAAGACCCGCGACGAGTTGAAGGACGCGATCTCGGCCACGCTCAAAGCCAATACCATGCACACCGACGCGCATCTCCGCCTTATGGTAACGCGTGGCAAGAAGCGAAAGCCATTTCAGCATCCGCATCTCAGCGTCTTCGGCTCGACCATTGTCATCATCGCCGAGCACTCAAAACTGCGCGAAGATGTTGTCAGCAAAGGTGTGCGTCTCTTCACCGTTCCACATCACCGCGGCCTCCCGCTGACCCAAGACGCAAAGCTCAATTCCCATTCCAAGCTGAACTGCATCATCGCGCTCAATCAAGCGGTGCGCGCCGGTTACGACGAGGCGTTGATGCTCGACCCGTTCGGTTTCGTGAACACCACCAATGCCTGCAACTTCTTCATCGTGCGTAGGGGTGAGGTTTGGACCTCGACAGGCGACTACTGCATGAACGGCATTACCCGACAAAAGGTTATCGATGTCTGCCTGAAGAACGACTTGCCCGTGTTCGAGCGCAACTTTTCCCTGGTCGATACCTACGGTGCGGATGAGGCTTTCCTGACCGGCACCTTCGGCGCGCAAACGCCGGTCTTCGAGATCGACGGCCGTGCTATCGGCGATCAGGAGCCTGGACCGATCTTTCTACGGATTCGCGAACTCTACAAAGTGTTAATCAGAGACGAACGCCAAAAAGATCTGTGAGCCAGGAGACGGCAAGCGTTCTTCAGACTGAGGTGGTGGGGGAAATTCGGACAGGTAGTTAGGTTGGAAATCCTGCTCTATGAGCGTTGAATAGAGGAGCAGGAGATGCGAAGAAGAGCCGGACCAAGCACACGCCAGCGTTCAAGGCGAAGGTAGCCTTGGCCGCCATCAAGGGCGATGCGACGGTCGCCGAACTGGCGTCACGCAACAAGGTTCATCCGAATCAGATTTATGCCTGGAAGAAGGCGTTGCTGGATGGCGCCGAGTCCGCGTTTGTCGCGGGCAGTAAGGGATCTTCGGATGAGCGGTCTGAGCGTGAGAAGGCGGAGCTCTATCAGCAGATCGGGCAGCTGACGGTCGAGCTTGATTTTTTGCGACGCAGGTCCGGTCTATGAGCCGGGCCGAAAGATTGGGCATGATCGATCGCACTGATGGTCGCGTGTCCCTTGTTCGCCAATGCCGGCTGGTCGGGATCAGCCGGTCGTCGCTTTACTATCGCCTCAAGCCGCCTGACGCCTCGACGCTGGATCTGATGCGTCGGATCGACGAGCAATATCTGAAGACGCCCTTCTATGGTTCCCGCAAGATGACCGCCTGGTTGCGTAGCCAAGGCTATGCGGTGGGCCGTGATCGCGTCCGCCGCCTGATGCGGCTGCTTGGGTTGGAGGCGGTCTATCAAAAGCCCAAGACCAGCACGCCGGCGGCGGGCCACAAGGTCTATCCTTACCTGCTGCGCGATCTGGTGATCGACCGGCCGAACCAGGTTTGGTGTAGCGACGTGACCTATATCCCGATGGCGCGAGGCTTTCTCTATCTGGTCGCCGTTATGGATTGGTTCAGCCGCTACGTGCTGAGCTGGCGTCTTTCGACCAGCCTGCATGCTGACTCTTGTGTGGACGCTCTCGAAGAGGCCTTGGACTGCTACGGCAAGCCCGAGATTTTTAATACCGATCAGGGCGCCCAGTTCACCAGCGAGGCCTTCACGACGGTGCTGCTTGATGCCGAGATCAGGATCAGCATGGACGGCAACGGTCGGTGCATGGACAATGTCTTCATCGAACGTCTGTGGCGATCCCTAAAATACGAGGAGGCCTATTTGCACGCCTATTAAACCGTGGCCGACGCCAAGGCAGGGATTGGATCTTGGATCAGCTTCTACAATGTGTCGCGTCCACACCAGGCTTTGGGCTATCGTACGCCAACCGAGATTTTCGCCGGCTGCGCTGGGGCTGTGGATATGATGGACAACGCTGCGCGTTGCCCACATAGCCCACAGCAAACAACAACAGCAGGATGCCACCTTAGCTGATCAAAAACCTGTCTAAACAACCCCGAACATCTCACAAGGCGGAACGAAGGCGGGCGGCTTCAAGGCCTTTTTTAGCCAATCGACTCGAGCGAGCGGCCGACACGGCCAATTCCATCGCCCCGGCCGATGCCATAAATAGCCGTGTGCTCCCCTTTGGGCATCAAATCGACAGCACCTGCCATTTCAACGAATAGCCTCACGACATCCTTGGCCAAGTATC
Organism: Pseudomonadota bacterium; assembly: GCA_039028235.1. Lineage (GTDB taxonomy): Bacteria > Pseudomonadota > Alphaproteobacteria > Geminicoccales > Geminicoccaceae > JANQPX01. The sequence continues at coordinate 12,130 of JBCCIN010000045.1, forward strand.
ATCCAGGGATTGCTAAGCCAGCGAGGGCCACAAGGGTCATGGCCAAGAGACGAAGGGCGAGTATGCCCACCGGTGCCAAGATTTCATCGCGTGCAGTCTTTGCAATCATGGCCCACCGGACACCTGCGAACTCGATGAAGTCATGGGCGATGATCGCTTCATTGCCGGCGAGATTGACGCCATCCGAGGTGCCGTGCTCGCCACGGAGTGCCGTCTGAACCACGGCATAGTCGACGCTCTAGGCCAGAATGATAGATTCTTCCGCGAAACGCGCTCGGTCCGCATCAGAAGGTCCTTGCCAACAAGGAAGGTCTGTCCCGTCTTTCCCAACCATGCACTTTTGCTGAAAGCTTCCAATGCCATTTTAGTGTTTTGGTTAGAAGCAACGGATCGAAGGTCTTGCTCGATAGACTCGAGATATTCGCCAAGGCTGGCCTATCGGCTTTCGAGGAGAGCATCTAGGCGAACGCGGGCCTCATTCTCGAGCGTGCCGTAGGCACTCCAGTATGCTGCAATGCCAATGCAAATGCCGACCAGGCCGCCTGCGATCATGAACGGCAGCTTTCAGGCAATCGATAGGTTTTTGATTTTGGTCAGCATCGCTTGGCAATATCCTTCGATCAGCGTCAAGGGCCAACATGGCAGACAAATTTCGACCCGTTAGGATCACGCCGACTGGTTGATCTAGCAGAAGATTCCAAAAAATTTGTTTGCGCTCGATCGCCGAGACTTCGCTTACAAGCGTCGACCAAGCCCTGGGCTCACTCTTGGTACACGTAGCCAGCAATGGAACTGCCGCCTAAAGATCAAGTCATCGATATGAAAAGTCTTATTCTGGTCATGGTTGAGCTTGAGAATCGACTCTCCGCGTACGCGCTTGCAGCCAGAGACCGGTCAATGGGGCGCATTAACCGGAGGCGCCTCGCTGATCCCTTCCTGCCGCGTTGATGCTGTTTGTGGGAGTCCTTCTACCGAGATGAGAGAGGATTGGACGGCTGATGGACGTCTCATTGGACGAATCAACGCACGGCTTTGCAGGCAGGATGGAGATACTCGAGGATCGTTCTGGCCGGCGTTTGCGGAGCGAAGGAGAACGGGCGCGGATTGCGGCTGAGAGCTTGGTGCCTGGTGTGCATGTTGCTGACGTAGCGCGCTGGCACGAGGTGACGCGCTGGCAGGTCTACGATTGGCGGAAGAAGTTGAAGGCCGGGGTGCTGGCTTTGCCTTTAGAGACGGCTCAAGAGCCAATGTTCGCTGCGCTTTTCGTCGAGCCAAAGCCAACAAGTCCTGCACGCGTCGCCCGAAGAAGCGCGTTGTCACAGCAAAGCCGGGGAAGATCGAGCTGTTGGTCGATGGTGTGACCCTGCGAGTGCCGGCCGACATTGATGAAACGCAATTGACCAGAACGATTCGCGCGATCCGTGCGGCATGACCATGATCTCCCCGGCCGTTGGATTGCGCATCTATGTAGCTACACGTCCGACAGACTTCAGGAATGGTATCGACGGTTTACCGCTTGTCGGGCAGGAAACGATGGGGCTCGATCCGTTCAGCGGGGCCGCCTGTGTTTCGTTCCAAGCGCGCCGACCGGGTCAAGGTCCCGATATGGAATCAGACGGGCATCGTTCTAGTTCACAAACGTCTCGAAGGAGCGAAGTTCGTCTGGCCTGCGGTGGGGGACGTTGTGATGTCGATGTCCCCCGTGCAGCTATCGCGCATCCCGAAGTTCTCCAAGCTGGCCGAAGACATCCGATACACCCCAGCGCACTGGTCTGGCCTGACATGGTGCAGAAAACTGGGCGCTGCTAACCAGCCTCATCGCCAACTGCAAAATGTGCGACATCGATCCGGTCAGCTACCTGCCCCAACGCTGCGAGCGCTGCTCGACGGCCATCCCAAACACCTATCGATGAACTCATGCCATGGAGCTTCGAAGTCGCGTCAAGCCGCGTAGGGCATAGGAATAGCGTTTACCATTAACCTGCCTCGCGACCGTTCTTGCCTACAGCTTTTGTAACGAGCAGCTGACGGCCTGGAATACAATCCAGTGTCAGAAAGGATGCGCCGCGGTCAGCCTGTCCAGCCAAGGCCGGTGGCGATGCAACTCATGGTCATGATCAGAAGGACATCCAGCCTGTCGGCCTCAGGCCCATCCTTCAGCCCGTCGCGGTAGGCCTGAAGCAGATCCACCTGCAGGCGGTTGATCCGGTCGATCATCGGGCGGGCGCGATCGCTTCGCCGCTTGAATGCCGGAAAGCGGTCGACGAGGTCGTCACTTCCGGTGATCAGGCCGACGCGATCAGAGGTGCGGCGGTATTCCTCCTGGACCAGGCCGAGAATGCCGTCCCGCGCCTTTTGATCGGCGACCAGCGAGGCGTAGTGGTGGGCGATGTCGAGGTCGGTCAGATAGAGCGCCTTGGCGACCTCACCGACCACGAGCCGAAACAGCCTGGATTGCTCGAACATGCGTCGAAGCAGAGTGAGGCCGGCGTCGCCGCGAAGGTCGATGAAGGACTCAAGAGCGCTGCCGAAACCGTACCAGCCGGTGATCAGATGGCGGTTCTGCGACCAGGCGAAGACCCAGGGAATCGCGCGCAGATCCGAGAGGCCTTTAGCGCCGAAGCGGCGAGCGGGGCGTGAGCCGATCTTGAGGAGCGCCAGTTCCTCCACCGGGCTTGCGGCTTGAAAATAGCTGATGAAGTCCGGACCCTCGACCAGACGCGCATAGCGGGCCTGGGACATGCCGGCGAGCGCATCGAGGGCTTCGTCCACCTCGGGAAGTTCCTTGAGTTCGGTCTCCAGCGGCGATTTCAGGGTATGGGTGAGGACGCTGGCACCCAGGAGTTCGAGCTGATAGGCGGCGGTGCCGCGATTGGCGAATTTCGAGGAGACCACCTCGCCCTGCTCGGTCAGGCGCATGGGAGCGTTGATGGTGCCGGCGGGTTGGGCTGCGATCGCCCGGCCGGTGGGTGCGCCGCCACGGCTGACCGAGCCGCCGCGGCCATGGAAGAAGCGGATCCCGATGCCGATCTCGCGGGCGGTCGAGACGATCTTCTCCTGCGCCTTGGCAAGCTCGAAGGTCGAGGTGAGAAAACCGCCGTCCTTGTTGCTGTCGGAATAGCCGAGCATCACTTCGAGCATGTTGCCGTGCTCGCGGATGGAGCGGCGGACGATCGGGGCCGTGATCAGCGACTTCAGGATGCCGGGGGCGTGGCGGAGATCGTCGATCGTCTCGAAGAGCGGCACCACGCTGAGATCGATCGGCCCGCCCGGATCGTCGCCGACATGGAGGCCCGCATATTTCGCGAGGAGATAGACAGCGAGAATGTCATCGGCCAATCCGGTCATGCTCAGGATGAAGGCGCCAAGCGCATTCGGATCGGCGGAATGGCGGATCTCGGCGAAAAGCTGAAAAAGGCCGACCGTCTCTCTCGCCATGTCGGCGAGGCCGCCTTCCGGCAAGGTGACGTGATGCTGGGCATGAAGCTCCGCCCGAAGGCGCTCGCTCCAGGCGCGCTCGCCGGGCTCTGGTGCGCTGCCGTCCTGTACCGCCCAGATCTCCTGCAGCACGGCATTGATCACGGTCGCGTTCTGGCGGACGTCCAGGGAGACGGTGCGAAAGCCGAAGGTCTCGACCGGACCACGCGGGACAAGGCGAGCGTCGGCGCTGCGATCGCCCGTAGCGCCTCCGCGGCCGCGTCGAGATCATCGACGAGTTCTGACGGGTTCTTGTAGGGCTCGGCACCGGTCTCCTCGCGTCCACCGGTGGCCGCGAGCCGTCGATCGATGGCGCCGAAATACTGGCGAAACAGCTCCCGCGGGTTGCGTGCCTGAAGTTCGTCGGCGTCGCCCGATTGGGCGAGCAGGCCCCGCAGCCGAACCTGGAACGCTTCGGGCAGATCCATGATGGTCGAGCTGACGCTGAGGCCGGTGATCAGCTCATGCAGGCGGCTCCGATAGCGTTCGATCGCGGTCTGCCGGCTGGCGTCGAGGGCATGGCGCGTGGTCGCGCAGGTCACGTTCGGATTGCCATCGCGATCGCCGCCGATCCAGGAGGAAAAGCGCAGGAACGGGCGAGGCGCAATCGGATGTTCGGGGAAATGGCGCTTCAGCGCATCGCCCAGGCTCGCATAGAGCTGATCGACCGCGTCGAACAGGCTCTCCCTGAAGAAATGCATGCCCCAGGCGACCTCGGTCTCGACCGTGGGCCGCTCCAGCCGAATCTCGCCGGTCATCCAGAGCAGATCGATCTGGTCCAGAAGCTCGGCCTCATGCTGCCGTCGTTCTCTCGGCGTCCAGGGCTCGACTTCGAGATCCACCAGCTTTCGATAGATGCGCCGATGGATTTCGAGGACGGTCACGCGCTTCGCTTCGGTGGGATGCGCGGTGAGCGTCGGGCCGACATCGAGACTATCGAGGACCTCGATGAGCTGCTCCTCGCCGATGATGTTGGAAAAGGACCCTCTTACGGTGTCCGGCCCGCCGACCTTTTCGAACTGGCGGCGCTCACACATGGCGATGTTTTCATCAGCGATTCGCAGGAGATGGAACCAGATGCCGGTCGCCTGGAGCGCTGCCATCTGCGACGGCACGGGCAGGGCGGCGAGATCGCGTTCGACATCGAAGAGTTCGGGGATCTCCGGGCAACGCCGTTTGACGACCGAGGTGTAATGCCCCTCCAGCAGATCGATGACGCTTTCGGCATAGTCCAGGCTGTCGTCGGGGCGATCGGTCGTCATGGGCCTGATCTCCGGATTCTCGGATATCGCCGGTTTTTTCGGAATCAGCCTGGAAGCTGTCCGGCCGGGAACAGGGGTACGACGTTGCCGAATGCTTCGGGCTTCGTCGGCCCTGGGGCAGCCTCGCGCCTGCGATCGGCCGACGGCACAACCAGGGCGTTGTCGCAGGCTTCGAGGTCGCTCAGGCGATCAAGTGTGTCTTCGGGAACCGCGATGCCGGCGCCGCCGATGGTTTCGAACCAAAGGGCGTGCAGCAGGTCCTGTTGATCGATCAGCGCACCATGGTCGGCGTTGATCAGAAAGGCATCGGGCTTCATCTGGTTCAGCCGAAGGGCGTCGATGATGGCGGCGCCGTCGCCTGGGCGTCTGTGGAGCGAGACCACGCCTGATCGGCCGAGCAGATGGCTCAGCGACGGGCTGACCCGGAGGCCGAGTTTTCGCGCGATCGTCCGTTCCTCGTCGCTCTCACCATAGACGAGGACCTGCATGCCGACGTTCTGAGACGCGCGCTTTGCGACCGCCCTCGCCGTCTCGTCGAAACCGACCAGGCCGAGGGTCTGCCCGGCAAGGGTCGATGGCGCCAAGCCGCGCCGGCGGGCCAGACTCTGCATCAGGCCTATGACGGTGTCCGCGGCCTGCTGATGGGGCCAGGCGCTCAAATCGATCGCGGACAGGGTCTGCATCAGGCTGCCTTCCTCAAGGTCTCGGCGACGGTGACGCCGATTTCCGCAGGGGTTGGCGCGATGTGAGCACCGACCTCGCGCAGGATCTCCACCTTCTCGCTGGCGCTCTCGCCGAAGGCCGAGATGATGGCGCCTGCATGGCCCATGCGCTTGCCCTTGGGCGCGCTCAAACCGGCGACATAGGCGATGACGGGCTTTTTCATGTGGTCCTTGATGAACTCGGCCGCTTCCGCCTCCTGCGGCCCGCCGATCTCGCCGATCATGACGATGGCATCGGTCTCCGGATCCTCTTCAAAGAGGGCGAGAATGTCCTTGAAGGAGCTGCCGTTTATGGGATCGCCGCCGATGCCGACGCTGGTGGACACACCGATGCCGAGTTCCTGCATCTGCGCCGCCGCCTCGTAGCCGAGCGTGCCCGAGCGTCCGACGATGCCGATCCTGCCCTGCTCGTAGATGTGGCCGGGCATGATGCCAAGCAGCGCCTTGCCGGGGCTGATGATGCCGGCGCAGTTCGGGCCGATCAGGCGCATGCGCCGCTCTCTCCGGTACCGCCGCATGTAACGCTTCACCGCCATCATGTCCTGGGCGGGGATGCCATCGGTGATCGCGACGCAAAAGCGGATACCGCTGTCGGCGGCTTCCATGATCGAATCGGCGGCATAGGGCGGCGGCACCAGGACGATGCTGGTGGTCGCACCGGTCGCCTCGACCGCCTGCTTCATGGTGTCGAACACCGGCTTGTCGTGGACGGTCAGCCCACCCTTTCCGGGGACCACGCCGCCGACGACGTTCGTCCCGTAGTCGATCATTTCCTTGGCGTGGAAGCTGCCGATGCGGCCGGAGAGACCCTGCACCAGGACGGGGGTGGTCTCGTCGAGAAGGATGCTCATGCCTCGGCCCTCGCTTTCATGTCGTGGATGGCGACGTCATGTTCGGCGCTTTTTTTCCAGGCCTCCACCGCGCGGTCAGCAGCTTCGGAAAGAGTGACCGCGCGGATGATCGGCAAACCGCTCGTGGCCAGGATCTTTCGGCCCTCTTCGACGTGGGTGCCGGCGAGGCGGACGATAACCGGGATGTCGATGGGGCTCGACTCCAGCGCCTGGACGATACCCTCGGCGACCCAGTCGCAGCGGTTGATGCCGGCGAAGATGTTGACCAGGATCGCCTGCACCTTGTCGTCCGAGCGCACCAGGCGAAACGCCTTGGCGACGCGCTCGGGGCTCGCACCACCGCCAATGTCCAGAAAATTGGCGGGATTGCCGCCGGCAAGCCGGATCATGTCCATGGTCGCCATGGC
>JBCCIN010000046.1:0-18590 GCA_039028235.1 Pseudomonadota bacterium
CTCAAAACTTCAGGCATCGCGCCTGAAGGTCGAAACCTCAGCCTACCAAGCAGGTCGAAGTTTCAAGCAGCGAGGTCGGATACGAAGCATCGACCTCATGCTGCAATGCAACATATCATAATTCCTCGTTAATGCCAGCCCCCGATTGCATGGGATCTATGCAAAATTGCTATCTGCCCAAAAAATAGGCATATACACACAAAAAAAAGCCGGGCACAACGGCCCGGCGGAGCTAATCAGGGAGGCTTAACGTCTGGGAGACGTGAGGATCAGCGATCCTCAAAACTTCAGGCATCGCGCCTGAAGGGGGGACGAATGTCTCAAAGAGCCACTCAGTCCCGGCAACGGCATCCGCTCCGAAAAGCTAACGCCATGTTGCAATGCAGTAGATAGTGGGATCGGCGGTAAAATACCAGCCCTCGGTTGCATAGCTGCTATGCGTTATTGTACGCCTGTGTTTTTGGCGCAACAGTTGAATCACCAGACCTGCTGCTCGCTCATCTTTTTCATGAGGAAGTCTCTGAACACGCCGATTCTGGCAGAAGCGCGCATTTCCTCTGGATAGACGAAGTAGACGTCGAAGCCCGGCCCTTCGAGTTGCGGTAGAACTCTGACAAGCCGGTCCGAGAGCGTTCCGAGATAATCGGGCAAGGAAGCCACACCTGCCCCCTTCTGAGCCGCGCGCAGCATGCCGTACACATTGTTGATTGAAAGAGCGGCCTGCCGGGGCGGCCTCGGATCATCCTCGTCCCGCCCGGCGCCGAGGATCCAGTTCAGGCTCGGCACCGGCGGTGGGGTCGTGCCCATGCCGTAGTCGATCAGACGATGCCGGTCGAGATCATCGATGGTCTCCAGCGGTGGCGCGGTTTCCAGATAGAGCGGCGAGGCGTAGAGATGGGTGTGGGCGGTCCTGAGCTTGCGCTGAATCAGATCCGGCTTGCTCGGCGGTGTCAGGCGGATCGCCACGTCGGCTTCGCGCATGCTGAGATCAAGTTCGGCATCCAATACCAGAAGGTTGATCGAGATCTCCGGATAGAGCTCGAGAAACTCCTTCAAATGGCTGGTCAGCCAGAACGAGCCGAACCCCTGATTGGCGGTGACGCGAAGCGGCCCGGAGGGCTCCTCCTTGCTCTCGCTCAACAGGCTCGATGTCGCCGCGATCTTGCTCGCGATCGTCTTGGCGCTCTCGAGGAGCAGCTCACCTTGCTCTGTCAGCACCAGCCCGCGCGCGTGACGATGAAACAACGGTGTGCCGACGTCGTCCTCAAGCGCGCTGATCTGCCGGCTGATCGCCGACTGGCTGAGATTGAGCGTTTCGCTCGCGCGCGTGAAGCTGCCGGCTTCCGCGACCCCGTGGAACACACGGATTCGATCCCAATCCTGGAATGCCATGATCAGCCGGCCTCAATCACCGCCCGCGACAGCCTGAAGCGGCGCCTCGGATGCGTCCTCGACGGTCTCGATCTCGGCCAGATACTTTTCCGCTTCCAACGCCGCCATGCAGCCGGTACCGGCTGCCGTCACCGCCTGGCGGTAGATCTGATCCTGCACGTCACCGGCTGCGAACACACCCGGCACGTTGGTCGCCGTGCTGTCAGGCCTGGTGATCACATAGCCGTGCTCGTCCATCTCCAGCTTCCCCTTGACCAGCGAGGTCGCCGGATCGTGGCCGATCGCGATGAACACGCCATCGACAGCGATGCGTTGCTCCTCGCCTGACCTCACGTTCTTCACCTTAAGCCCGGTCACGCCGAGCGGTTCGTCGTCACCCAGCACCTCCTCGACCACATGATCCCAGAGCACCTCGATCTTGGGATTGGCGAGCAGGCGGTCCTGCAGCACCTTCTCGGCGCGAAGCTCATCCCGGCGGTGTATCAGTGTGACCTTGCTGGCGAGCTTGGAAAGGTAATTCGCCTCTTCGACCGCGGTGTTGCCGCCACCGACCACTGCTACCGGCTTCTCTCGGAAAAAGAAGCCGTCGCAGGTCGCACAGGCGGAAACACCAAAGCCCGAAAACTTTTGCTCGCTCTCGAGCCCGAGCCAGCGCGCCTTGGCGCCGGTCGCGAGCACCACGGCATCGGCGAGATAGACGTCGCCGGAATCGGCGACGCATCGATAGGGTGCGGTGCTGAAATCGACAGAGGCGATCAGGTCGCTCACGATCTCGGCCCCGCAATGCTCGGCCTGGGCCTGCATCTGCTCCATCAGCCAGGGACCCTGGATAACATCGGCGAAACCCGGATAGTTCTCGACATCGGTGGTGATCGAGAGCTGGCCGCCGGATTGCAGTCCCTGAAACAGGACAGGCGCCAAATTTGCCCGGGCCGCATAGATCGCCGCCGTGTAGCCGGCGGGGCCGGAGCCGATGATCAACAGCTTGATAGAACGTGTCGCCATCCCTGGAACCCCTTTAATCGAACTTAAGCCATCATTTATGACGCCGTGGCCACGGATGCCACCCGTTCGGGAGCATTCGGGTCAATCTTTTGCTGAAGAAGGTCTCGAATCGCCTCAGCAACGACAAACGCCGGGTTAGGCGGCGCTGAGGCGACATCGAACCAGGGTTCGCCGAGTCGACGAAGGCATCCCAGCTCGCGAAGCCGCCGATGCAGGATCTCGAACTTTTCGGGCGCACCGGCCTTGGGTTTGTGCAGGAACACCGGCTTTCCCGGCGCGCAGGCTTCGGCGCACATAGAAGCCGAATCGGCGCTCACGACCACGGCGTCAGCACTGCCGAGCATGCCGAGATAGGGGTTGTCACCGTCCGGCTGCCATCGATGTAGCCAGTGCGGCCCTGACAGGGCTTCAGCCACAGCCTCCGTGCAGACCGCACCGGTCCGCCGACTGGTGGTCACGAGAAGGCTACCGCCGCGCTCGGCCGCGAGCGCCATGGCACCTTCGATCAACGAGTGCGCGTCCTCGAGCGTGAAGGTCACATGCTTGCTGCTGCCGCCGATGAGACAGGCGACGTACGGCCTGGGGAGGCTCTCCAGCTTCGGCGCGATATCCAGAGCGGCCTCGCGAAGCCGCTCAGGTGTCAGCCGATGCGGAGGGCCAAGCGTGCGCATGAGCACGGGATCATCGGGCACGCGATCATGTTCGGGCACAGCGATCAGATCGAAACCATCCGAGCTGCCAGGCCACATCAGCTGCACGAGGCAAACACTCGGGTGGCGTTGCTTGATCCAGCGTCCAACGCGCGCCGTGCGCCGACCGGCACCGATCACCACATCGGGCCAGGGTGGAGTCAGGTTCTCCCGGGTCGCCGGCGTCAGGCCGGCGAGATTGGCCGGCAGCAGCCAGTTGGGCAGTCGGGCGAGCTGGCCATAGCCCACCATCTTGATGACAAACGGCCCATCGAGCGCCTCGGCAAGGCCGAGCGCCTGGTTGACGTTGCCGGGTCGATCATCGGCGAGCATCCAGACATGCGGGGGGCCCGAGACGATTCCCCCTCGATCCTCAAATCCGACGTCTGACGTGGATCGGTCCGCCATGGGAGACCGAGGCCCTATTGGGTGATGAGCTTGCCGGGATAGACGACTTCAAGGACCTCGAAATAGCGCGTCCCTCTCGGCGTCGCGACCTCGACCGTGTCACCGGTCTCCTTGCCGATCAGCGCCCGACCGAGCGGCGCCGTCACCGAGAGCAGGCCGTTTTGAATATCGGCCTCTTCCGGCCCGACGACCTGATAGACGACCTCTTCGTCCGTTTCCTCGTCGACGAGCTTGACCTTGGCACCGAATTTGACCGTCGCACCGCTCTGTTGGCTGATGTCGATCACTTCGGCGCGGGAAATCTTGTCCTCAAGTTCGAGAACGCGCCCTTCGATGAAGCTCTGACGCTCACGCGCAGCATGATATTCCGCATTTTCGGACAAATCGCCATGCTCGCGCGCCTCGGCAATCGCTTTGATGACCGCAGGTCGCTCGTCATACTTCAATCGCTTCAGCTCTTCCTCGAGCCGCTCTCTGCCGCCCGAGGTCATCGGAATCCTGTCGTTCATGGATGACCGTCACACAATAAAGAAAGGCACCCTCAGGGTGCCCGGAACGGGCGCCTTGATCACGCCCCTTTTACTGATAATAGGATTGAAGAGGCGCAACTTCAAGCTTGCGTTGCAAAGAACCGGTCATTGCCCGCACGGCCGCCTTGGCACCCGCCACGGTGGTGCAGTAGGGCACACGGTGCTTGAGCGCCGCCTGGCGAAGGGTGTAGCTGTCGCGGATGGACTTTTCGCCTTCGGTTGTATTGAGCACCAGCGTGACACCACCTTCCTGGATCAGATCGACCACGTGAGGATGGCCTTCGAAAACCTTGTTAATCGCTTGAACCTGAAGGCCTTTTTGTTCCAGAAATGCAGCCGTCCCGCGCGTGGCGAGCAGGCTGTAGCCACTGGCGAGCAGATCCCGACCGACGGCCGCCATGCCCTGCTTGTCGCGGTCCCGTACCGAGATGAACACGGTCCCGCCGGCCGGCAAGGCGGAGCCGGCCGCCAGCTGCGACTTGGCAAAGGCCGTGCCGAAGTCCCGGTCCAGACCCATCACCTCGCCTGTCGACTTCATTTCCGGGCCAAGAAGCAGGTCGACACCTGGGAAGCGCGCAAACGGGAAAACCGCTTCTTTTACAGCGACATGGCGAAGTTCCCGGTCTTCCAGCTTGAAGTCTTCCAGAGCCTCACCTGCCATCACCCGCGCCGCAATCTTGCCAATCGGGTAGCCAATGGTCTTGCCGACGAAGGGCACGGTGCGCGACGCCCTCGGATTGACCTCGATGATGTAGACATCGCCGTCCTTGACCGCCATCTGCACGTTCATCAGTCCCCTAACCCCAAGCGCCCGGGCCAGGACCTCGGTCTGGCGGCGGATCTCGTCGATCACCGGCCGGTCGAGCGAATAGGGCGGTAGCGAGCAGGCACTGTCGCCGGAATGGACGCCCGCCTCTTCGATATGCTCCATGATTCCGGCGACAAAGACGGACTGATCATCGGCGAGGCAATCGACATCGACCTCGACAGCGTCTTGGAGATAGCGATCGATCAGGATCGGACCGAGGGAGGTGTACTCGGCCGCGTTCGCCATGAATTGCCGAAGCTCATCGTCGCTGTGAACGATGCGCATCGCGCGTCCGCCAAGCACATAGGAAGGCCGAATGACCAGGGGGTAGCCGATGGCGTTCGCCTTGGCTTCGGCCTCCTGAACGGTAGAGCAGATGGCATTTTCCGGCTGACGCAGACCGAGTTCCTGCAAGAGCTGCTGAAACCGCTCCCGGTCCTCGGCGAGATCGATGGCATCCGGTGACGTGCCGAGAATGGGAATGCCGGCCTCGTTCAGGGCTGCCGCGAGCTTCAAGGGGGTCTGCCCGCCCAATTGAACGATAACACCATGCAAACGGCCGTTTGTCTGCTCGACCCGAAGGATCGCCAGCACGTCCTCGGCGGTCAGCGGCTCGAAATAGAGGCGGTCCGAGGTGTCGTAGTCGGTCGAGACGGTCTCGGGATTGCAGTTGACCATGATGGTCTCATAGCCCGCATCGGCCAGTCCCATGGTCGCATGCACGCAGCAGCAATCGAACTCGATCCCCTGCCCGATCCGATTGGGGCCACCGCCGAGGATGACGACCTTGGTCCGATCGGAAGGCCTCGCCTCGCACTCCGCCTGCTGCCCCTCGTCCGCTTCGATTTGGTAGGTGCTGTAGAGGTACGGGGTCTGCGCCTCGAATTCGGCAGCACAAGTGTCGATGCGCTTGAACACCGGATGGACGTCGAGGCGGCTGCGAGCCGCTGCGACGTCGGTCTCGTCGATCCCGGCAAGCTTGGCCAGCCTAGCATCGGAGAAACCCATGGACTTCAAGCGAAGAAGCGATCGGCGATCTTCGGGCAGGCCGTTTTGCCTGATCACCCCTTCGGCCTCGACCAGCTCCTGGATCTGACGCAGGAACCAGCTTTCGTAGAGCGAGGCCGATTGCACGTCATCAAGGTGCAGCCCCGCACGAAAGGCCTGGGCGATCAGCCTGATCCGCTCCGGCAGCTGACGCTTTAGCTGCGGAATAAGTGCATCCCTTAGTCGCTCGGGCTGATCGCTCCCATCGATCGACCCGCCGTCAATCGCCCCACCGTCGATCGCAATGTCATCGAGCCCATCGAGGCCGGTCTCGAGCGAGCGAAGCGCTTTCTGCAGGCTCTCCTGGAACGAGCGCCCGATCGCCATCGCCTCGCCCACCGACTTCATCGACGTGGTCAGTGTCGGTTCCGTCTCCGGGAATTTTTCGAATGTAAAGCGCGGGATCTTGGTGACGACATAGTCGATGGTGGGCTCGAAGGAAGCCGGCGTGCAGCCAGTGATGTCGTTGGTGATCTCATCCAGCGTGTAACCCACTGCAAGCCTAGCTGCGACTTTGGCGATCGGAAAGCCAGTGGCTTTCGAGGCGAGCGCCGACGACCTGGACACCCGTGGGTTCATCTCGATGATCACCATGCGGCCGTCTTCTGGGTTGATCGCGAACTGCACGTTGGAGCCGCCAGTGTCCACCCCGATCTCGCGCAAGACCGCGATCGAGGCATTGCGCATCCGTTGATATTCCTTGTCGGTCAGGGTCAGCGCCGGCGCCACCGTGATGCTGTCCCCGGTATGCACACCCATCGGATCGACGTTTTCGATGGAGCAGACGATAATGCAGTTGTCCGCACGGTCGCGGACCACCTCCATCTCATATTCCTTCCAGCCGAGCACACTTTCCTCGACCAGCACCTCGCTGATCGGTGAGGCATCGATGCCGGCGCGCACGATCCGTTCGAAATCCGCCTGGTCGTAGGCGATGCCGCCGCCGGTGCCGCCAAGCGTGAAGCTCGGTCGAATAATCGCCGGCAGGCCGATCGACGGCAGGGCTGCGAGCCCTTCGTCCAGGGACTTGACCACGATGCTCTTCGGAAGCTCGAGGCCGATCTTCTGCATCGCCTCGCGAAACAGCTGCCGGTCCTCGGCCTTGTCGATCGCCTCTTTCTTGGCCCCGATCAACTCCACGTCGAACCGCTCGAAGGTGCCGTCGTCGGAGAGAGCCCGCGCGATGTTCAGCGCCGTCTGACCACCCATGGTCGGCAGACAGACATCCGGGCGCTCCTTTTCGATGATGCTGGCGACGATCGCCGGCGTGATCGGCTCCACATAGGTGGCATCCGCCAACTCCGGATCGGTCATGATGGTCGCCGGGTTGGAGTTGACCAGAACGACCCGGTACCCCTCTTCCTTCAGAGCCTTGACCGCCTGGGTACCGGAATAGTCGAACTCGCAGGCCTGGCCGATCACGATCGGCCCAGCGCCGATCACCAGCACCGAGGAAAAATCGTCTCGCTTCGGCATGTCAGCCTCGTTCCATCAACTGAAGAAAGCGGTCGAACAGATAGGCGCTATCCTCAGGCCCGGGCGCTGCCTCTGGGTGGTATTGCACCGAGAAGACTGGCCGATCCCGCAGCGCCAGGCCTTCGAGCGAGCCGTCGAACAGCGAAACATGGGTGACGTCGACCCCGTCGGGCAAGCTCTCCTTGTCGACGGAGAACCCGTGGTTCTGGCTGGTGATCTCGACTTTGCCGGTGGTGACATCCTTGACCGGATGATTGGCGCCGTGGTGGCCGAACTTCATCTTCTCGGTCGTGGCCCCGAGCGCCAGGGCCAGCATCTGATGACCGAGACAGATGCCGAAGACCGGCTTGCCGCTGTCCACAAGCTTTCGTATCTCCGGGACGGCGAAGCGCCCGGTGGCGGCGGGATCACCAGGGCCATTCGACAGAAAGATGCCGTCCGGCGAGAGTGCCAGGACGTCGTCGGCCAGCGTCGTCGCCGGCATCACCGTGAGATCGATGTCGAGCGAGGCCAAGCTTCTCAAGATGTTGCGCTTGATGCCGTAGTCGATCGCCACGACATGGTGACGTGCTCCCGCACGGCGTCCATAGCCTTCGCCATGCCGCCAAAGGGTTTCATCCCAGTGATAGCGTTGCCTGCAGGAGACCTCCGAGGCCAGATCCATGCCTTCCAGGCCCGGCCAATCCTTTGCCTCTTCGGCGAGAGCGCCGACGTCTGCGTCACCATCAGGATCGTAACCGAGGGCCGCGGGTTGCGCACCATGATCACGGAGATGTCGGGTGAGACGCCTGGTATCGATGCCACCGATACCTACCAGCCCTTGCTCGTCGAGCCAGCGGTCCAGGTTCTTGAGCGCACGATAATTCGCTGGTTCCGTTATCGGCGCACGCAACACCAGTCCCCGTGCATGGCAGGTCCCCGCTTCCACATCCTCGTCATTGGTGCCGACATTGCCTATATGCGGAAAGGTGAAAGTGATCAGCTGGCCTGCATAGGAAGGATCGGAAAGGATTTCCTGATAGCCGGTCATCGCCGTGTTGAAGACGACTTCACCCATAGTCGTGCCTCGCCTGCCGAAGCCTCGTCCCCTGAAAATGGTGCCATCTGCGAGGACCAGAGCGGCGTTCAAGTCGGCGTCAGGCGTCATCGGCATGGTGGCGTTCCACTCGTGTCGAGCAGGCTCTTGGGAGCGCTTTGAAATTGACGGTAATGGGGACATTCGGACAAACCGGCGCGACATTACGTTCGCCTTGGTCGAGCGTCAAGCGACGCAGGCTCTCGCCTGCGGCAGGATGTTGCGCTATAGAGCCTCGGCGAGTGGGGAGAAGCAGAATTCGATGAGCGAACATCAACTACGCGATGAGCTCGCCGCTGCTCTGAAATCGGCGATCGAACAGGATGATCAGCGCACGATCGCAGTCATCCGGCTGGTTCAGACGGCGCTGAAGGAGCGCGACGAGCAGATACGTGAAGACGGTGGACGACACCTGATTTCTGATGAGGAATTGGTGACCATGCTTGCGGCCATGGCGGATCAGCGGGTGGAAAGCCAGCGCCGGTACGAAGAAAACGGGCAGCTCGAACTCGCCGAGCGCGAGGCCGAGGAGATCGAGATCATCCGCCGCTTCCTGCCGCCACAGATGGACGAAGAGGCCAGCGAGCTCGCGATCGATCAGGTGATTGCCGAACTCGGCGCTGCCAAGCTCAAGGATATCGGCCGCGTGATGACCGCGCTCAAGACGCGCTATCCCGGCCAGATGAACTTTTCCGCCGTTAGAAGACGACTCTGTGACCAGTTGAGCTAGCGATCTCTGTGACCAGTTGAGCTAGCGATGCGGCTGTCCGGCTTGCTGTAAGCGATCAAGCGAGTAGCGCCTCCCCTGAGGCTTTTCGGAAACAGCCGGGTTCATTGCGTCGCCGGATTTCCCCTGTTCAGATTGAGAAATCGCGGTGGGTTCGCTATAGCCGCGATGCCATGGCCATGCAGCAGATCGATCGAAACGCAATCTCCCTCGAGGAATTCAAGGCTCGACTGCCGATCGCGGAAATCGTCGGGCGCTATGTCCGTCTGACCCGGCGCGGGCGCGAGTTCACGGGCCTTTGTCCATTTCATCAAGAAAAAACGCCGTCGTTTACCATTTCTGAAGAAAAAGGATTCTATCACTGCTTTGGATGCAACCAGCACGGGAATGCAGTGGACTTCATCATGGCCATCGAAGGGTTGGATTTCGGCCAGGCCATCCAGCGGCTTGCCGACATTACCGGCCTGCCCACGCCCATGCGCAGCGGTCGGGACACAACCAAAGCGGAAAAGACACTTTATCAGGCCAATGAAGCCGCAGCAGCCTGGTTTCAGTCGAACCTGGCCGGCAAAGGTGGCGATGAAGCCAGTCACTATCTTGAGCGTCGCGGTCTGGACGAATCCGTCATCGAGCGTTTCGGCCTTGGCTACGCACCTTCATCGCGAGGCGCCTTGCGCAGCGCGTTGATGGACAAAGGATTTGCGGAAGAGGCTCTGGTCAAAGCGGGGGTGTTGATCAGGCCGGACGACGGCAACTGCTATGACCGTTTTCGCCATCGAGTGATGTTTCCGATTCACGATGCGCGCGGCCGGGTCGTGGCCTTCGGCGGTCGAGCTCTTGGTGAAGCCCGCGCAAAATATCTGAATACGCCGGAAACCGAACTTTTTCACAAAGGCAATCTGCTCTACGGCCTCTCCCTCGCCCGCACCGCCGCGCGCCAGAACGGCTCGATCATCGTCGCCGAGGGCTATATGGATGTGATCGCGCTCGCTCGTGCTGGCTTCGACCATGCCGTCGCTCCTCTCGGCACGGCTGTCACCGAAACCCAACTCGATCTTCTGTGGCAGATGGTTGACGAGCCGATTATCTGCCTCGATGGCGACGAGGCCGGGCTTCGAGCCGGACATCGCCTGATCGAACGCGCCTTGCCCAAGCTGAAGCCGGGCAGGTCGCTGCGTTTCGCCCTTCTGACCGAAGGCAGCGATCCCGATGATATGCTGAGGCTTGGTGGGCGGGACAAGCTAAGCCAGCTTCTGAATGAGGCGATGCCACTCCTCGATTTTCTTT
Source organism: Pseudomonadota bacterium (assembly GCA_039028235.1). Lineage (GTDB taxonomy): Bacteria > Pseudomonadota > Alphaproteobacteria > Geminicoccales > Geminicoccaceae > JANQPX01. The sequence continues at coordinate 10,445 of JBCCIN010000046.1, forward strand.
GGCAAAGCGAGACGAGGAAGCGATCGCTCGATACGCCGGAGCGGCAGGCGGCCTTGCGTACGCGTCTTTCGGAACTCAGTCGATCGATCGAGCATCCAGAGGTTCGCCAGCTGTTTCGTGAGGCTTTTCAGCAACAGTGGCGGAAGCGATTTGGTGGCTACGGTCGAAAAAGTTCCTACCCTAACCCCGCCTATATTGCTCCGGAAGCCGGTCGTGGCTCAGAAAAAAGCCGATTGGGCCGCTGGATCGCCCGTGACAACACGGTTCGGGAACGCGAGCTTATCGGGCCTCTTCTGACACATGCCGAGATTCTCGCCGATGTCGAGGAGGAACTCTGCGCGATCACCTTGGCCGATTCTCGGTTGGAGGCAATCCGCCAGGAAATAATTTCTTGGTACAGCGACGGCGAAGATCTTGACCCTGAAGGGCTGAGCAACCACCTCTGCAACGTCGGATTTGCCACATTGGTCAATGAGTTGACGGCGAAAGGCCCAACGGAAATCTCAACAGTTTGGTATTGCCGCGATAGCGTGGAGACTTCTGAGGTGCTGACCGCCTGGCGAGAACGTCTTGTGCATTATCTCCAAAGACGCGATCGGCAGGAAAGCAAAGATGCTTTTGGTGACACCATCATCGATGCTGACCAGCGTGATGTGCGTGTGCGGTTTATGACGGCTGACATCGTATTGAACAAGCGTAACGGAAATGGCCAGAAAGGTGGCCAATGAGCGATATCAGTCCAAATAAGTTGTGGGTGGCAGCAGGTCGGCGATTGGGGTTGGCATGGGAAGCGATTTCCGGAAAGTCCGGTCATCGCAATGAGTTATCGGGCTGAGAGGGGAACGACGCATGGCAAAAAGTGCTGCGGCGACCGCATCGTCAACGGGCAAGGCACCACCGCCGAAGGAGCCCTCAGGCGGAACGGTTCAGTCGTTGATCAGCGGTTCCGCCAGCCTGAAGCGGCTTGTCCAGCAGGCGCGTGAGCGTGGTTCGGTCACCCTCGATCAGATCAACGCTGCCCTGCCGGAAGACGATGTTTCGCCGGAATTTCTCGAAGAGCTGATCAGCCATTTCGACGATCTGGGGGTTACTGTCGTGCGCGGCGATGAGAACGCCAACGGCGAAGCGAAGTCAGATGAAGACGACAGCGACAACGCCGGCACCGTCGAGGAGGATCTCGGACGCACCGATGATCCGGTCCGTATGTATCTTCGCGAAATGGGCAGCATCGAGCTTCTGTCGCGCGAGGGCGAGATCGAGATCGCCAAGCGGATTGAGGCCGGACGCAATACTGTCCTAGAAGCGCTTTGCGAGAGCCCGCTTACCATGCGCGCCATCATTGGCTGGCGGGATGCGATCGGTGAGGGCAAAGTCCTGCTTCGGGACGTCATCGACCTTGAGGCGACCTATGGTGGTGGTCCTCAGGACGACAATGCCGAAGCCGATCGAGACGACGGCGACGCAGAAGGCAAAGAGGACGAAGGCGGCAAGGCTGATAAAAAGGCCAACGGTCAGCCGGTCGAGGATGAGCAGGAGAAAGAAGCGAAGGGCGAAGACGACGACGAAACCGATGGCGAGGATGAGGACGACTTCGACGAGGGCGCTCTCTCACTTTCCGCGATGGAGGCATCGGTCAAGGACAGCGTGATCGCGACCTTCGATCAGATTGCCGAGGCTTACGGACGCTTGCGGGATCTGCAGGAAAAGCGTCTGGATAAGATACAGAACAACAAGCCTGTCGATCGAAAGCTCGATGCGCGCTATGAGGAGGCGCGCTCTGAGGTCGTCGAACTGGTCAATCAGATCCAACTGAACTCCAATCGGGTCGATAGTCTCGTCGATCAGCTTTATCAGGTGAACAAGCGCCTGAACGGTCTGGAGGGCAAGCTGCTTCGTCTTGCCGAGTCCAGTCAGGTGTCGCGGGCCAGCTTTCTTGAAGAATATCGCGGATCGGAACTCGATCCCGACTGGCTGGATCGGGTGGCCCGCTTGCCTGGCGATGGCTGGAAGCGGATGACCGAACGCCACCCCGAAGAGGTCATCAAGTTAAGGCAGGACATAGCCGAAATCTCCAGCAGCAACGGCCTGCATATCGGTGAGCTTCGACGGATTGTGAGCCTGGTGCAGAAGGGTGAGCGCGAAGCTGGCCGGGCAAAGAAGGAGATGGTTGAGGCCAACCTCCGCCTGGTGATTTCCATCGCCAAGAAATACACCAACCGCGGCTTGCAGTTCCTGGACCTGATCCAGGAGGGCAATATCGGCCTGATGAAGGCGGTCGATAAGTTCGAATATCGCCGCGGCTACAAGTTTTCGACCTATGCCACCTGGTGGATCAGACAGGCGATTACCCGCTCAATCGCCGATCAGGCACGCACCATCCGCATCCCCGTGCATATGATCGAGACGATCAACAAGCTGGTGCGCGCGTCGCGTCAGATGCTGCACGAGTTTGGTCGCGAGCCGACACCGGAAGAGCTTGCCACCAAGCTCAACATGCCGCTCGACAAGGTGCGCAAGGTCTTGAAGATCGCCAAGGAGCCGATCTCCCTCGAAACGCCGATCGGCGATGAGGAGGACAGCCATCTTGGCGACTTTATCGAGGACAAGAACGCCGTCCAGCCGGTCGAGGCGGCGACGTTGTCCAACCTTCGGGAAGCGACCACACGCGTGCTCGCGACGCTGACACCCCGCGAGGAACGGGTGCTGCGCATGCGCTTCGGCATCGGCATGAACACCGACCATACCCTGGAAGAGGTCGGCCAGCAGTTCTCGGTGACACGCGAGCGAATCCGCCAGATCGAGGCCAAGGCCCTCAGGAAGCTGAAGCACCCTTCACGTTCACGAAAGCTCCGCAGTTTCCTCGACAACTGACGGCGACACGCAGTTCGCTTACCGCGGCGCGCGGTGCGTTGACTTGGCAGTTGATGCCGCCAACGCATTGAATATTCTCGACAGTTTTCGTGTTGCCCGGCGGTCTGCATAGCTGCGGCCGAAGGTTCGAGACGAGTGTCCGACGATTGATAATGGTTGGCTGGATGGCCCTGCCCAATGGAACGAGTTCCTCGCAGGACCGCAGGGGTCAGCGGCCCTCGCGGTACCAGGCGGCGCCTAGGGTGCCGAGGAGGAGGAGCAGGGCCACTGCGGCTGGGAGGAGTGGCATCTGGTTGGCGCCGGTGACCAGGTAGCGCTCTTTCCTCACGATGCCCAGCCAGTCACGACCGCTCGTGGCGCGATTCGGCCCGGTTTTCCGGACATTCGGAACGCCTTCGCTGGCGAGCCAGAAGGTGGCGCCGCCGGTGACATCGGTCAGCGATGTGAGCAGCTCGTCGGTCGCGCGCATGTCGGCAAGCTCGAGGCTGCTGATCGGGCGAACCGCCGCATAGGTGATCAGATCGGCGTCTTCGATGCGATAGAGACCGCGCTCATCCGCCTGAATCTGTGCGTTTCCGATCCCATCCTCACCATTTTCGAGCGCGACAGCACGCTCCTCGCCGGATGGCGCCAGAACCTTGATGTCGCCATCGACATCGTCGAGTGAACGACGCTCGATCAGGATCTGTTCGCCCTGAGGTGCCGCACTCAGCATCTCCTCCTCGAGCTCGGGCTCCTGCATCAGCCAGTGCACCAATCGACGAAGAAGCAGACCTTGCGGCCCCCCCTCCTCGACGCCCCGCGCCCATAGCCAGGGATGGTCGGACAGGAGCTGCGCCACCCTCCCCTCGCCGATGCGGTCGAGCACCAGGAGCGGCCGCTCGGCAGCGCCGGTCATCAACACCTCGCTGTCACTGACCTCGACGTCCACCTGACGAAACCAGCGCCCCCAGCCGGGCTCGCTCTCGCCGTCGTCATCGAGGCGGGTGGTCTGGGCGAGACCGCGGGTTACGGGATGCCGATCGCCGGTCTCGGTGATTAGCGGCACGAAACCCTGGTCGTAGATCACGCCCGAAGGGCGCGCCGGCAGGACGCGGGCGAGTGGTGTGCGGTAGAGGCTGAGCGGATGGGCAAATTCCGGCCCCGCGATTTCCAAAAGCGCGCCGCCATCCTCGACATAGGCGGCGACATTGTCGAGATAGGCAAGCGGGAGAAGGCCACGGCGCGAGTAGCGATCGAAGATGACGAGATCGAACTCGCCAAGCTTAACCTCGAACAGCTCGCGCGACGGAAAGGCAATCAGGGCGAGTTCGCGAATCGGTGTGCCATCCTGCTTTTCCGGCGGGCGGAGGATGGTGAAGTGAACCAGATCGACCGCGGGATCGGCCTTCAGGAGATTGCGCCAGACGCGAAGACCGGGATAGGGCTGGCCTGAAACAAGGAGCACACGCAGGCGGTCGCGCACGCCGTTGATGAAGAAAACCTGCCGATTGTTCTGCAACGTGAGTTCGCCGTCGAGCGGTGCCACTTCGAGCTCGATCACCGTCTGGCCGGCGCGATCCAGCTCGATTTCGAGCGCTTCGAGCTCGCCGGGTGTCGCCTGCAACTGCTCCACCACCTCACCATTCTGCCGAAGCGTGACGCTGACCGGTGTCGTGGTTTCGATCGGTCCCAGCTCCTCGACGTGGAATTCGATCTCCAGTGGATCATCGACCACCCCGTAGCTTGGCACCTCATCCACGACCAGCCGCCGGTCGATCTCGCCTGGCTCGCCGCTCAAGAGAACATGCACCGGCGCGTCGATGCCGAGCCTCTCGACATCGGCCGGCAGGTCATGAACCTGGCCGTCTGTAATGATGGCAACGCCGGAGAGATTGGCGCGGCCAATCTCGGCGATCGCCGTGCCGAGCGCCTTGAACAGACGCGTGCCGCCCTTGCCCTCACCGGCAACGGTGGTCTCCACCAGCTCGGTGTCAGGCAGCGCCTGCAGCCGCTCGCGCAGTACCGACGAGGCCTCGTCCACCTGGCCCGGACGGTCGCCAATCGTCTGCGAGGGCGAGCGGTCGGTGACCAGCAGCACCACATCGTCGATCGGATCGCGCTCCTCCTCGATCACGACGGGATTAAGGAGAGCAAGCAGGCCGAGGGCCAGCATGGCGGTCCGGAAGAGCGTTCCTTTAGCGCGGCGCCAAAGGCCGAGGCCGGTCATCGCCAGGATGGCTATCCCCAGCGCCGAAAGCAGCCATACCGGCAGCAGCGGCGAGAAAGTCAGGGAGACGGCAGCGTCGATCACTGGCCCAGCCTTTCAAGAAGGGCCGGGATATGCACCTGATCGGTCTTGTAGTTGCCGGTCAGCGCGTACATGACGAGATTGACGCCGAAGCGATTCGCCATCTCGCGCTGACGCTCGCCGCCCGGCATGACCGGAAACATCGGCATGGTGAAGCTGTCGATCGCCCAGGCCGCCGCCCAACCATGGCTGCCGATGATCACCGAGGAGACGCCGTCATTGACACTCGGTGGCGGTCGATCGACCCAGACCGGACGGCCGGTCCAGCGCCCCGGGAAATCCTGCAGGAGATAGAAGGACCGGGTGAGCGTGTGATCCTCAGGCACGGGCTCGAGCGGCGGCAAGTTGATACCTGCGAGCAGTTCGCGCAGCCGCCGCTCGCCGGCGCCGCCCTGGCTCTGGCCTGGGATCAGACTGCCGGCATCGCCGGTGTCGAACAGAATCATGCCGCCCTGACGCAGATAGGAATCGACCCGATCCCGCACCGCCGCGGAGATATCCGGATGTTCCGGCGGGATCGGCCAGTAGAGCAGCGGGTAGAGATCGAGATCGTCGACGTTCAGGTTGACCGGCAACGGATCGCCCGCCTCGACAGCGGTTCGCCGGTTCAGCACAAGGCTCAAACCGTCGAGGCCGGCCTTGCTGACGTCGTCGACCGAGGTGAGGCCGGTGACCACATAAGCGAGGCGGGTCTCGTTGGCCGATTCGAGGAGGCGCTCATCCTTGGCGTCCTGCGCCCGGGCTTCATCGCCGACACTCGCCAGGATCAGCAGGAGCAAGGCCGCGGCCTGGCCGGAGGTTGCCCGCCCGCGCGGCAAGCCGGGCAGAAGGCCTCGAAGGACCAGCGCGATCACCATGTCGATCAGCGCCAGCAACATGGCGCCCAGCAGCAGCCAGGGCATCAAGCTGAGCTCTCTTGCGGGCGCATAGCCGCGCACTGGACCGCCAAAATCGACGTCTGTGAGAGCCTGCAGGTCCGGCACGGCGCCTGCGAGGTTGAGAGCCTGCCTCGGGCTGTCTTCGGTGGCGTCGATCAGGCCGTAAAGTCCGGGTGGGTTCACGGCGCTGGCGGCCGTTTCGGCCAGAGCCTCGCCGGGAACCGGCAGCACTTCCGGGCCGGGCTCGACCAGATAGCCCTGAGCATCGAGGATCTCGATCGGGGCGAGCAGCCCCTCAAGTGCGCTGCCGACGCCCGAGCCCAGGCCGACCACGCGGTGGAGAAGATCGACGAAGGCGCCGGATAGCGGCAGTGTAGACCAGTCGCTGTTGGCGGTGGTGTGCACCAGGACCAGCCAGCCCTTTTCCCGCTTCTGGCCGGTGATCAGCGGCGTCCCGTCCTCCAGGCGAGCCCAGCTGTGGGCGGCGAGCGCCGGGCCGGGTTGGGCGAGCACCTGCCGGGTCACGACGACGTCGTCGGTGGCAACATTGAGGCCGCCGAGGGGGCTCGCCTCGTCGAAGCCGGTGAGCGGCAAAGGACGCGCCCAGGAGAGTGTGCCGTCGAGAAAGCGGTCGCCGCGTCGGAGCGGCACCGGCACCAGATCGTCGAACTCGGCATTGGCCAGGCGCGGCCCGGCGAACCGGAGAAGCACGCCGCCTTCGGTGATCCAGTCAGCAAGGATGGCGCGATCGTCCTCACTGATCTGCGCGCTGTCGGTCAGCACGATCGCCGAAAGGTCCTGCTCCAGCAGCGTCGGGATATCACCTTCATGCAGATCGGCATACCGGTCGAGGGCGCGCTCGATATAGTAGAGTTCGGAGAGAAGAGGCTGCGGCGTGCGCTCGGCGCCTAGACCGACCAGGCCGACGGATCGGCGAAGCCAGCGTTCGTCCAGAAGGACAGTGCCGCCGGCACCCTGATCGGGATCGAGCTCCAACCTGGCGATCTGATTGCGCACATCGCGCGGCAGGTCGATCTCCACTTCGGCCTCGACGGCTCCTTGATCGAAGATCAGCGGCTGACGGGCGAGCACTTCACCTTTCGGGCCAAAGACCTCCAGACCGACGGTTTGTCTGGGTCCCGCCGCAGGTCGCCTGGCTGTCGCCACCAGATCGGTTTGATCGCTTTCCGGTGGCTGAAGGAGAAGGGCGCGTTCGACGCTCGACTCGGCCAGAGTCGTGAGTGAGCCGAGATCGCGCAAAGCGGCCTGAAATTCGCCGGCCTCGCGTCTCGCCTCGGTATCGTCGGCCGTGCCGTCGGACAGCCAAAGGATCTGCGGATCCTCCAGGGCTTCCGCGCTCAGACGTTCCAGAGCCGCAGCGCGTGCCGTCGGCCAGGGTTTCGGCTGCCAGCTCGCGATGCTCGGCAGGGCGTCGGATGCCCCGAAGCGCTGGAAGAACGGCTCCTTGGGATCGGGTGCCGTTCCGAGCAGCAGGACCTCGCGATTTTCCCTGACGGCACGCTCGGTAAAGCGTTCCATCGCCTCGACGCGTGCCTGCCAGCCGGGAGCCGCCGCCCAGCCGTCGTCCACCACGAGGACCAGCGGACCGTCGCCCTCGATCTCGCCTTCGGGGCTCCAGATCGGTCCGGCGAGGGCGACGATCAGCAGCGATGCGAGAAAAAGGCGAAGGGCGAGAAGCCAGGGCGGCGTGCGCGCCGAGGTCTCCTCTTCCTCTTCGATGCCGAGAAAAAAGCGGACGGCGGGGAAGCGGATCAGCTTCGGCGAGGGCGGCGTGATCCTGAGCAACCACCAAAGGGCCGGCAGGATGACGAGCAGCGTGAGCAGCCAGGGAGAGGTGAAGCCGATCAGCCCCAGATTGAGCATCGCCTATCCTCTAACCGTTCCGGCAAGCGCATTGTAAAGCGCGAGCAAGGCGGGCTCCGGCGGGCTCGACGTGCGGTGCATACCCCAGGCCAGACCGAGTGACCGGCAGGTCTCGGCGACGCCGTCGATATGCGCGCGAAAGCGCCGCTGATAGCGGTCGCGCACGCTGTCGACATTGCTGATCAACGCCCAGTGGTCGGTCTGTTCGAGATCGTCGAAACGC